>JADCHE010000099.1 GCA_020248665.1 Burkholderiales bacterium | reverse complement strand
GCGATGTACGAGCTGTTCTCGTGGATCGAGCGTCACACCACCGCGTGGGCGCACCGGGGCCGGAGCGCATCGTGAGCGGCCCGGACCTCGAGCGGCTGCTGCGCGAGGCGATCGCGCTGTCGGCCGAGGCGCGCGCCGCCGGGCGGCATCCGTTCGGCGCGCTGGTGGTGCACGCCGACGGCCGCGTGCTCGCGCGCGCCGGGAACGAGTCGGCCGCCGGCGACGACCCGACCGCTCATGCCGAGACGGTCGCGATCCGCCGCGCGGCGGCCGCGCACGGCACCGCGGCGCTCGCGGGCGGCGTGCTGGTCACCAGCGCCGAGCCCTGCGCGATGTGCGCGGGCGCAGCCTACTGGGCTGGCCTGTCGCGCGTGGCCTACGGGCTGTCCGAGACCCGCCTGCGCGCGATGACCGGCGCGCACCCGGAGAACCCGACGCTCGACCTGCCGTGCCGCACGGTATTCGCGAGCGGGCAGCGCTCGGTCGAGGTGACCGGGCCGCTGCTCGAGGACGAGGCCGCCGCGGTGCACGACGGCTTCTGGGCGCGCGGCTGAGGCGCGCCCTGCGGCTGCGGACGCGCCGCGTCGGCCGTCTTCACGGCACGGGCAGGCGAGTCGTCGGCAGTGCCTCAGAAGTGCCACTCCGCGTGCAGCGTGGGCGCCGAGGTCTTCGAACCGGGTACGGAAGCCTGGTTGCCGAACTTGTTCTTCCAGTACTCGTAGCCCACGCCGGCGAACAGCGTCCCCTTGTTCAGGCCGACCAGGCCGCCGAGGTCCCACTGGACGGACGTGCGCAGCAGCGTCTCGGTCGCGGTGTCGTTGCCGAACCCGTCCTTGCCCTTCTCACCGGTGATCGAGACGAATCCCTTGAAGATCGCCGGCGTGCCGAGCGTGAAGGGCACGCCCCAGACGGCGCCGAGCTGCCACGTCGGGTCGAAATCGACCTCGCGGCTGACGATGCCGTTGTTGTTGGTCTCCTTGTAGGCGAGCAGGCTCACGTCGATGAAGCCCGAGGGCAGACCGAAGCTCGCGGTCGGGCCGATGAGCAGCTTGAGCGGCCGCGGCGCGAAGCGCGTGTTCTTGGAGCCGGCATCGAATCCGAAGGTGAGCAGCGCGTCGCGCATCGGGCCCAGCGAGAATTTCGCCCCGGTGATCTTGTTGTACGACAGCGCATGCCGGTACGCGACGTACAGCTCCTGGGCCTGGCTCGCGTTGGCCCCGCAGCAGGCCGGGTCGTTCTCGAGCGAGCGCAGGATGTCGAGGTTGAAGAAGTTGGTCCCGTACTTGTAGGCGCTGAAGTGACCGAGCTGGTAGATGTGCTTCGGAACGTCAGCCGCGATGCCGGGCTCGGTGTACGAGCCGCTGTAGCGGTAGCCGATGAAGGTATCGCTGAAGTCTGCCGCGCCGGCACTGCCGGCGGCGGCGAGGAGTCCTGCTGCGATCAGGGATGCGAGTCTCATGGGGGTTCTCCCTTGGAGTCTGATGTCGGGTCGGAGCACTGTCGGCCGCGCCGTGTCGGTGCATCGCACGGTCGACGGCCCGGGCGCAGCCTCAGTGCAAGATGCGTACCAAGTTCGGCCGTTTCGGGAGTCCGACCCGAAGCCCCGATAGAATCCCCATCCCACGACGCATCGGAGGTGACCATGGGCCACCGCCTGACCCAGATCGCGACCCGCACCGGCGACGACGGCAGCACCGGACTCGGCGACGGCAGCCGCACCGCCAAGGACAGCCTGCGCGTCACCGCGATGGGCGACGTCGACGAGTTGAACTCGACGATCGGCGTACTGCTCTGCGAGCCGCTGCCCGAGGACGTTCGTGCCCAGCTGCTCGACATCCAGCACGACCTGTTCGACCTCGGCGGCGAGCTCTGCATCCCCGGGTTCGAGAACGTCGCCGACACGCAGGTCGCGAGGCTCGACGCGCTGCTCGCGAGCCACAACGCGACGCTGCCCCGGCTGCAGGAGTTCATCCTGCCGGGCGGCTCGCGGGCGGCCGCGCTCGCGCACGTCTCGCGCACCGTCTGCCGGCGCGCCGAGCGCGCGGTCGTCGCGCTCGGGCACGACGAGGCGGTGCGGCCGCTGTGCCGGCAGTACCTGAACCGGCTGTCGGACCTTCTCTTCGTGCTCGCGCGGGTGCTCAACCGGCACGCCGGCGGCACCGACGTGCTCTGGGAGAAGGGTCGCGCGAAGGGCAGCTGAGGCCCGGCCTCAGCGCGGCGCCGTGCCCGCCAGCGCCGAGGCGAGCGCTGCCGACAGCCCGCTCCAGCGGACACCCGCGTCGAACGAGGCCGGCACGGCAGCCGGCGCGCCCAGGGTCGTCGCGGCCCACCGGGCGCCCGCCTGCACGCTGTCGATGACCGGCACCGGCACCTGCGCGGCGACGCGCTGCGCGATGCCGCCGAGCGCCGCGCCGCCGATGACCACCGCCCGCACCGGGGGCGCGGCCGCGGCGCGCAGCGCGTCGAGCAGCTCGGCCGCGCCGCCGTCGGGCATCGCCATCAGCTCGACGCCGCTCTTCTCGACCACGTGGATCCCGGCGAGCCCTTCGGCGAGCCCGTTGGCGAGCGCGAAGCGCTCGAGCATCGGCCGCCACGCGGCACCGCCGGTGACGATCGCGTGCGGCCCATGGGTCGCGGCCTCGCGCAGCGCCGCCTCGGCGAGCCCGGTGACCGGTACGCCCGCGACCTCGCGCAGCGCGGCGACGCCCGGGTCGCCGAAGCAGCCGACCAGCACCGCGTCGCAGCGCCCGCCCTCGGCGCGCCATGCGGCCCACGCGTCGAGTGCCGCGTGCCCGGCGACCGCGTACGCGGCCTCCGAGGCGATGTAGGACGCGCCGAGACGCGCGGTGACCGGCACCAGTTCGATGCCGGGACCGAGCAGTGGCCGCATCACGTCGGCCATCAGCCCGGTGACCGACGCGGAGGTGTTCGGGTTGATCAGCAGCAGCGTGGGCACGGCGGGCTCCCGTCGAGCGGCGGTCGCGCCGCGACGGGAGCGATGATATCGGCGCCGGCGCCGGGCATCCGTCGCCTCGCCGCGGTGCGTCCGGGCGACGGCCCCGAACCAGGACTTCCCGGGAGGGCGCGTCGGAAAGCGCCGGGCGGGCCCCGGGAGCTCAGGCCTCCCGGGCCGCCTCGAGGTAGGACACCAGCTTCGCGCTGGTCTGGCGCAGCCGGTCGGACAGCAGCTGGACCAGCTTCAGCAGGATCTTGCTGCCGAGCCGCGGCTCGTCGTGCAGCACCAGCATCATCGCGTCGCGGGTCAGCACCGCGATGCGGCTCGGCTCGAGGGTCACGCACGACGCGAACCTCGGCTCGCCGTCGAACATCGACATCTCGCCGAGCGCGTGGCCCGCGTGCGCGACCGCGATCCGCGACGGGAAGTTGTAGCGGTTGCGGCGCAGCACGTCGACCATGCCGTTCATCAGCAGCATCATGAAGTCGCCGGTCTCGCCCTCCGAGATGATCGTGACCCCGGCGGGCGCCTCGTAGACGTACATGAAGGCGCCGAGCTTGCGGGTCTCCTCCAACTCGAGGCCGGAGAACAGCGGCGTCTTGGCCATCAGGCCGTGGATCTCGTCGGCGAACTCGCTCGCGCGCCCGACCGGACGCAGCCCGATGGCGCTCAGGCGCTCGTGCGGCGTCTGGCGGATGGCTGTCTCGGCGGGCTTGCCCGACGGACCGACGCCCGCGTCGGGCTGATTCAGGGTGGATGCCCCCATGGCGGACTCCGGCTTGACTCGTCAGTGCTTATAGCACGAAGACCTGCGGCCGATCCGGCGCCGCGGCCTTCGTCCGACGGCCTGCGCGACCCCGTCCGACGTACGGCGGGGCGGGCCCGACCGGACTCCAGGGGCGCGTGACCGGATGCCTTCGGCGGTGGCCCGTCCGGGTCAGTGCGCGAGGGCGACCCGGCGCTCGGCGACGCCCTCGGCGAGCGTGTCCAGCGCCGCGATCGTGTCCTCCCAGCCGATGCACGCGTCGGTGATGCTCTGGCCGTAGGCGAGCGGGCGGCCAGCGACCAGGTCCTGCCGGCCGGCGACCAGGTGGCTCTCGACCATCACGCCGAACACCCGCGACTCGCCGTCGGACAGCTGGTCGGCGATGTCTCGCGCGACCGCGAGCTGGTTCTCGTGCTTCTTCTGGCTGTTGCCGTGGCTCGCGTCGATCATCAGCCGGCAGGCGAGCGCGGCGGCGCCGGCCTCGCGGCACGCGGCGTCGACGCTCGCGCGGTCGAAGTTCGGCGCCTTGCCGCCGCGCAGGATCAGGTGGCAGTCCTCGTTGCCATTGGTCGAGACGATCGCCGAGTGCCCCCCCTTGGTCACCGACAGGAAATGGTGGGGCTGCGACGCGGCCTTGATCGCGTCGAGCGCGATCCGCACGTTGCCGTCGGTGCCGTTCTTGAAGCCGACCGGGCACGACAGCCCGGAGGCGAGCTCGCGGTGCACCTGGGACTCGGTGGTCCGCGCGCCGATCGCGCCCCAGGAGATCAGGTCGGCGACGTACTGCGGCGTGATCATGTCGAGGAACTCGGTGCCGGCCGGCAGCCCCAGCTCGTTGATCTCCATCAGCAGCTCGCGCGCCAGGCGCAGCCCGCGGTTGATGTCGAAGCTGCCGTCGAGCCCCGGGTCGTTGATCAGGCCCTTCCAGCCGACCGTGGTGCGCGGCTTCTCGAAGTAGACGCGCATCACGATCTCGAGGCGGCCCTTCAGCCGCTCGCGCTCGACGACGAGCCGCTTCGCGTACTCGATGGCCGCCCTGGGGTCATGGATCGAGCAGGGCCCGACGACGACCAGCAGCCGGTCGTCCATGCCGTGCAGGATCCGGTGGATCGACTGGCGGGTCTCGTACACCAGCTCGGCGGGAGCGTCGCGCAGCGGGAACTCGCGCACGACGTGCGAGGGCGGCGACAGCTCCTTGATCGCACGGATGCGGACGTCGTCGGTGGCGTGCTTCGTGTTCATGTTCGGATCCCCGGAAAAACGAAAAACCGCCAGGCCTTTCGGGCTGGCGGTTCGCTCGGAGCTGCGTCTGTCAGGCTTGCGCGCGTCCCCGGGCCGACCCGCCAGCGGGCGGAAAGCCGAAGAAGAAGAAGAACGCGTAGGACCAGAAGCGCGGCATGGCGCCTGCACTCTAGCCGGATCGGCCAGGCGAGGCAAGTCGGGCCCGTGGCGCGGCCGCCGCGCCACGGGCGGGGCTCGGTACGACTCAGTACGACTCGATCACCGCGCGGCGCGCCTTGCGGAACGGCAGCGTGGTCAGGTCGGTGGTCAGCGTGCCGGGCGCGTCGACGTACAGGATCCTCGCCGCGACCTTCGAGAACGACGCGTGGAAGTGCTGCGAGGACTTGGTGACGACGATGCGTCGCCGCGTCAGGTCGACGCCGAACGCGGTGAACATCTCGGTCGAGAAGCCCTGCGTGCGACGGCTGTTGAGCAGCACCTCGACGCCGCCGATCGCGACCAGCGCGCAGTCGCCGAGCTCGTCGACGCTGCCCGACAGGCCGGGCACCCGCAGGTCGGACGCGAGCCCTCGCACCTCGACGATCGCGTCGAACGGATCGCCCGAGACCGGCGCGATCTTGCCGCCGATCCGCAGCGGCAGCCGCGCGCCCTCGCCCGCCTCGCGCGCGATCGCGACCGCGCCCGGGTCCCACAGCGGCCCGAGGATCGCGCAATCCACGTTCCGCTCGACCAGCCGGCGAAGCACGAAGGTCGAGTCGCTCGGCGCGCCGCCGCCGGCGTTGTCGGCGCCGTCGGCGAAGACGACCGGCCATGCGTCGGCGGCGAGCGCCTCGTCGATCGCCGCGTCGATCGACGGGCCTGGGACGCGCACGGCGTCGCAGATGGCGCGCAGCTCGGTGCCGAGCCGGGTGGCGACCTCGCGCGCGGTGCCGGCGTCCTTCGCGTAGACGATCAGCCTGGTGCCGAGGTCGGGCGAGTCGCCCCACGGGAAGCCGTGGATCGCGGTGATCGACACGATGCCGTCGCGGCCCTCCATCGCCTTCGCGCGGTCGACGAAGCCGCGCACCGGCTCGAACGGGGTGCGCAGCGCGCGGATGGTGTCGCAGTCGTGCACCGCGACCGCCGGCCGCGGCGCGCCCCGCGCGATCGCGACGCAGGCGTCGACCAGCTCCAGGCCACGCTCGACCGCGTCGACATGCGGGTACTCGCGGAACGCCATCAGCAGGTCGGCGTGGCGGACCATCTTCTCGGACAGGTGCGTGTGCGGGTCCAGCTCGGCGCCGATCACGACCTCGGGGCCGACGATCGCGCGCACGCGCTCGAGCAGGTCGCCCTCGCAGTCGTCGCAGCCGTCGGCGACCATCGCGCCGTGCAGGCCGAGCAGCACGACGTCGACCGGCATCGCGGCGCGCAGGTCCTCGAGCAGCCGCGCGCGCAGCGTCTCGTGCGCGTGGCGGGTCGTCGTGCCCGAGGGCATCGCGAACGCGCACAGGCCCTCGGCGAGCGTGAGGCCGAGGTCCTTCGCGCGAAGCCGCGCGGCCCACAGCGGGCCGGTGAACAGCGTCGGCGCGTCGGGGTGCTCGCCGGCCGCGAAGTAGCCGCGCTCGCGGAACGAGACGAGGCCGGTCGGCATCGGCGCGAAGGTGTTGGTCTCGGTGGCGAGCGTCGCGGAGAAGACCTTCATCGGGGCGATCCTTCGGGGGCGTGCAGGCGCGCGGCCGACAGCATCGCGCGGTCGATGCCGTGGTCGGCGAGGTGGGCGGGGATCGGCGCGCCGCGGGCGAGCGCCGCGCAGGCCTCGCCCATCGCCGCGCAGGTCTGGATGCCGTAGCCGCCCTGCGCCGCGGTCCAGACGAAGGCCGCGTCGTCGGGCGCCGGGCCGCCGACCAGGTCGCCGTCGGCGACGAACGAGCGCAGCCCGGCCCAGACGCGGATCGGGCGGCGGATCGCCATCGTCGTCGCGGTCTGGATCCGGTCGATCGCGATCGCGATGTCGAGTTCCTCGGCCTGCACGTCGTGCGGCTCGACCGGGTCGGCGTTGGCCGGCGAGCCGATCAGCACGCCGGCGTCGGGCTTGATGTACCAGCTCTCGTCGAGCGCGATCACCGCGGGCCAGCCGCGCGGGTCGACGCCCTCGGGCGGCGCGAAGGTGAACGCGGCGCGGCGCTTCGGCTGCAGGCCGATCGGGCGCACGCCGGCCATCCGCGCCACGACGTCGGCCCACGCGCCGGCGGCGTCGACCAGCATCGCGGCTCGCCACTCGCGCATCGTCGCGGCCGTGCCGACGCCGCTGCGCGCCACGACGCTCCAGCCGTCCGCCCCGCGCGTGATCGACACGACCTCGGCGTCGCAGACGACCCCGCCGCCGCGCGACCGGAGCCCGCGCAGGAAGCCCTGGTGCAGCGCATGCACGTCGAGGTCGCAGGCGCCGGGCTCGAGGATCGCGTCGCCGGTCGCCTGCGGCCGCATCACCGGCACGGTCGCGAGCACCTCGGCCGCGCCGACGCGCCGGATCTCCGGGGTGATGCGCCGCATCGCGGCGAGCTCGGCCTCGAGCAGCGCCTCGTCGGCCGGGCCGCCGACCATCAGCGCACCGCGCAGCGTGATGACCGGCCCCTCGGCGAAGCCGGCGGGCGGGCGCTCGAGGAACGCCCGGCTCGCGCGCGAGAGCGCGCGCACCTGCGGCGTGCCGTAGGTCTCGGAGAACAAGGCGGCAGAGCGGCCGGTGCTGTGGTAGCCGGGATGCGACTCACGCTCCAGGACGACGACCCGTCCGTGCGGCGCGAGGAAGTGGGCGATCGACGCGCCGGCGATGCCGGCGCCGACGACGAGGAAGTCGACCTGGGCCATGGGCGGGACAGCGGGGGTGGTGCACCGATTCTACGCAGCGCCGCGGCGGCCGAGGCGCGCACGGTCCGGAATCCGGCGTTGACACCGGTCGGCGTGGTTCCTAGCCTGTCCGCACGAAACCGACGGGCGATCGCCCGCACCCAGGAGGAGCCCCCATGACCCCATCGCGCCGCCACGCGCTCGGACGGCTGTCGCGCGTCGCCGCCACCGCGCTCGCCGCCACCGCCGCCCTCGGCCTGCCGGCCGCCGCCTCCGCACAGCAGGCCGGCACGGACAAGCCGTGGCCGGACAAGCCGATCCGCCTGATCGTGCCCTACTCGCCCGGCGGCGGCACCGACATCCTCGCGCGCCACGTCGCCGAGCGGCTGCGCCAGCGGCTCGGCCAGTCGGTCGTGGTCGACAACAGGCCGGGGGCGAACGGCGTGATCGGTACCGACATCGTCGCGAAGTCGGCGCCCGACGGCACGACGCTGGTGCTCGTCGTCAACACGCACCTGCTGAACCCGCTGCTGATGAGGCAGCTGCCGTACGACACGTTCAAGGACCTGACGCCGGTCACCAAGGTCGCGACCTCGCCGATGGTCATCGTCGTGAACTCGGACCTGCCGGCGCGCAACGTCAGGGAGCTGACCGCGCTGATGCGCAAGGCGCCCGACAAGGTCAGCTACGGCAGCTCGGAGAACATGACGCGGCTGGTCGGCGCGATGTTCGTCCGTGCGCAGGGCGTGCCCGACGCGGTGCACGTGCCTTACAAGGGCGGCGCGCCGCTGATGGCCGACGTCGCCGCCGGCTCGACCACGATCGGCGTGACCTCGATCCTGACCGCGCGGCCGTTCATCACCTCGGGCAAGCTGCGCCCGATCGCGGTGACCGGCGCGAAGCGCACCGACGCGCTGCCCGACGTGCCCACGATGATCGAGGAGGGCGCGAAGGACTTCGAGACCCACACCGACTACACGCTGTACGCCCCGAGCGCGACGCCGCGGGCGATCCTCGAGCGGATCCAGCAGGAGGTCGCCGCGGTGATCACCACCCCGGAGATGGTGAAGATCCTCGGCGACCAGGCCGCGGTGCCCGGCGGCGCGCCGGTCGCCGACACCGAGGCGCAGGTGCGCAAGGATGCCGCCTTCTGGCAGAAGGCGGTGACCGACGTCGGACTGAAGCCGGAATGAAGCCGCAATGAGCCTGCGGACCCAGGAGATCGGATGATGATCGCCCCCGTGACCCGGCCCCCGGGCTGGACCGCCGACGACCTGCGCGCCGACGGACGCTGGGCGGTGCGGCTCGTCGCCGAGGAGATCCGCGACTTCGAGCGCGGCCTCGAGTACGCGCTCGGTACCGGCAAGGGCGAGCTCGAGCTCTCGCCCGCCGACTTCCCGTTCGGTCCGGCCGCGCTCGCGCGACTGCGCGCCGCGATCGCCGAAACGCAGGACGGCCGCGGCTTCCGGCTGCTGCGCGGGCTGCCGGTCGAGCGCTGGAGCGTCGAGGCCTCTCGGACCTTCTTCTGGGGCCTCGGGCTGCACCTCGGCGTGCCCCGCCAGCAGGGCCGCGCGAGCCAGATGATGTCCGACGTGCGCGATGCCGGCGGCACCTACCGCAGCGTCCAGGGCCGGGGCTACAACACCCGCTCCGCGCTGGACTTCCACGCCGACGGCACCGACCTCGTCGGGCTGATGTGCCTGCGCACCGCGGTGTCGGGCGGCGAGAGCCTGATCGCTTCGTCGGTCACCGCGCACAACGTCATGCTCGCCGAGCGGCCCGACCTGCTCGCGCTGCTGTACGAGCCGATCACGTTCAGCCGCCAGGGCGAGCAGGCGCCCGAGGAGCCGCCCTGGTACCGCGCGGCGATCATGGGCGCGCGTGACGGGCGCTTCGCGTGCCGGCACATCCGCAATCACGTGAAGTCGGCGCAGCTGAGCTTCCCGGAGGTGCCGCGGCTGACCGACGCGCAGACCGAGGCGCTCGACCTGTTCGACGAGATCCTGCGCCGGCCCGAAGTGTGCTTCCGGATGCACTTCCAGCCGGGTGACGTGCAACTGATCAACAACCACGTGGTGCTGCACTCGCGGACCGACTACGTCGATCACGACGCGCCGGAGCGAAAGCGTCACCTGCTGCGGCTGTGGCTGTCGCTGCCGGAAGCGCCGGCGCTGCCCGAGTCGTGGCGCGACGCGTACAAGGACGTCGAGGCGCGCGCGGTCCGCGGCGGCTTCCGCGGCCAGAAGGTGACGCCCGAGGTCGAGGCGTTCGAGGCGCGGATGGCCGCGCACCATCGGATGGCGTTCCGCGTCTACGCGGACCGCGATCGCTTCAATGGAGTCACCGCGTGAGCAAGGCGTCGCTGAAGGGCGTGCTGAGGAAGGGCCGGCTGGTCGCCGCGCCGGGCATCTACGACATGGTGTCGCTGCGGATCGCCGACCGCATGGGCTTCGAGTCGCTGTACATGACCGGCTACGGCACGGTCGCGTCGCACCTCGGCCTGCCCGACGCCGGCCTCGCGAGCTACGCCGACATGGTCGACCGGGTACGCGCGTTCTGCACGATGGCGAAGACCCCGGTGATCTGCGACGGCGACACCGGCTACGGCGGGCTGCTGAACGTCGCGCACACCGTCGCCGGCTACGAGGCGGCGGGCGCGGCCGGCATCCAGCTCGAGGACCAGGAGTTTCCGAAGAAGTGCGGCCACACGCCGGGCCGGCGCGTGATCCCGATGAAGGACATGGTCCGCACGCTCAAGGTCGCGAGGGAGGCGCGCTCGGGCGACATGCTGATCGTCGCGCGCACCGACGCGCGCACGACGCTCGGGCTGGACGAGGCGCTGCGCCGCGCCGACGCCTACCTCGCGGCGGGCGCCGACGTGCTGTTCATCGAGTCGCCCGAGACCGAGGCCGAGATGGCGAGGATCGCCTCGACCTTCGACGTGCCGATGCTGATCAACGTCGTCGAGGGCGGGCGCACGCCGGTGTTGCCGCCGAAGGTGCTGGAGGAGATGGGCTTCGCGCTGGCGATCTATCCGGCCGCGGGCTTCCTCGCGGCGGGGTGGGCGCTGGAGCACTCGTACGCGCACATCAAGCAGACGCGCTCTTCGATCGGCGCGAAGGCGCCGCTGGCGGACTTCATGGAATTCAGCCGGATGATGGGTTTCGAGGCGGTGTGGGAGTTCGATCGGCGGCACGCGCAGGAGTGACTCGGGCGCGGGCCGGCAGGCACGGCTCGCCGGCCGCTCACAGGAAGGTCGCGATCGCGTCCAGCGGCTTCCTGCCGATGGCGGGCACGGTGCAACCGGGCGCGGGATAGCCCACGACCAGCAGGATCGCCGGCCGCGCGTCGTCGTCGACCGACAGGATCTGGTTGAGGAAGCGCATCGGGCTCGGCGTGTGGGTCAGCGTCGCGAGGCCCGCGTGGTGGAGCGCCGCGATCAGGAATCCGGTCGCGATGCCGACCGACTCGGTCACGTAGTAGTTCTTCACCGGCGTGCCGGCGGGCGTCTCGGAGTGCTTGCGCCCGAAGATCGCGATCAGCACGGGCGCGGTCTCGAGGAAGGGCTTGTCGGCGTCGGTGCCGAGCGGCGCGAGCGCGTCGAGCCACGCCTTGGGCGCGCGATGCGCGTAGAACTCGCGCTCTTCCTTCTCGGCCTCGACGCGGATGGTCCGCTTGATCGCCGGGTCGGTGACGACGACGAAGAGCCAGGGCTGCAGGTTCGCGCCCGAGGGCGCGGAGCCGGCCGCGGCGAGGCAGGCCTCGATCACCTCGTGCGGCACCGGGCGGTCGGAGAACTGCCGCACGGTGCGGCGCCGGGCGAGCTCGTCGCGGAACGCACGGGCCCGCGCGGCCATCTCGGCGGGCGGGAACTCGACGAAGCCCTCGAGGGGCTCGAACACCGGCGCGCGGCCGATCGATGCGGTGTGGTCGGACTCGCGTGCCATGGAGGCGGGTTCAGGCAGTGCCGCCGACCGTCAGCCCCTCGATCCGCAGCGTCGGCTGGCCGACGCCCACCGGTACCGACTGGCCGTCCTTGCCGCACACGCCCACGCCCGAGTCGAGGCGCATGTCGTTGCCGATCATCGTCACCCGCGTCAGCGCGTCCGGCCCGTTGCCGATGATCGTCGCACCCTTGACCGGGTACTGTACCTTGCCGTTCTCGACCCAGTAGGCCTCGCTCGCCGAGAACACGAACTTGCCGTTGGTGATGTCGACCTGGCCGCCGCCGAAGTTGACTGCGTACAGCCCGCGCTCTATCGACTCGACGATCTCCTTCGGTTCGCGGTCGCCGCCGAGCATGTAGGTGTTGGTCATCCGCGGCATCGGCAGGTGCGCGAACGACTCGCGCCGGCCGTTGCCGGTGACCGGCACCTTCATCAGCCGCGCGTTGAGCGAGTCCTGGATGTAGCCCTTCAGGATCCCGTCCTCGATCAGCACGTTGCGCTGCGTCGGGTTGCCCTCGTCGTCGATGTTCAGCGAGCCGCGCCGGTCGGCGATCGTGCCGTCGTCGACGACGGTCACGCCCTTCGCGGCGACCCGCTCGCCGAGCCGCCCGGCGAACGCCGACGAGCCCTTGCGGTTGAAGTCGCCCTCGAGGCCGTGGCCGATCGCCTCGTGCAGCAGCACGCCGGGCCAGCCGGGCCCGAGCACCACCGACATCACGCCGCCCGGAGCCGGGCGCGACTCGAGGTTGACCAGCGCCGCATGGACCGCGTCGTCGACGTACTTCTCGACGACCGCATCGGAGAACCACTGGAAGTCGACGAAGCGCCCGCCGCCGCCACTGGTACCCTGCTCGCGACGGCCGTCCTGCTCGGCGATCACGGTCACCGACAGCCGGACCAGCGGGCGCACGTCGGCGGCGATCACGCCGTCGGAGCGCGCGACCAGCACGACATCCCACTCGGCAGCGAGGCCGGCCATCACCTGCACGACGCGCGGGTCCTTGCGGCGCGCGAGGGTCTCGACCTTGTGCAGCAGCTCGACCTTGGCGGTGGAATCGAGCGATGCGATCGGGTCGTCGGTGCCGTAGAGCACGCGGCCGGCCGAGGGGCGCATCGCGCTGGCGACCTTGACCTTGCCGGCGCCGCTGCGGGCGATCGTGCGGGTCGCGCGCGCGGCCGAGATCAGCGCATCGAAGCCGATCTCGTCGGAGTACGCGAACGCGGTCTTCTCGCCCGAGACCGCGCGCACGCCGACGCCCTGGTCGATCGAGAAGCTGCCCGACTTGACGATGCCCTCGTCGAGGCTCCAGCCCTCGTTGCGCGTGTACTGGAAGTAGAGGTCCGCGTAGTCGACCCGGTGCCTGAAGACCTCGGCGAGCGCCTCGGCGAGGCGCGACTCGTCGAGCTCGTAGGGATCGAGCAGGAGCCCGCGGGCGTGGACGAGGCGGGCGAGGGCGGGGTCGGCGACGGTGTTCATGGATGCAGTCTAACGCAGCACGCGCGGGCGCCGCGCGGCGCCGGCGGGCTCACATCGTCCGGTGGGCGAGCGCCGGCAGCTGCGCGCGGACCTCGGCGATCCGGGCGGCGGAGAGCTCTCCGGCGACGACGCCCTCGCCTTCCGGCCGCGACGCGACCACCTCGCCCCACGGGTCGACCAGCATCGTGTGGCCCCAGGTCCGGCGTCCGTTCTCGTGCGTGCCGCCCTGCGCGGGCGCGAGCACCCAGCACTGGTTCTCGATCGCGCGGGCCCGCAGCAGCACCTCCCAGTGCGCCTCGCCGGTCACGTAGGTGAAGGCCGAGGGCACGACGATCAGGTCGACCGCGCCGAGCGAGCGGTAGTACTCGGGGAAGCGCAGGTCGTAGCAGACCGACAGGCCGATCCGCCAGCGCGTGCCGTCGGGCCCGTCGACGTCGCAGACGGTCGGCGTGCGGCCGGGCTGGATGGTCGCGGACTCGTCGAACTTCTGCTCGCCGCGCTTCAGGCCGAACAGGTGGACCTTGTCGTAGCGCGCGGCGAGCGTGCCGTCGGGCCGGTGCACGAGGCAGGCGTTGCGGATGCGGCGCGGCTCGGACGAGGCGATCGGCACGGTGCCGCCGATCAGCCAGACGCCCGACTCGCGGGCGATGTCGGCGAGCGCGCGTTGGATCGGGCCGTCGCCGGCCGGCTCCCTCGCGTCGACCTTGTCGGTGTCCTTGCGGCCGAGCAGGCAGAAGAACTCGGGCAGCACGACCAGCGCGGCGCCGCCGGCGGCGGCCTGCGCGACGAGCCGGCGCGCGGCCTCGAGGTTGGGTTCGACCGACGCGGCCGAGACCATCTGGATCGCCGCGATCGGGAGCTTCGCCGTCATGGGTGGGGTCCGTTGGGAGACTGGCGCGCAGCGTAGCACCTGCGCCGCACGCGGCCGGCCGTCGAGCGCCGCGTCACTGCGACGGCGGATCGACGCCCCTCTGCAGCACCCGCCGGTTGCGCTCGCTGACCGTCGGGTCCGACCAGGAGCCGGTCACGTCGACGTCGTAGGCGAGCACCTCCTGCAAGGGCTTCCTGAGCACGTACTGCGCGGCGAACGAGCCGAGCCCGATCAGCGGATTGACCATCGCGCCGACCGCGATCGACGCGAGGCCCGCGTTCAGCTCGGGCACGACCTCGACGCGGAGCCGCTGCGTCTCGTGCTGCAGGTCGGCCTCGCCACGGATGTTGACCTGCGCCTGCAGCCCGCGCATCCGCAGGTCCGAGGTGCGCGCGATGCCCTCGTCGATCTTCACGCGGCCGGCGATCGAGTCGAACGCGAAGCCCTCGCCGAACAGGTCGCGGAAGTCGCCCGACAGACGCTTCGGCAGCGACTGCATGTTGAGCACCGAGATCAGCTTCGCGGCGCCCGGATCGACCTTCAGGAACTCGCCCTTGCCGAGTGCGACGCTGATCTCGCCGTCGAGGGACTCAAAGTCGATCCCGATCGGGGAGCCGCGCCAGCGCACGTTGCCGGCGAGCGTGCCGGCCACGCCGTGCACCGTCTCGCGCAGGCCCATCCGGTCGAGCAGCTCGCCGGCGTCGCGGACCTCGAGCTCGAAGTCGAGGCGCGTGCTGCGCGCATCGGCGTGCGCGGGCGCGGCCCCCGGCGGCGGGCTCGGGCCGAGCGCCGCGGTCGGTGCGCCCGGCCGGGCGCGCGGCACGCCGACGAACGACCACGCGCCACGCGCCTCGAGCCGCGCGGAGGGGTTCACGACGACCAGCCGGTCGAGCCGCCAGACCGGCTGCTCGGCGGTGCCGCCGTTGGTCGCCGACAGCGTCAGCCGGCCCATCGGTAGCGTGCCGAGGGTCAGGTCGTCCACGACGATGTCGAGTGCCGGCAGCTGCGTCGGCGACGCCGACAGCGCGGACTCGACCTCGCCCTCGCGCGAGCGCGGCAGCACCAGCCGCGCGAAGTGCGCGGTCAGCGTGCCGATGCGCTCGCCGGGCCGCGCGTCGCGCCACTCGAAGTGGCCCTCGATCTCGCGCGACGCCACGTTCGCGCGCCAGCGGCCGTCGGTGCGCGAGGCGCCCACGACGACCTCGTGCAGGTCGCGGCCGGCGACGCGCAGGTCGTCGGCGACGAC
Organism: Burkholderiales bacterium; assembly: GCA_020248665.1. Taxonomy (GTDB): domain Bacteria; phylum Pseudomonadota; class Gammaproteobacteria; order Burkholderiales; family Burkholderiaceae_E; genus UBA4615. The sequence goes on along the minus strand of JADCHE010000099.1, from coordinate 4,549 downwards.
CGAGACCAGGTCGGGCACCAGCGAGATGCCGACGGCCATGCCCTTGGCCGCGCGCTCGAGCCGCTCGAGCTCGCCGTCGTCGATCACGGCGCGCCACGCGTCGAGGTCGATTGCGCGGGTCCGCACGATGACCGACAGGCCGCCCTCGCGCAGCGCGGGCTCCGCGTCGAGCGCGAAGCCGGCGCGCCGCACCAGCAGCCGCTCGCCCGACGGCTCGCGCTCGCGCTCGAGCGCGAGCGCGATGTCGTCGCGCAGCCGGATCTCGAGCCGGTCGCCCGGCGGACGCGCCGACGGGCCGGACGGCGCGAGCGGCCGCGACACCACGCGCAGCGGCCACGACTGCCCGGCGAGCTTGGCGAACGGCGCCGGCAGGTCGCTCGCGATGCCGACGAGGTCGGACTCGATCCGCAGCGTCGACGCGCGGTGGTCGACGTCGACGCTCGCGCGGTAGTCGGTTCGGCCCGAGAGCTTGCGGGTGAGCGGGTTGTCGACCAGTGCGCGCATGCCGGCCGCGTCGATCGAGCCGGTGGCGTCGATCCGCATCCGTCCGTCGCCCGTGGGCCGCCCCTCGACGCGGATCGGCCCGCCGAGCAGCGTGCCGCGCAGCTCGGGCAGCGCGATGCCGCGTTCGGTGAACTCGAGCCGCCCGGTGACGCCGCCGAACGGCGGCAGCGTGCTGTCGAGCGCGACCTCGTTGCCGGGGAAGTCGACGGTGCCGGCGGCCTTCAACGACGCCAGGTCGTACAGCGGCACTTCGAGCCGCATGCCGAGCTTCGCGTCGCCGGCGACCCGCAGGTCGCGCGTGAAGGTCGACACGTGGGTGACGAGCGGGCTCGCGTTGACGAACGCGAGCATGTCCTTCGCGGCGCCGGCCGCACGACCGTCGACCGTCAGGATGCCGTCGTGGTAGTCGGGCAGCCGCGCGACGACGTCGGCGAGCCGCACCCCCTCCGAGACGCCCGACTGCGCGCGGACCTCGAAGCCGACGCCCTCGAACCGGATGTCGCCCGCGCCCTGCTCGATCCGCGGCCAGCCGGGCGCGTACGCCAGCGTCGCGTCCCTGAAGCGGCCCGCGAGCCGGAAGCGGCCTTCGGCCGGGTCGCGGAACGGGAAGTGCCACAGGTCGCCGCGGATCTCGAGCTGCACGTCCTCGACCGAGCCGGAGAGCACCGAGTGCGCGACCCACTCCCGCACGTACGGCGGCAGGCGGCTCGGCAGGTAGCGCGGCACGCGCTTCAGCTCGGCCCGCTCGACGCGGGCCACGAGCTCGACGATGCCCGGTCCGTCGCCACCGTTGCGCCATGTCGCGGAGACCGTGCCGCGGACGTCGGCGTTCGAGAAATCGACCTTCGGCGCGTCGACGCGCAGCACGTGCGTCTCCGCGTCCCAGGTCCAGGTCGCCTCGCCGGTCAGCCGGTCGAACGGGATCGACGGCTCGTCGAGCCAGCCGGGCAGCACCACGGTCGCCTGCCGGCCGGACAGCGAGAGCGTGCCGTCGCGGTCTGTCGCGCGCACCGAGCCGGACAGGTTGCCGAGCGCCGGCAGCCGGGTGCCGTCGGCCCGCTCGCCGAACTGCACGCCGAGCCGCTCGAACGCGGCGGCGAGCTCGAAGCGGGGCGCGTCGCGCGCCGCGCGCTCCGCCTCGGCGCTGCGATCGGCGGGTCGCCGGGACTCGGGGGCCCGGCCCTCCGGATGCACCCAGCGCAGCTTCAGGTCCCGGACCTCGCCGGCGAGGCCGATCCCGGCGAGCCGCTCGCGGGCCGCGGCCGGCAGCGGCAGGCGGCGCGCCGCCTGCAGCGCGGCGCCCGCATCGAACGCCTGCAGCCGCAGCGTCGCCGCGCGCAGCGAGCGCGACGCATCGAACGCGAGCTCGGCGTCGCCGTCGGCCGCGAGCGCGAAGCCCTCCGCGTCCACCGCCGACAGCCCCGAGAGCCGCACGACCAGCCCGCCGTCGCGCTGGCGCTCGGTCCGCGCCTCGACGGCCAGCGCGTCGAATGCGAGGGAGCCCTCGGGCAGCCGCGTCGCCGCATGGGCGGCGCGCGCCTTCAGCGTCGCATCGACGACCGCGCCCGCGTCGAAGCGCAGCCAGCCGAGCGCGTCGAGACGGCCCGCGGCGGCGTCGGCCGGCTCGGGCAGATGCATTCCGAACGTCCGCGCGAGCGAGGCGACCCGCGCGAGCTCGACACCCTGGCCCGACACGTGGGCCTCGCCGGTCCAGCGCCGCCAGTCGGACGGGCGCGCGAGCGGCGAACGGTAGAGCTCGGCGACGACCGCGACCGAGTCGGCGGCGTCGCCCGGACGGGTCGCCGACGCGGCCGCCTGGTGGCGGCGACCGACGCTGCGCAGGCTGAGCGTCATGCCCTCGACGGTGAGCGGCGGCACCTCGCCCGTGCGGTCGACCAGGCGCACCGTCGCGTCGGCGGCCGCGAGCTCGCCCTGCGTCAGCAGCCAGTCGAGGCCGCGTCCGTCCGACGACCCGTCACCCGAGACCTCGAAGCCGGCGACCGCGATGCGGCCCGGCGCGAGCCGCTCGACGATCAGGTCGGGCGCCTCGAGCCGCAGCGCCGCGAATCGAAGGTGCCCGATCGCGAGCGAACGCCACGACACGCGGGCGTAGGCCGAGCCGACCTCGAGCCGGGGCTGCCCGTCGGGCCCGTCGATCCTCAGCCGGTCGATCCGCAGCGACGGGTGCAACCCCTCCCATTCGGGGTGCAGCGAGCCGATGAACACCGGCACGCCGAGCTGGCGCTCGACCTGGGCGACGAGCCACGGGCGCCACGCGTCGAGGCGCGGCCACGCGACGTGGCGCACCAGCAGGTAGGTGGCGAAGACCGCGCACAGCGCGAGCCCGAGCAGGCCGAGCAGGACGCCGGCCAGCCTGTTCGAGAGCGGCGTCGGTCGGGCGGTCATGGAGTCGGGGGGCGTCCGGGACGCGGGACCCGCGAGAGGCCCCAGCGGCCGGGCGTCGACGAGGCGTCTTTGGACTGTAGCATACAGACGACGGGGCTCGCGGCGGGCTCCACCGCGATGGATTCGAATGGTGACGGACGGTTACGAAGCCCGGTCCGGGTCGGCCTGGTTCGGGCGCACGCTGGACGCGCTGTCGAGGCGCCAGCCCTCCCTCGCGGCGCTGCTGCCGGCGATGGTCGAGCGCCCGCTCGACGAGGCGGCGGTCGTGGCATGCTGGGAACGCGCGGTGGCGCTGTCGAGCGCCGCGGGCGCATCGGCCGTCGGCGGGGGCCCGGCGGTGGACCCGGGCCCCGCGCTGCGCCGCGCGCGCCAGCTGTTGGTGCTCGCGATCGTCGAGCGCGACGTCCGGCAGCGGGCACCGCTCGCCGAGGTCTGCGGCGCGATCAGCGCCTGGGGGCGGCTGTCGACTCGCATCGCGCTGCACCACGCGGCCGCCGAGCTCGCGGCGCAGCACGGCCGGCCGCTCGACGGCGACGGGCGCCCGCAGGACCTGCTCGTCGTCGGCATGGGCAAGCTCGGAGGCGACGAGCTCAACGTATCGTCGGACATCGACCTGGTCTTCGTGCACCGCGATGGCGGCACGACCGAGGGCGGCGCGCGAGGCGCGATCCCGTCGGGCGAGTTCTTCCACCGCGTCGCGCGGCGCACCGCCGGGCTGCTGTCGGACCCCACCGAGGACGGGTTCGTGTTCCGCGTCGACACGCGGCTGCGCCCCAACGGCGACTCGGGCCCGCTGGCGTGCACGCTGCCGATGCTCGAGCAGTACTTCTACGACCAGGGCCGAGAGTGGGAGCGCTTCGCCTGGCTCAAGGGCGCGGTGATCGCCGACTCCGGACTCGCCGGCGACGCTGCACGGTCGAGCGACGAGGCGGCCCTCGCCGAGATCGTCCAGCCCTTCGTCTTCAGGCGCTACCTCGACTTCGCGGTGTTCGGCGCGCTGCGCGAGCTGCACGGGCAGATCCGTGCCGAGGCCGACCGGCGTGACGCGCGCCGCGGCAGCCGCGATGGCGGCGGCGTCGACGTCAAGCTCGGGCGTGGCGGCATCCGCGAGATCGAGTTCTGCGCGCAGCTGTTCCAGATCGTCCGCGGCGGCCGCGACCCGGGCCTGCGTGACCGGCGCACGCTCGCGACGCTCGACGCGCTCGCGCAGCGCCGGCTGCTCGAGCCGGCCGCGGCGGCGCGGCTCGCCGACGCCTACGTGCTGCTGAGACGCGTCGAGCACGCGGTGCAGTACCAGGAGGACGCGCAGACGCACCGGCTGCCGGACGACCCCGCGGTGCGGGCGCGGATCGCGTCGATGCTCGCGATGACGCCCGATGCGTTCGACGCGGCGCTCGCCGATGCGCGCGCGCACGTCGAGCAGGTGTTCGACGCGCTGCTCTCCGACCCGGCGCGCCGCACCGATGCGCCCGTGCCGGAAGACGGCGACGCGCTCGCGCTCGACGACGCGGGGCGCGCGCGCGTGACCGCGCTGCGCGAGGGCCGGCGCTACCGGCTCGCGCGGCCCGACACGCAGCGCACGATCGACCAGCTGCTCGAGCGGGCGCTGCGCGAGGGCACGCCGGCCGACGGCCCGCCG
>JADCHE010000098.1 GCA_020248665.1 Burkholderiales bacterium | reverse complement strand
GTCGTTGCCGGTGTAGAGCGTCACGCGCTCGTCGGCGCCGGCGGCGACGACGCCGCGCGCGACGTCGAGCGTCGCGTAGCGGTCGAAGGGCGCGATCTTGATCGCGACGACGTTGTCGATCGCGGCGAAGCGCTGCCAGAACGCCGCGGGCAGCGGGATGCCGCCGACCGCCGTCTGAAGGTAGAAGCCCACCAGCGGGATCTCGGCCGCGACCGCCGCGCAGTGCGCGACCAGCGCGTCGACCGGCTCGCCCTTCATCGGCGCGAGCGAGAGCATGCCGCAGTGGTAGCCGAGCGCGACCGCGGTCCGCGCCTCGGCGACCGCCTGCGCGGTGCGGCCCGACAGGCCGGCGATCATCACCACGGGCCGCCGCGTCCAAGCGCGTGCCGACTCGATCGCAAGCCGCAGCACCGGTTCGTAGAGTCCGACCTCGCGGATCGCGAACTGGGTCGCGTGCACCCCGACGGCGAGACCGCCGGCGCCGGCGTCGACGTAGTACCGCGTCAGTGCCCGTTGGCGTCGCGCATCGAGCCTGCGCGACGCGTCGAGCGCGAGCGGATGGGCGGGGATCACCGTGCCCCGGCGCAGCAGCGCGAGCACGTCCGGGAGCAGCTCCGAGCGGTGCAGCGCCATCGGTGCCGTGCTATCGTGCAGCGCTTGTAACCATCCGGTTAACTTAATCGAAGGGTCCGGGAGCGTCAACGGCCGGGCAGCGTTGACACCCTCGGAAACCGGTCGATACCATCGACCGGACCCCGCGCGACGCTGCCCGCGGCACGGTTCCACGAGACAGGGAGAGGGACGGAGATGGCACTGAGCAACCGATTCACGGGCGCGGCGGCCACGCTCGCGCTGGCCTGCGCGGCCGCGTTCGCACCGATCGCGGCGAACGCCCAGACGAAGATCGACTTCATCCTCAACTGGGTGCCGGGCGGCGATCACGCGCCGTACTACTTCGCGAAGAAGCAGGGCTGGTACGCCAAGGAAGGCATCGACCTGAACCTCGAGCCCGGCCGCGGCTCGGCGCTCGCGACGCAGAAGGTCGGCGCCGGCGCGAACCCGATCGGCCTGGCCGACATGGGCGGCGTGCTGGTCGCCAAGGGCAAGGGCGCGGACCTGGTCGCGGTCTACAACGTCTATGCGAACTCGCCGCAGGGCCTGTACTGGCTGAAGAGCTCGGGCATCAAGTCGGTGAAGGATCTGGTCGGCAAGAAGATCGGCAACCCCGCGGCCGACGGCGCGCGCACGATGTGGCCGGCGCTCGCCAGGGCCAACGGCATCGATCCGAAGTCGGTGACCTGGGTCAACATCGACGCGAACGCGAAGCTCTCGGCGCTGAAGGCCAAGTCGATCGACGCGACCACCTCGTTCTACAACATCCACCACATCTTCCAGGCCGAGCTCGGCGACGACATGGGCTTCCTCGCGTGGCGCGACGCGGGCCTGAACCCCTACGGCAACTCGATCGTCGTCAACGCCGAGTTCCTCGCGAAGAACCGGCCGCTGGTGGACCGGTTCGTCAAGGTCACGCAGCGTGCGTTCGCGGCCTGCGTCGCGCAGCCCAACCCGTGCGTGCAGGCGCTGGTCGAGGCGAACGGCGCGCTCAAGTTCGACAACGAGCTCACCAACTGGAAGCTGGTCGAGGTGCTGATGAGCGACCGGTTCGCGCGCGAGACGGCGCTCGGCATCCACGAGGACGGCCGGATGAAGGCCGACTACGAGCTGGTGCGCGAGTACATCGGCATCGACAAGCCGTTCGACGTGAAGTCGGTGTACACGAACGAGTTCCTCGACCGCTCCGTGAAGATGACCAGGTGAGCGCCGCCCCGATCGCCCTCGACGTCCAGGTCCGCCGAGCCGATCTGCGGGACGTGCGCGTCATCGAATCGCCCGTGCCGGGCGCGACCGGTCTCGAGCCGGGCCGCGCGGTGCTGCGGATCGAGCGCTTCGCGCTGACCGCGAACAATGTCACCTACGGGGCCTGCGGCGACGTGCCGCACCTCGAGTACTGGCGCTTCTTCCCGGCGCCCGAGGGCTGGGGGCGCGTGCCGGTCTGGGGCTTCGCGACCGCAGTCGCGTCCTCGCATCCGGGCGTCGCGCTCGGCGATCGCTTCTACGGGTTCCTGCCGATGTCGACGCACCTCGTCGTCGAGCCCGCCGCGGCCGGCGCGCAGGGCTTCGTCGACGGCGCCGCGCACCGGCACGGGCTCTCGCCGGTCTACAACACCTACGTGCGCGTGCGCGAGCAGCCGGGCCAGGATGCGGTGGCGCGCGCGGCGTCCGAGGCCGAGGCGATGCTGCTGCGGCCGCTGTTCACCACCGCGTTCCTCATCGACGACTTCCTCGCCGACGAGGGCTTCTTCAGCGCGCGCCGGGTCGTGCTCGCGAGCGCGTCCAGCAAGACCGCCTACGCGACCGCGTTCCTGCTCGCGCGCCGGCGCGGCACGCCGCAGGCGGTCGAGGTCGTCGGCCTCACCTCGCCGGCCAACGTCGGTTTCGTCGAGCGACTGGGCTGCTACGACCGCGTGCTCGCTTACGCGGACGCCGAACGGCTCGAGGCCGACGTGCCGACCGTCTACGTCGACATGTCGGGCGACGCGGGACTGCGCGAGCGCGTGCACCGCCGGCTCGGCGACGCGTTGCGCCACGACTGCGCGGTGGGGCTCACGCGCTGGGAGGAGGGCGTCGGCCGACGCCGCCCCGACGGTGCAGCCCCCGCGCCGCTGCCCGGGCCGAAGCCGACGATGTTCTTCGCGCCCGCGCGCTGGAAGAAGCGCGAGGCAGACTGGGGCGCGGCCGGCTTCATGGCGCGCCAGTCCGAGGCGCGCGACGCGTTCTCGGCGAAGCTGCGGGGCGACGGTGGCTGGATGACGGTCGTCGAGGGCCGCGGCCCGGCCGATGTCGTTCGAGTCTGGCGCGAGCTCGTCGATGGTCGCGGCCGCCCCGAGCAGGGGCACGTGCTGGCGCCCGATCCGACTTGAAGCCGCCTGGCGCGTCACCGCTGGGGCGGCTCGCGATCGCGCTGCTGCAGCCGCTGCTGCGGCGCTGGGTGGACGTGCAGGTGGTCGGCGCCGACGCGCTCGCGGCGACGCTCGATCGCGGCACGCCGGTCTGCTGGGCGCTGCAGTTCCGTTCGCTGACCTCGCTGGTGGTGCTCGACGAGCAGGTGCGCCGGCTCGGGCTGCCGCTGCCGCTCGCGCCGCTCGCCCCGGCCGGCTCCGACGGCACGCAGGTCGCCGCCGAGTCGCACTCGTTCTTCTACCTGACCCGCGACGGCCAGCCGTCGCCGCTCGCGACGCGGCCGTATGCCTATGCGCCGCGCCTGGAGCGCCTCGCCGCGGCGGTCCGTGCCGACCCGGCCGCCGACGTGACGATCGTACCGGTCCACGTGTTCTGGGGCCGCGCGCCGCGCAACCAGGACTCGGTGCTGAAGGCGCTGCTCTCCGAGGGCTGGGCGATCCCCGGCGCGCTGCGCCAGGTCGCGCGCGTGCTGGTGCACGGGCGGCAGTCGATGATCGAGTTCGGCGAGCCGATGTCGCTGCGCGCGATGGTCGACGACGCCGACGACGACATGCACGCGGTGCGCCGCGCCGCGCGCCTGCTGCGCGCGCAGTACCGACGGGTCCGCGAACGCGTGGTCGGTCCGGACCTGTCGCACCGGCACGTGCTGATCAACGCGGTGATCGCCGGCGGGCCGGTGCAGGCGGCGATCGACGAGGAGGCGCGTACGCGCGGGGCGGGCCGCGACCGGGCCGAGGCGACCGCGCGGCGCGCCGCGTGGGAGATCGCGTCCAACTACTCGTATCCGTTCATCCGGGCGTTCGATCTCGGCCTGCAGCTGCTGTGGAACCGGCTCTACGATGGCATCTCGGCGACGCGGCTCGACGCGCTGCGCCGAATCGCCTCGGACGCGACCGTGGTCTACGTGCCGTGCCACCGCAGCCACATCGACTACCTGCTGCTGTCGTTCCTGATCTACTACCAGGGACTGCCGCCGCCGCACGTGGCCGCGGGCGCGAACCTGAACCTGCCGGTGGTCGGTGGCCTGCTGCGCCGCGGCGGCGCGTTCTTCCTGCGCCGCAGCTTCCGCGGCGACGCGCTGTACGCCGCGGTGTTCGCCGAATACCTGCACGCGATGATCGCGCGCGGGTTCCCGATCGAGTACTTCGTCGAGGGCGGCCGCAGCCGCACCGGCCGCACGCTGACGCCGAAGGCCGGGCTGCTCGCGATGACCGTCGAGAGCTGGCTGCGCTCGCCGAACCGGCCGCTGGTGTTCGTGCCGGTCTACATCGGCTACGAGCGGCTGCTCGAGGGGGACACCTACGTCGCCGAGCTGTCGGGGCGGCCGAAGCAGAAGGAGTCGCTGCTCGGTCTCGTGCGCTCGCTGCGCAGGCTGCGCGAGCATTTCGGGCGCGTGCATGTGAACGTCGGCGATCCGATCGCGCTCGGGCCGTTCATGGCGGCGCACGGCGCGGCGCCCGCGGCCGACCCGGGCGCGACGCCACCGTCGACCACGCCCGCGCGCGCCGCGGCCGCGATCGCGAAGGCCGACGCGACGCGGCGCGAGGCGATCGACGCGCTCGCGCTGGAGATCGTCACGCGGATCAACGACGCGGTCGTCGTCAATCCGGTCAACCTGGTCTCGGTCGCGATGCTCGGCTCGCCGCGTCACGCGATGGACGCCGTGCAGCTGGCCCGCCACCTCGACCTGCTGCGCGAGCTGCTGGTGCGCGCGCCGTACTCGTCGCGGCTGGTCGTCGTGTCGATGTCGGGCACCGAGATCGTCGAGCAGGCGGAGCGCACCGGGCTGCTGTGGCGGATCGCGCACCCGCTCGGCGACGTGCTGCAGGTCCACGGCACGCAGGTCGCGCTGCTCGCCTACTTCCGCAACAACGTGCTCCACGCGTGGGCGCTGCCGGCGCTGCTCGCGACGCTGCTGTCGCGCCATCCGGGCATCGGGCGCGAGCGCCTGCTCGCGGTGGCGTCGCGGGTGTTCCCGTTCCTGCGCGCCGAGCTGTTCCTGTCCTGGGACGCCCGGGCGCTGCCGGCGAAGGTCGACGCCTGCCTCGACGCGTTCGACGCGCTCGGGCTCGTCGGCGCGCCCGGCGCGCCCCGCGACTCGACCGCGCTGCACGTGCTCGCGCAGCTGATGCGCCAGCCGCTCGAGCGCTGGTTCATCGTGCTGTCGGTGCTGACCGGGCAGGGCTCGGGCGCGCTGTCGCCGAAGGCGCTCGAGGACCTGTGCTTCCTGCTCGCGCAGCGGATGGCGTTCCTGCACGAGTCCGGCTCGCCGGAGTTCTTCGACCGCGGCTCGTTCCGTTCGATCATCGCGACGCTCGGCACGCTCGGCTGGGTGCGCCCCGTCGACGGCCGGCTCGCGTTCGGCGGCGCGCTGGTCGACGCGGCGGACGACGCGCCGTGGCTGCTGTCGGACGAGGTGCGGCTCGCGATCGCGCAGGTCACGCGGCTGTCCGAGGAGGACGTGAAGCGGGCCGAGACGCTCTTCGCACAGGCCAAGCCGCGCGGCCGCGGCGAGGCGCGTTGAACGCCGCGCGCCGGCTCAGCGGTCGACGGTCACGCGGTTGCGGCCGGACTGCTTCGACACGTAGAGCGCGCGATCGGCGCGCGCGATCAGCGACATCGGGTCCTCGCCGCGCACGAACTGCGCGACGCCGGCCGAGATCGTGATGTTGCCGACCGGCTCGCCGCCGTTGCCGCGCTTGATGTGGCCCCGCGCGATCGCCGAGCGCAGCCGCTCGGCGACGTCGCGTGCGCCGTCCGCCGCGGTGTCGGGCAGCAGCAGTGCGAACTCCTCGCCGCCGTAGCGCGCGGCGACGTCCTTGCGCTGCGTCAGCTGCGACAGCACCTGGCCCACCGCGCGGATCACCTGGTCGCCGAACGGATGGCCGTAGGAGTCGTTGACCCGCTTGAAGTGGTCGATGTCGATCATCACGACGCTGAACGGCGAGTCGTCCTGCGCGGCCGCCGCGCAGATCCTGCGGATCTCGGCGTCGAAGCCACGCCGGTTCAGGATGCCCGACAGCGGGTCGTGCGAGGCCTCGTCGCGCGCGCGCTTGAGCTCGGTCTGCAGCCGCCCGACCTCGCGGTGGCTCGCCTCGAGCCGGTCGTTCAGCGTCGACAGCGAGCGGTTCATCCGGTCGACGTCGCCACGCATCGTGTCGACGTGCTCGCGCATGTCCTCCGCCGAGCCGGCCGACGCGATGCCCTCCCCGAACGCGGCGAGCTGGGCGTCGAACTCGGTCGCCTTGGAGCTCGCGGCCTCGACCGAGCTGCGCACCGTGTGCATCAGCTCGAGCAGGCCCGCGCCGGCCCTGCGGGTCGTCTCCTCGCTGCTGTCGGCGAGGTGCTTCCGGTGCAGCTCGAAGGTCAGCTGGTGCGACAGCCGCTCGCAGGTGTTGACCAGCGCGTCGAGGTCCGCGCGCAGCTCCGGGTTGCCGCCGCGGACGTACTCGTACCAGAGCTCGTACGAGTCGGGCGCGTAGCTGGCCGCGTGGCGGGACATCAGCGGCAGCGTGCGGCGCAGCAGTTCGGCGGTGCCGTCGATCGCGCCGGACGGTCCCGCACGCGGGAGCTCGGTGGCGGGGCACGCGTCCCCAGGCGCGGGCGTCGCGGACGGGCTGCGCGCGGGCTGCGCGGCGGGCGGGGACGGGGGCACGGACGTGGGTGCGGGCATCGGACGGATGGAGAGCGAGGTTTCGTTGTCGGAAAACGCCTACGTACCCGCAACGGTGCGACCCGCCCCGGTCGTGCGGTCTTCGGAACAGCGGGGCCGCGGCCGCGCTTCTCGATCGGCGGCGGCGCCGAGGGGGCGGGCGGTCGGACGACCGGGCCCGGCGCGCCGATCGCGGAGCGGGCCGTCGCGGCGGCGCCGTACCGTTCAGGGGCACGGGTCGCGACGCACGGGCCGGGATCGCCCGGCTCGACACGTCCTGTCCGCGACTCAGCCGAGCTCGGGCCCGGCGACGAGCCTCACGATCGACGCCTCGCCCGGCGCCTCGGGGGCCGCCGCGTGACGCCCCGGGTGCACCAGACGCACGAACGGTCGCTGGAACGCGAAGCCGCGCGCCGCGAGCGCCTCGCGCATCGCCGGCTGCGCGTCGGGCACGTCGACGAAGACAGGGCCGGGCACCGCCTCGAGCGCGGCGTCGAGCAGCGCGACGGCGGTCGCGGCCTCGGCGGCCACCAGCGGCCCGAGCTGCGTGGCGACGCGGCCCGGGCGGCCCAGCGCGAAGCCGACCACCGCGTCGCCGCGCAGCGCGACGCGGGCGGCCGCGGGCAGCCGCGCCGCGAGCGCGCCGAGCAGCGCGTCGCGATCGCCGCCGAACGCGCGCGCGTCGAGCGCGCGCAGCGCGCCTCGGTGCGCGTCGCGCAGAGGCTCGATGCGCACGCCCGTGGGGGCGGTTGAGTACGGCGCATCGGCGGTCACGCCGGCCGCACGCGCGTGTCGAGCGAAGCCCCAGGTGTCGACGAAACCCTCGCGCCGGTAGACCGGATGCCCGTCGGGCGTCGCGTCGAGCACCGGCAGCAGGTGCTCGCCGTCCAGCCACGAGAGCGCCTCGCGCAGCAGCCGCGACGCGAAGCCGCGCCGGCGGTGCTCCGGCAGCACGAGCACCATGCTGACCCAGGCGAACGGCGTCGCGGCCGCGCGATACGGCAGCGCGACCGTCGATGCGAGCAGCGTGCCGTCCGGCGCCGACAGCCCCCAGCCGCGGCCCGCGGACAGCATGTGGCGCCAGTCGTCCGCGTCCTGGTTCCAGTTCGCCGAGCGCGACAGCGCGAGCAGCCCGTCGAGATAGGCGGTGCCGAGCGGATGCGCGACGGGCTCCGGCCCGTCGGCCTCAGTACTTCCCATCGCGCGTCTCGAAGTGCGTCGGCTTGCCGAGGCTCGCGCCGCCGCGCGCGACCCAGTCGGCGACCCAGTCGATCATCGCGTCGATCGGCACGCGGGGCGCACCGAACAGCCGCTGCGCCTCGGTGGTGTCGACGAGCCACGCGGTCGGTGCCTCGGTACCCGTCAGCACCGGCGCGCGTCCGAAGCGGCGGCCGAACTCGCCGGCGAGCCAGCGGATCGAGGTGTGCGACGGCCCGGTCACGTTGATCGGCGAGGCCGGCGCCGTGCAGTGCGCGAGCAGCCGCAGCGCCTGCTCGTTCGCGTCGCCCTGCCAGATCACGTCGGCGAAGCCCATCGCGAGGTCGAGCGGTCGGCCGTGGAACACCGCGTCGGCGACGTCGCGCAGCACGCCGTAGCGCATGTCGATCGCGTAGGAGAGCCGCACCATCCGTCCCGGCGTGCCCCAGGTCCGCGAGCCGTGCTCGAACGCCCGCTCGCGGCCGACGCACGACCACGCGTAGTCGCCAGGCGGCGGCACCGCCTCGGTCGACTCGGGCGCGCCCGGTCCGTCGACCGGCACGAACGGATAGACGCAGGCGGTCGAGAACGACACGATGCGTCGGTCGCGCAAGGTCTCGGCGACCATCGCCGGCACGCCGACGTTCATCGCCCAGGTGAACGACGCGTTGCCCGACGCGCCGAACTTGTGGCCGGCCATGAAGACGACGTTGGTCGCGGTGGGCGTCGCGTCGCGCAGGCGTTCGAGTGCCGCGCGGTCGAGCAGGTCGCAGGCCACCGGCTCGACGCCGTGCGCGTGCAGCGTGTCCGGAAGCGCCTTGTCCGAGAAGCGGGCGACCGCGATCACGCGCCGGTCGGGCACCGCACGCTTCGCCATCCGCGCGAGCGTCGGGCCCATCTTGCCGCCGACGCCGAGCACCAGGATGTCGCCGGGTGCGCGCGCGAGGTCGGCCGCAAGCGCCGGCGAGGGCGCCGTCATGAAGTCCTCGAGCGCGGCCTCGTCGGCGAAGCCCTCAGGCAGTCCGCTCACGCGCCCGCCCGCTCGTACAGGTCGCGCCCCTTCGGCATCGCCCGGATCTTCGCGTCGGCGATCGGCCGCTTCAGCATCCAGAAGCCGCAGTCCGGGTGCACGTACTTCACGCGGCCCGCGCCGAGCGTCTTCTCGGCGCGCTCGATCGCGCGGGCGATGCTCTCGGGCGACTCGACCTCGTTCGCCTTGATGTCGACGACGCCGAGGCCGAAGCCGATCTCGGGCTTCAGCTCGCGGAACGCCGCCAGTTCCTCGGGCGGACGGTGCGCGACCTCCATCACCACGTGGTCGGCGTGCAGCGCGTTCAGGTAGCGCATCAGCCGGTCCCAGGTGCCCTTCTGCACCGACTGCCCGCCGTAGTTGCCGAAGCACAGGTGTACCGCGCCCTTGCCGGGCACCGCGTCGAGCACGCGGTTGATCGCCGCCGCGGCCCACTCCCACTCGTCGGGATGGCCGGGCAGGTTGGCCTCGTCGAGCTGCACGACTTCGGCCTCGCAGTGCCGGACCTGCTCGGCGAGCGCATCGGCGATCGCGTTGGCGAGGTCGGGCAAGGTGCCGTAGTGCCGGTCGATCAGCGTCTTGGCGAGCATGTGCGGGCCGGTCACGGTGAACTTGAACGGCTTCGAGGCGAGCGCGCGCGCCCGCGCGCAGGCGAGCGGCAGGTCGAGCGCGCCCGAGCCGATCGGGCCCACGACCGTGCCGGGCGGGCGCGTGCGGAACTTCATGCCACTGCTGGAGCGGTAGGCGATCAGCTCGTCGAACGAGAACCGCTGCGTGATCCCGTCCATCGGCCGCACGAAGTACTCGATCATCCCGTTGGTCTCGGGATGGTTGACGTCGAAGCGGTAGAGCTCGCCGTCGCAGACCAGGTCGATGCCCGCCTGCTCCTGGATGCCGATGACGACGCGCGTCGCATCGGCGAGCGCCTGCTCGGACGGCAGCGCGGCGAGCCAGTCGGGCACGGGGTACGAGCCGACGACGGTGGTCTGGATGCGGGGCATGCGATGTCTCCCTGGACGCTGCGATCGAGTTAACCAACCGGTGAGAAGTCGATGCTATCGCCGGCCCCGGGACCCGACAAGGGTTGACTGTGAGGTCTCCGGACCGGAAAATAATTAACCAACAGGTTACAACGCCGCAGACAGGCGCTGCCCTGCGACCACGCGCCGACGGTGCGCGTCAGCCGACCGTCCCTTTCCGGAGAGATCCCCGCATGAGCACCCGTCGACTCGGCATCGTGATGCATGGCGTCACCGGCCGCATGGGCCTGAACCAGCACCTGATCCGCTCGGTGAAGGCGATCCGCGAGCAGGGCGGCGTACGTCTCGCCGACGGCACCCGCGTGATGCCCGATCCGATCCTGGTCGGCCGCGGCGCCGAGCGGATGCAGGTGCTCGCGGCGCAGCACGGCGGGCTGCGCTGGAGCACCGACCTCGACGCGGCGCTCGCCGACCCGAAGGACGAGGTGTTCTTCGACGCGGCCACCACGCAGATGCGGCCCTCGCTCGTGCACAAGGCGATCGCCGCCGGCAAGCATGTCTACTGCGAGAAGCCGTCGGCGACCAACCTCGAGGAGGCGCTCGGCATCTGGCGCGCGGCCGAGAAGAAGGGCGTGAAGCACGGGGTCGTGCAGGACAAGCTGTGGCTGCCCGGCCTGCTGAAGCTGAAGATGCTGATCGACTCGGGCTACTTCGGCCGGATCCTGTCGGTGCGCGGCGAGTTCGGCTACTGGGTGTTCGAGGGCGACCTGCAGCCCGCGCAGCGCCCGAGCTGGAACTACCGCAAGGACGACGGCGGCGGGATCATCCTCGACATGCTGTGCCACTGGCGCTACGTGATCGACAACCTGTTCGGCGAGGTGAAGGCGGTCTCGTGCCTCGGCGCGACGCACATCCCGAAACGGATCGACGAGCAGGGCAACGCCTACGACGCGACCGCCGACGACGCGGCCTACGCGACCTTCGAGCTCGCGACCGGCGTGGTCGCGCACTTCAACAGCTCGTGGGTCACGCGCGTGCGGCGCGACGACCTGCTGACGCTGCACGTCGACGGCACGCACGGCTCGGCGGTCGCCGGATTGCGCGGCGTCAAGGTGCAGCCGCGGGTCGCGACGCCCAAGCCGGTGTGGAACCCCGACCTGCCGCAGCCGATCGACTTCCTCGCCGGCTGGCAGGATGTGCCCGAGTACACCGTGTTCGACAACGCCTTCAAGGCCGAGTGGGAGCTCTTCATCCGCCACGTCTGCGAAGGCACGCCGTTCCCGTGGAACCTGCGCGAGGGCGCAAAGGGCGTGCAGCTGGTCGAGGCGGGGCTGCGCTCGTGGAAGGAGCGCCGCTGGGTCGACGTCGGCGCGCTGCCGGACTGAGTCGCGGCGACCGCGAACGCCGACCCGCCCCCGCCACACGACGCCCGCCCGCCCCGCGCGACACCTCGCCGACGCCCCGAGCCCGCCATGCCCACGATCACGCTGCCCGCCCCCGACGGCCGCCTCGCGCCCTTCACGACGTCCGCGCCGCGCGGCTACCCGGACGTCGCGCAGGGTCCGTTCAACCGCATCGCGTTCTCGGCGGTGCACGTCGTCGCCGACCCGATGTCGAGCGTCGACCCGTGGATCGGCTGCGCGGTGGACTGGGACGCGACGATCGCCTACCGCAGCCGCCTGTGGGACCTCGGCCTCGGCGTCGCCGAGGCGATGGACACCGCGCAGCGCGGCATGGGCCTCGACTGGCCGACCTCGCTCGAGCTGATCCGCCGTTCGATCGACGCGTCGCGCTCGCATCCCGGCGCGCGCGTCTTCTCCGGCTGCGGCACCGACCACCTGGTGCCGGAGGCGCGCACCACCGTCGCCGACGTGCTCTGCGCGTACGAGGCGCAGGCCGAGGCGATCGAGGGGCTGGGCGGACGGCTGATCGTGATGGCGAGCCGCGCGCTCGCCGCGTGCGCGCGTTCGCCCGACCAGTACGGCCTGGTCTACGACCGGCTGCTCTCTCAGGTCCGGGAGCCGGTCATCGTGCACTGGCTCGGCGACATGTTCGACCCGGCGCTCGCCGGCTACTGGGGCGCCGAGGACCTCGACGCGGCGACCGACGTCGCGGTCGACGTGATCAACCGCAACGCCGCGAAGATCGACGGCGTCAAGGTCTCGCTGCTCGACAAGGACCGCGAGGTCGCGATGCGCCGGCGACTCGCACCCGGCGTGCGGATGTACACCGGCGACGACTTCAACTTCGCCGAGCTGATCGCCGGCGACGCGCACGGCCACTCCGACGCGCTGCTCGGCATCTTCGACGCGATCGCGCCGGCCGCGTCGGCCGCGCTCACTGCGCTCGGCCGCGGCGACGTCGCGCGCTTTCACGACATCCTCGGGCCCACGGTGCCCCTGTCGCGGCACATCTTCCGGGCGCCCACGCGCTTCTACAAGACCGGCGTCGTCTTCATGGCCTGGCTGAACGGCCTGCAGTCGCACTTCACGATGGTCGGCGGCCAGCAGTCGGCGCGCCACGTGCTGCACCTCGCGGAGCTGTTCCGCCTCGCCGACGCTGCCGGACTGCTGCGCGATCCCGACCTCGCGTGCGGGCGGATGCGCGCGCTGCTCGCGATCAACGGGATCGAGTCGTGAGCGCCGCGGGTCCCGCCCCGCCCGATCCGCGCGCGCTGTCGCTGAACACCGCGACCGTGAAGGTCCGCTGGGACCTCGCGCGGATGATCGACGGCTGCGCGCGCCACGGCATCCGCGGCATCTCGCCGTGGCGAGACAAGCTCGCCGAGCTCGGCGTCGGCGAGGCCGCGCGCCGGATCCGCGCGGCGGGCCTGACGGTCACAGGCCTGTGCCGCGGCGGCATGTTCCCGGCCGCCGACGAGGCCGGTCGGCGCGCCGCGATCGACGACAACCGCCGCGCGATCGACGACGCGGCCGAGCTCGGTGCGCAGTGCCTCGTGCTGGTGGTGGGCGGCATGCCGGCGGGCTCGAAAGACCTCGCCGGCGCGCGAGCGCAGGTCCGCGACGGCATCGCCGCGGTGCTGCCGCACGCGCGCGCCGCGGGCGTGCCCCTCGCGATCGAGCCACTGCACCCGATGTACGCGGCCGACCGCGCGTGCGTGAACACGCTCGGCCAGGCGCTCGAGCTGTGCGACGCCCTCGACCCCGGTGGCGCCGGCGTGCACGCGCGCACCGCGGCCGACGGCGGCGCGTGGGCACCGGCCGCGGCGCTCGGCGTCGCGCTCGACGTCTACCACGTGTGGTGGGACCCTGCCCTCGACGCGCAGGTCGCGCGCGCGGGCGCCGCGCGGCTGCACGCCTTCCACGTCTGCGACTGGCTGGTGCCGACGCGCGACCTGCTCGAGGACCGCGGCATGATGGGCGACGGCGTGATCGACCTGCGCCGGCTGCGCGGCCTCGTCGAGGCGGCGGGCTACCGCGGCCTGCACGAGTGCGAGATCTTCTCGTCGCGCGACTGGTGGCAGCGCGACCCGGACGAGGTGCTCGCGACGATGAAGGCGAGGCACGCGTCGCACTGCTGAGGCGCGCCCTCGGGCGTCGGTCCGCGCGGGCGGCGACCCGGCGCGGCACAACGTCGCCCATGACCCCGCGCCCCGCCACGACGCCCCTGAGGCCGGCCGCCATCGAGACGCTGCGCCGCAACGATCGGTTCGCCCCGCTCCCGGCGCCGTTGCAGCGCGCCTTCGGCGAGCGCGCTCGCGGCCGGCACCGTCACCTCGATGGTGCTCCCGACGCAGTCCCTCGAGGCGATCGGCGCAGCGGACCCGTCGCACCTGCGGCATTCCACCGAACCCGCGGTCCTCGCCGTGGAGCGGCTCCACCGGATCCTCGGCGAGCTGCCCCGGCTCGCGCCGGACGCGCTGCTGCGCACCCGCCTCGCGAAGCTCGCGGCGATCGCGTACGCGCGGGCCGGCGTCGCGCCGCCGGTCGAGCGGACGCTGTCGCAGGCGGACCCCGCGTCGATGGTCGGGGTGTCGCGCCAGCGGCTGAACCAGCGGCTGCGTGCGCTGCAGGAAGAGGGGCTGGTGGGGCGAGGCTTTCGCCGGATCGTCGAGCCCGACCCGGCGCGGCCGAGGGCCTCGGCCGGCGTCGAGTCCTGCGCGACCGTCCATCTCGGGGTGGCGCCGCTCGGGGCGATGGCGCCGCTGCTGCGGCAGGCCGACCGGTAACATCGCAGGTCGGCGGCGTGCGCCCCGCGCGCCGCGCCCCATCCCGGAGCTCCCATGGGCTGGTTCTCGAAGGCCGATCCCGGCTTCTTCCTGTCGACCGTCGTGCCGACCGGCGACGGCGCGCGCGTCGCGCAGTGGCTCGGCATCGTCAACGGCGAGGCGGTCATCGGCGCGAACATCTTGCGCGACATGTTCTCGTCGGTGCGCGACGTCGTCGGCGGCCGCGCGGGCGGCTACGAGCGCGCGCTCGCGGGCGCGCGCGACGCGGCGCTCGACGAGATGAAGGAGGCGGCCCGGGCGCTCGGCGCCGACGGCATCGTCGGCATCGACTTCGACTACGAGGTGCTCGGCGAGGCCAACGGCATGATGATGGTCACCGTCAGCGGGACGGCGGTGAAGATGGCCTGACCGCCGCGGTCCCACGCGCCCGCTCAACGGGCGCGTGCCTCGACCGACGACACCGCGATCGCACCGGTCGCGGTCCGCAGTTCCAGCCGATCGCCCTCGCGGCGAGCGGTGGCGACCGACTCGAGCGCGCGCAGCACCGCGGCCTCGCGCTCCATCACGTCGGGCGGATCGGCACAGGCCATCCGCGTCGTGCGCAGCGGCCCGATCGTCACGCGGCCCGCGGACTCGGTCCAGGCGCCGGAGTAGGTGTTGCAGCCTGCCGAGCCGCGGACGCCACCCGCGGTGCCGAACTCGATCGTGAGCGGCGCACCGACGCCGACGCTGGTCACCGACTGGCGGCCGGTGTTGTAGGCGACGATCCTCCACGCGGTGCCGGCGAGCCCGGTCGGCTGCGGCTCGAGCGCGGCGAGCGGCGTGCCGCCGTCGCCGAGCAGCCGCAGCGTCGTGCCGTCGATGCGCCACGCCGTCGCGCCAATCAGCGCCCGGCCGTAGGCGTCGGCGAGCGCGCGCTGGGCGTCGGGGCAGGCCCGCTGCGTGGCAGCGAGGTTCGGTCCGATCCGCAGGCTCGTGCCCCGTCCGCTCCACGGCCCGGCGAAGCGGTTGCAGCCGTCGCTGCCCGACACGCGCTCACCCTCGAAGCGCAGCGTCGCGTCCGAGCCTGACGGCACCGGCCGCCCCTCGAGCGACGCGAGTGTCCACGCGGTGCCCTCGAACGGGGGGGGCGCGGCCGGGGGCGGCGGCGCGACGGCGCCGGAGGACGCAGGCTTGGTCGCGCAGCCGGCGGCGAGTGTCGCGGCGAGCAGGCACGCGGCGAGCAGGCACGCGGCGAGCGGGCACGCGGCGAGCGCGTGCGCACTGGACGACGTCATCGTGGGCATCCCGGAGGGGCGCGGGCGGACCGCGCGGAGCCGCGATGATCTCATCCGCGCCTCCTCGACCCGCACGGCGCGCCGCCCGAGACGATCAGCCCTTCTTCTTCGCCGGCGCCGGTGTCGTCGCGGGCTCCACCGCGAGCACGATCGCCTCACGGAAGACCGCGTGCACCTCGTCGCCCTGCTTGATCTTCGCCATGTCGACGTCGGCCGGCACCGCCACCTTCACGGTCCGGTGCACGCCGCGCAGCGTCGCGGTGCGGGCCTTGCGGTCGAGGTCGGTGACGGTCGCCAGCACCTCGACGGTCCGCACCGCGGCCACGCCCGGCGCGGCGCCCGCCGGCGTCGTGCTCGCCGCGGACGACTCGATACGTTCGCGGATGCCGCCGCTCTTGGCCGCCGGCTCGATCTTCGAGACGAGCGCCATCGCGTACTTGAGCACCACCATGTCGCCCACGCGGATCCGGTCGAAGCCCTTCGCCTCGGCGGGCACGTGCACGGTGACGACGTTGCCGCGCGGGCCGCGCAGCGTCGCGATGCGGTTGGCGACGTCGAGCTCGACGACGCGGGCGCGGACCTCGATCGCATCCACGCCCACCCGCTCGCCGCTCGACGTCTGGCCGGCCGCGACCACGGCGGAGGCGCCTTGCGCGAAGCCGGCGGCGGGCAGCGCGAGCGCGCAGGCCATGATCAGGGAGGCGGTACGGCTCATCGGGGGTCCTCGCGAAGTCGGGGAACGTCGGTGTCGTGGCGCGGGTCAGGCGCCCGCCGACGCGCAGCTTACCCCCGGGATCGACGCGCGTCGAATCGGCTCGCGTCGCGATGCTCATCGGCGTGATCGCCGGGACGCATCGGCCGGGGTGCGGTTCGCGTCACGCCGCTCGCATCACGCGGTTCTCGCGCGGACCTTCGCGAGCAGCGCGTCGACGACCGACAGCGTCGCGTGGTAGCTGCCGGTCATGCCGGGCGAGGTGACGAGCCGGCCGTCGACGACCAGCGTCGGCACGCCCTGCACGCCGAGCGCCGCCGCGAACGCGTCCGCCTCGCGCATCGCCTCGCGCACCGCGTCCGACTCCCAGGCGTCGACGAACGCGCCACGGTCGACGCCGGCCGCGGCGACGACCTCGGCCGCCTCGTCACGCGTTCCGAGCGCGCGTCCGTCGACGTGGATCGCGCGGAAGACGCGCGCGTCGAGCGATGCGTCGCGGCCGACGCGCTCGAGCGCGCAGAACAGTCGCTGGTGCGGCACCCAGCGTGGTCCGAGCCCGAGGTGCACCTTGCGGAACGCGACGTCGGGCGGCAGCGCTCGCGCCCAGGCGACGAGCCCGGGCTCCATCGCGTTGCAGTGCGGGCAGCCGTACCAGAACAGTTCGACGACCTCGATGCGGCCCGGTGCGGCGCGCGTCGGCTGCGGCGTCTCGGCGAGGCGGTAGTCGATGCCCTCGTCGGGCCGGGCGCCGGGGGCGCGGGCACCGGTCGTCGAACAGCCCGCGACCGCGCCTGCGAAGAGCAGCAGTCCGAGCGTGGTTCGCTTCGTCGGGTCGATCGTGCGGGCCATGGCGTGCTCCGTATGGTGAGTGTCGAATTGATCGGTCATCAATGTGTCAGACTGTCCTGTCACTCCTCTGGACTAAGCTTGAGCGTTCGTACAGCAACGACCGATGTGACTCGAAAACAGATTGAAATCAAGTACGACCGAGTTGCCCGTGCTCAAGCCGGAGGTCGAATTACGGATGCAATTGATGCAGGTCATCCCGCATCGAGTGCCGCCTTGAGTTCGCGGCACGGTGACGCGATCTTGAACACCGATGCCGATGCGCATCGATCGAACCCACAACCACACGAATTCCGGGAGTCCCCCATGAAACGCAGCCTGTTCCTCGTTCCCGCCATCGCTTTCGGCCTTCTCGCCGGCCAAGGTGCGTTCGCGCAGCCGAAGGGCGGCGCCAGCGACTCCCCGCCCGCGGCGCCGAGCAAGTCGTCCCAGCGCACCCGCGCCGACGTCAAGGCCGAGTGCGACGCGGCCCGCAAGGCCGGCACGATGCCTGCCGTCGAGTGCCAGGGCGCCGATCCGAACGTGAAGTCGACCAAGACCCGAGCTGAGGTGAAGGCCGAGTGCGACGCCGCGCGCAAGTCGGGCGCGGCGCTGAAGGCCGAGTGCGGCCCGAACTGAGCGGGCTGCGTCGATTGCCGTCGCGGGCTGCCGCGCCGGCATCGCCCCGGAGGGCCCGCGCGAGCGGGCCCTCGTCGCGTGTGCCGGTGCGTATCGCTCAGCGCCCGCAGGTGAAGCTCGGCGCGCTCGCCGGGTCGCCCGTGCCGACGTGATCGACGCGAGTCGCGGTGTGGAGGCACAGGACCGTGTCGGTGCGCGCCTCGCCGAGCCGCGCGACCACCGACTCGACGCAGCGGATGCCCGCGTGCGGGCGCTGCGCGTCGTCGGCCATGTTCCCGGGCACCAGCAGCGTGCCGTCGCGGGCGTGGAACGCCGACGGTTCGGGGTCGGACGCCGCGGGCCCGGCGATGCTACGCCGCCCGGGCCGCCGGCGCGGCCAGCCCGGCAGCCATGAACGCGATCGTCTCGCGGATCGTCGCGCGGTACGCGCGACGGTTGCCGGCGTCGACCCGGCCGTGCTCGACGATCCAGCGGGCGACGGTATAGGCCGACTCGTGGTGCACGATCCGCACGCGCCCCGCGAACGCCGCGTCCGACAGGTGCGGCAGCAGCCGGCGCGCCATCGCACGCGCGCGCGTCACGCTGGAGAGCACCTCGGGGTCGACCGTGTCGAGCAGCTTCATCCGCGTCTCGAAGAGCGCCTGCGCGAGCACGCGCGCGTAGTCCGCGCCCCAGGGCGTGCGCTCCACCGCCTCGGCGAGCGGCTCGATCGCCGCGCCGACGACCGCCGAGAGCTCGCCGTCGCGGCCGCCTGCGACGACCCGGTCCAGGCACGCGTGCCGCAGCGCGTCGAGCGTGCGCAGGCGCCGCTCTACCAGCGCGCGGATCAGCGCGTCGCGCGAGCCGAAGTGGTAGTGCGCCGCCGACAGGTTGCCCTGGCGGCCCTCCAGGACGATCTGTCGAAGCGACACCGAAGCGATCCCGCGCTCGGCGAACAGGCGCTCCGCGACGTCGAGCAGCACGCTCGCGGTCGAGGTGTCGTCTGCGGGTCGGGCGAGGGCGGCGGCGGGCATCCGGGGGCGGGTCGTTGACAGCGGCGCTGTTCGAGAATTTAATTCATCCGAATTAAGGGACGCAAGGCGGCCGACCGGTCGCGCGCCCGACACGAGGAGATCCGATGAAAGCCGCCGTCCTGCACGCGCCGCGCCAGCCGATGACGATCGAGCAGGTGACCGTCGAGAAGCCGAAGCGCCGCGAGGTGCTGGTCCGGACCGCCGCGGCGGGGCTGTGCCACAGCGACCTGCACTTCATCGAGGGCTCGTACCCGACGCCGGTGCCGGTGGTGCTCGGCCACGAGTCGGCCGGGGTCGTCGAGGCGGTCGGCGAGGACGTCACCTACCTCAAGCCCGGCGACCACGTGATCTCGTGCCTGTCGGTGTTCTGCGGTCACTGCGAGTTCTGCCTGTCGGGCCGTCCGTCGATCTGCCAGGATCCGGAGGTCAAGATGCCGCCCGGTGTCGCGAAGCGGCTGCGCTGGCAGGGCGGCCACATGAACCAGTTCCTGAACCTGTCCTCATTCGCCGAGCAGATGGTGGTGCACGAGCACGCGCTGGTGAAGGTGCGGCCCGACATGCCGCTCGATCTCGCCGCGCTGATCGGCTGCGGCGTGATGACGGGCTACGGGGCGGTCGCGCGTACCGCGAAGGTCGAGCCCGGCCAGACGGTCGCGGTGTTCGGCGCCGGCGGCATCGGTCTGTCGACGATCAACGCCGCGGCGATCGCGGGCGCCGCGCGGATCGTCGCGATCGACCGCGACCCGTTCAAGTTCGAACTCGCGCGCGCGTTCGGCGCGACCGACGTGATCGACGCGTCGCCCGGCGACGCGGTCAAGCAGATCATGGAACTGACCTCGGGCGGCGTTGACCACGCCTTCGAGTGCATCGGCCTGAAGCAGACCGCCGAGCAGGCGTTCGGCTGCCTGCGCGCCGGCGGCACCGCGACGATCATCGGCATGATCCCGATCGGCACGAAGATCGAGCTGCACGGCTTCGACTTCCTGCGCGAGCGGAGGATCCAGGGGTCGATGATGGGCTCGAACCGGTTCCGCACCGACATGCCGCGGCTGATCGAGTTCTACATGCAGGGCCGGCTCAAGCTGAAGGAGATGGTCTCGCGCCGCATCCGGCTCGACGAGATCAACGCGGGATTCGAGGCGATGAAGCAGGGTGGTACCGCCCGCAGCGTCGTGGTGTTCGAGCAGTGAACGCGGCCCGGCCGCACGACGACACCGATCCAGGAGACACCATGCACCGCGTCCTCGCGTCGACGGCCGCCGCCGTCGCCCTCGTGTGCTCGACCTTCGCCGCGCCGGCCACCGCGCAGGGCAAGGGCGAGTCGGTCAAGTTCCAGGACTACCCCGGCCTCGGCAACATGCTGGTCAAGGTCGCGATCGCCAAGGGCTACTGCGAGAAGGCCGGCCTCAAGTGCGAGCTGCAGTCGATCCCGGCCGCGCCGCTCGGCATGCAGGCGATGCTCGCCAAGAGCATCGACGCATCGTTCGGGCCGGCCGACGTGATGAACGGCGCCGTGCTGCGTGGCGCGAAGATGAAGATGGTCGTGGGCGGCGCGGTGACCAACGTCGCCGCGCTGCTGGTCGGCAACCACGTCGACGCGCCTAACGTCGGCCGCGGCTGGCCGGCCTTCATGCAGGACCTGAAGGGCAAGAAGATCGGCGTGACCGCGCGCGGCGCCGCGACCGAGGTCACCGGGCGCTGGATGGCGGCCAAGGCCGGCCTCGACCCCGACCAGCTGACCTTCGTCGCGGTCGGCGGGCCGAACACCGCCTACGGCGCACTGGTGTCGAAGCAGGTCGACGCGCTGATGATGTTCGAGCCGGCGGGCGCGATGTGCGAGGTGCTGAAGACCTGCAAGGTGGCGTGGCGCGCGGCGATCGACCGGCAGCCGGCCGAGCAGTTCGCGCTGAACGGCGGCGGCAACGGGCTGATCTTCACGCAGGAGTACATCGACCGGAACCCGCACGTGATCGACGCGGTGATCCGCGCGGTGAAGGAGGCCGACGCGTTCATCAACGTGCCGGCGAACTTCCCGGAGGTGTCGCGGATCGCGCAGCAGTTCTTCAAGTTCGACATGCCCAAGGGCGACGAGGTGCTCGAGCGCGCGCTGCGGATCGCGATCGACAGCGGGACCTACAAGGCCTCGATCGACCGCAAGGCGATCCAGGCGGGGCTGGACCTGCTGCTCGAGACCAAGCAGATCGACAAGGCGGCGCCGGTGTCGGACCTGGTGCTGGATCGCGCTCCGTGAGTGCGGTCGCGCCGCCGGCCGCGTTGCCGTCCGGGGCGGTGGCGATCTCGATCGAGCGGCTCACCGTCCGCTTCGGCGAGGTCGTCGCGGTCGACGACGTCTCGCTGTCGATCGGCGAGGGCGAGTTCGTGTCGATCGTCGGCCCGAGCGGCTGCGGCAAGACGACGATCCTGAACCTGCTGACCGGGCTGGTGCCGCTCACGCAGGGGCGGATCACGATGCTCGCCAAGGCACCGGCGGTCGGCAACCCGGATGTGGCCTACATGCTCGCGCGCGACTGCCTGCTGCCGTGGCGCACCGCGCTCGGCAACGCCTGCTACGGCATGGAGGTGCGCGGTGTCGACGAGCGCGCCCGCGAGGCCCGCGCCCGCGAGCTGCTCGCGCGCGTCGGCCTGACGGGCTTCGAGGACAAGTGGCCGAAGCAGCTGTCGCACGGCATGCGGCAGCGCTGCGCGCTCGCGCGCACCTTCTGCCTCGATGCGCCGGTGATGCTGATGGACGAGCCGTTCGGCGCCCTCGACGCGCAGACCAAGCTGCAGCTCGAGGACCTGCTGCTCGAGCTCTGGAACGCGCGCCGGCGCACCGTCGTCTTCATCACGCACGACCTGGCCGAGGCGGTCGCGCTGTCGGATCGCGTCGTCGTGATGAGCGCACGGCCCGGGCGCGTCGTCGCCGACGTGCGGATCCCGCTCGAGCGGCCGCGCCACGTGCGCGCGCTGCAGAAGGACCGCCATTTCCTCGAGCTCTACGCCCACGTGTGGGAGGAACTCGAGCGCGGGCTCGGTGCGTCCGCCGAGGCGGTGACGTGAGCGGCCCGCGCGCGTCCGCCGTCGCCGCCCATGCGGTGTCGATCGCCGCGTTCCTCGCCATCTGGGAGCTGGCGATGCGCCAGGAGTGGCTGTCGGCCGCGTTCTTCGGCCAGCCCACCGGCATCGTCGCGTTCCTGTGGGACGGCTTCGTGTCCGGGCGCAAGCTCTGGCTCGAGCTCGGGTACACGATCCTCGGCACGGTGGTCTCGTTCCTGCTGGGCAGCGTGCTCGCGCTCGCGCTCGGACTGGTGTTCGTGATGTTCCCGAAGGTCGAGCACGCGATGGAGCCGTACCTGACGGTGCTCAACGCGATGCCGCGCCTCGCGCTCGCGCCGCTCTTCCTGCTGTGGTTCGGGCTGGGCATCGGCTCGAAGATCGCGGTCGGCACCAGCCTGTCGTTCTTCATCGTGCTGGCGAACACCGTCGCCGGGATCCGCGGCGCATCGCAGGACCTGGTCGTGCTGTCGCGCTCGCTCGGCGCGACACCGCGGCAGGTGTTCTTCAAGGTGACGCTGCCGTCGGCGGTGCCGGTGATCTTCTCCGGCTTGCGCCTCGCGCTGATCTACTCGATGCTCGGTGTCGTGGGCGCCGAGCTGATCGCCGCCGAGCACGGGCTCGGCCAGCAGCTCGCCTACCTGCAGGCGACGTTCAACATGAACGGCGTGATGGCGCTGCTGGTCCTGCTGGCGCTGCTGGGGATGGTCGTCACGCAGGGCATGACCCGACTCGAGAAGGCGATGCTCCGATGGCAATGACCCCCCGACTGGACGGCAAGGTGGCCGTCGTCACCGGCGCCGCCTCCGGCATCGGCCTCGCGACCGTCGCGCGCTTCGTCGAGGAGGGCGCACGCGTCGTCGCCGCCGACCTGCGCGAGGACGCCGGCCGCGCGCTCGAGGCGCGCTTCCCTGGCGCGGTGCGATTCGCGCGCTGCGACGTCGTCCGGCTCGACGAGCTGAAGGCCGCGATCGACCTCGCCGCCGACGCGTTCGGCGGGCTCGACGTGCTGTTCAGCAACGCCGGCGCCGGCGGCCTGCCGGGCGGCGTCGAGGCCTTCGACGCGGAGGCCTGGGACGCGACCCACGCGCTGCTGGTCCGCTCCGTCGCCGCCGGCGCGGCCTACGCGGTGCCGCACCTGAAGCGGCGCGGCGGCGGCTCGATCCTGAACACCGGGTCGATCGCCGGGCTGCAGGCGGGCTGGGGCCCGCTGTGCTACTCGAGCGCGAAGGCCGCGGTGATCCACTGGACCCGCTGCGCCGCGGCCGAGCTCGCGCCGCTCGGCATCCGCGTCAACGCGATCTGCCCGGGCTTCATCGCGACCGGCATCTTCGGTCACTCGCTCGGGCTGTCCGACGACGACGCGAAGCGGCTCGCCCATACCGTCGCGCAGCGCAGCGGCGCCGCGAACCCGGTCGGTCGCAGCGGCCGGCCGGAGGACATCGCCGAGGCGGCCGTCTACCTGTCGTCGGACGCGGCCGGCTTCGTCACCGGCACGCACGTCGTCGTCGACGGCGGCATCACCGTCGGGCCCCGCCACGCGTGGGACCGCGACGCGCCCGGCCCGATCGGCCAGGTGCTCGGGCTGTCGCGCGCCGAGATCGAGGCGATGCGCGCGGCGAACGCGAAGCGCTGACCGGCCGCCCCGACCGGGTCACACGAGACACGAGCCACGCACACACGGAGCCCATCCATGCCCAAGGTCACCTTCATCGCCCACGATGGCACGCGCCACGAGGTGCAGGCCGAGAGCGGCCTGTCCCTCATGCGCGCGGCCGTCGACCACGACGTCCCCGGCATCGACGCCGACTGCGGCGGCATGTGCGCCTGCGCGACCTGCCACGTGTTCGTCGAGCCGGCTTGGGGCGCGAAGCTCGCGCCGCCGTCGGCGCAGGAGGAGGAGATGCTGAATTTCACCGCCGAGCGTCGCGAGACCTCGCGGCTCGCCTGCCAGATCCCGGTCACCGACGCGCTCGACGGCCTGACGGTGACGATGCCCGACGGGCAGCACTGAGCGACCCGACCCCACGAGGAGACCGTCATGACCACCGCGACCCTGGAGCTCGACCCCGTGCAGGCGGCCGCGCGCGAGCGCGCGTTCTCGATGCCGCTCGAGCAGATCGACCCGGCGAACCCGCTGCTGTTCGAGAACGACACCGTCGGCCACTACTTCGAGCGGCTGCGGCGCGACGCGCCGGTGCACCGCTCGACGAGCCCGATGTTCGGCGAGTACTGGTCGGTGAGCACCTACAAGGAGATCATGGCGGTCGACACGAACCACCAGGCGTTCTCCTCCGACTGGAGCCGAGGCGGGATCGTGATCGCCGACCGCCCGATGACCGAGCGGCTGCAGATGTTCATCGCGATGGACCCGCCGAAGCACGACGTGCAGCGGCTCGCGGTGAGCCCGATCGTCGCGCCGGCGAACCTCGCGAACATGGAGACGCTGATCCGCGAGCGGACCTGCCGCGTGCTCGACGGCCTGCCGCGCGGCGAGACCTTCGACTGGGTGCAGCACGTCTCGATCGAGCTCACGACGCTGATGCTCGCGACGCTGTTCGACTTCCCGCTCGAGGACCGCCGGTTGCTCACGCACTGGTCCGACTGCGCGACCGCGAACCCGGACGTCGACCAGCGCGTCGTCACGTCCTGGGACGAGCGCACCGCCGAGCTCGGCAAGATGTTCGCGTACTTCACGAAGATGTGGAACGAGCGGGTCAACGCGCCGCCGCGGACCGACCTGGTGTCGATGCTCGCGCACGGCGAGGCGACGCGGAACATGCCGCCGCTCGAGTACATGGGCAACCTGGTGCTGCTGATCGTCGGCGGCAACGACACCACCCGCAACTCGATGACCGGCGGGCTGCTCGCGCTGTCGCGCAACCCGTCGGAGTGGGCGAAGCTGCGCGCGAACCCGGCGCTGGTCGACTCGATGGTGCCGGAGATCATCCGCTGGCAGACGCCGCTCGCGCACATGCGCCGAACCGCGACGCGCGACGTCGAGCTCGCCGGGCAGAAGATCCGCGAGGGCGAGAAGGTGGTGATGTGGTACCTGTCGGGCAACCGCGACGCGACCGCGATCGAGGACCCGGATCGCTTCGTGATCGACCGCGCGCGGCCGCGCCAGCACCTGTCGTTCGGTTTCGGCATCCACCGCTGCGTGGGCAACCGCCTCGCCGAGCTGCAGCTGAAGATCCTGTGGCAGGAGATCCTCGCGCGCTTCCCGCGCATCGAGGTGCTCGGCGAGCCGACGCGGGTGAAGTCGAGCTTCGTGCGCGGCTACACCGCGCTGCCGGTGCGCATCCCGGCCTGAGCCAGCGCAGCGCGCGACCGGCGCGGCGCCGCAGGCGCCGCCCGGCCCCGCGGCGTCAGCCCGCGCGCATCGCCGCGAGCAGCGCGTCGTCGAAGATCGCGACCGCGCGCGTCCAGCCGGCCGACGCGCCGCGGATCTTGTGCGGGAAGCACGAGACGATGAAGCCGTCGGGCGGCAGCGCCTCGAGGTTGTGCAGCTTCTCGAGGTGGCAGTAGCCGATGTGGCGGCCGGCCTTGTGGCCTTCCCAGATCAGCGAGGCGTCCTTCGTCTCGGCGTACTTCCTCGCGGTGTGCACGAAGGGCGCGTCCCAGCTCCACGCGTCGGTGCCGGTCAGCCGCACGCCGCGCTCGAGCAGGTACATCGTCGCGTCGAGGCCCATCCCGCAGCCGGCCGACACGTAGTCGGGCTGACCGTAGCGCGCGCCCGCGCGCGTGTTGACGACGACGATCTCCAGCGGCGCGAGCACGTGGCCGATGCGCGCGAGCTCGGCCTCGACGTCCGCGGCGGTGGCGACGTAGCCGTCCTCGAAGTGGCGGAAGTCGAGCTTCACGCCGGGCTGGAAGCACCGGTCGAGATCGACCTCGTCGATCGCGATCGCGCGCTCGCCGCCGTCCATCGTCGGGTGGAAGTGGTACGGCGCGTCGAGGTGCGTGCCGTTGTGCGTCGACAGCTGCACGGTCTCGACCGCCCACACCGCCGCGTCCGGCAGGTCCTGCTGCGTCAGGCCCGGGAAGAACGGCGCCATCTGGTGGAACGAGTCAGCGTGGGTGAAGTACTCGATCTTCGGTGCGAACGACGGCGGGTCGGAGAGCACGTCGTTCTCGAGCCAGATCGACAGGTCGACGATCTTCCGGGGCATCGGGGTCTCCTGTCAGCGCGCCAGGTAGCCGCCGTCGACCGCGAGCACGTGGCCGGTGATCGATGCGGCCGCGTCGCTCGCGAGGAACAGCACCGCCTGCGCGACGTCATCGGGCGTCGGCAGCCGTCCCATCGGGGTGTGCGCCATCACCTGGGCGAGCTTGGCGGGGTCGGAGAAGATCGCCTCGGTCAGCGGCGTGTCGACGTAGTTGGGCGCGACCGCGTTGACCCGCAGCCCGCGCGACGCCCACTCGAGCGCGAGCGCGCGCGTGAGGTTGACCACCGCGCCCTTGCTAGCCTGGTACGCCGCGTTCGGGAAGATGCCGCCCGACAGGCCCATCACCGAGGCGAGGTTGACGATCGCGCCCCCCGCCTGAATCCGCCGTGCGGCGAGCCGGTTGCAGAAGAACAGGCCGTTCAGGTTCACGTCGACGACTCGCTCGAAGTCCGTCGGCGGCACGTCGAGCGCGGGGCCCCGGATGCCGATGCCGGCGTTCGCGACGAGCACGTGGGGCGCGCCCAGCGCCTCGACGATCCGGTCGAGCGCGTGGTCCACCGCGTCGTGGTCGGTGACGTCGACGGCGAGCCGAAGCGCGGCCGCTGCCTCGGGCGAATCGGCGGCCGCGCGTGCGAGCGCGTCGGCGTCGCGATCGAGCGCGGCGACGTTCGCGCCGGCGCGCGCGAACGCGCGGACGATCTCCGCACCGAGGCCGCGCGCGGCGCCGGTGACGACGACGACGCGGTCGTCGAAGTGCCAGGTGGGTAGGGTGCTCATCGGCGTGCGGTCTCCTCGTTCGTCCGGTCCGGTGACCGATCGTTCAGTCGGCGCGTCGCGACAGGTGGATCGGCAGCCGGTCCGGGCCCATCGTCAGCGCGAAGACCTCGCGGATCGACGCGGGGTCGTCGTCGAACGCGAGGTCGAAGTTGCGCAGCACCATCGACGCGGCCATCCGGATCTCGGCGATCGCGAGGTAGCGGCCGGGACACAGCCGCGGGCCGGCGCCGAACGGGAACACCTTTCGCGACGGCGCATCGAGCGCGTCCTGCGCCCCGTGCGCCGAGGCCGAGTCGCGCAGCCAGCGCTCGGGGTCGAAGCGCGCGGCGTCGGGGAAGTGCGCGTCGTCGAGCGCGGCGCAGCGCAGCACGCCGAACACCCGCGTGCCCTTCGGCACCGCGACGTCGCCGATCGTCCGGTCGCGCAGCACCTCGAACCCCGCGAGCGGCGCGACGGGCTTCAACCGCATCGACTCGAGCGCGGCGGCCTCGAGGTAGTCGAGCCGCTCGAGGCGGTCGAACGCGTCGGGCAGCGGGTGTGGCCCGACGATCGCGTCGGCCTCGCGACGGGCGCGGGCCGCGGCGTCGGGGTTCGTCGCGAGCAGGTGCAGCAGCCATGCGAGCGTGTTCGCGGCGGTGTCCTCGCCCGCGAACACCAGCGTGATCGCATTGCCGATCACGTCCTCGTCGGTGAACTCCGAGCCGGGCTCGTCGCGTGCGGCGACCAGCGCCTCGAGCAGGTTCGACGGCTGGCGGCGCAGCGCCGGGTCCGCGTCGAGCCGGGCGCGCGTCTGCGCGACGAAGCCCGCGACCCGCTCGCCGATCCGCGCCATCGTCCGCTCGGCCTCGCGGTCGACCGGCAGCTTGAACCACTTCCAGTATCGGATCGGCATCGCCATCCGGCGGCCGATCGTGCGGAACATCGATTCGACGTCGCGCTGCAGCGGGTCGTCGTCGTGGTCGAGCGCGTCGATGTCCTGCCCCATCGACAGCGCGAGCGTCAGGTCCATCGCCCAGGCCTTCAGGTCCCGGGCCACCGGGATCGGCCGGCCCGCGTCGACCGCGCGCTGCCAGCGCCGCATCAGCCGCTCGGTCATCCGGGCCATCGTCGGGAAGAAGTGGCGCACGGCCTCCGGCGTCATCGCGCGCATCACCAGCCGACGCTGGCGGCGCCACCGGTCGCCCTCCGCGCTGAACACGCCACCGACCCCGGCCTCGTCGATCGCCTTGCGGACCGCGCGGCTGCGCGCGAGGCCGTCGGGACGGTCGCGCAGCAACTCGGCGATCAGGCGGTGGTCGGCGACGACCAGGACCGGCTCTCGGCCGAGCCTGAAGCGGTACAGCGGACCGTACCTCCGGGCCCAACCCTCGAGCGTGCGGTGCAGTTCGGTCGGGCGGACACCGGCGGCGTTGCCGATCACCGGCAGGGACGGCGGGCCGGGCAGGTCGTCGAGCCGTCGCGTCGCTCGGGCGGCGGGTGCATCGGCCGTGGCCGGCATCTCGTTCATGGGGTGCTCCTCGACGGCGTGCAGGCGCCATCATCGCCCCGCGGCGCCGTCGACGCCATGCCGGGCGGCGCCGCGACCGCGGGGTCGGGCGATCGCCGCCGCCGCGCCGCGTCGGCACGAGGCCGTTCGCCGGGTCGGGGCGCCACGGCGGCACCGCGCGTCAGCGGTGCGCGTCGAGCCACTGCCGCAGCCGCTGCAGCCCCGGCAGCAGCGCCTCGAACGACGCGGTGCCGAGCGCGCCGCGCAGCCGCACGAGCTCGGGCTCGAGCGCGGCGATCGCGGCGCCGTGCGTCGCGACGCCGGCGTCGGTGATCGACACGCGCTTGCCGCGCGCGTCGTCGGGATCGGCGCGCACGTCGACCAGCCCCTGCTCGGCGAGCTTCCTCACCAGCTTGCCCATCGCGGGCTTGCTGACCTGGAACGCGCGGGCGAGCGCGACCAGGCTCGGCGTGCCGCCCAGTCGCACGAAGTGGTTCAGCACCGAGAACTGCGCGACGCTCAGGCCCGCAGGCAGCACGCGCTCCAAGCGGTTGCGCGCGAGCTGCTCGACGATGCCGATCTCGCTGAGGACGCGGAACTCGACCGGCACGGGGGCTGGAGCGGGCGCGGGACGGGGGGCGCGGGGCACGCCGCGATTGTAGGTCGCGGCGCGCCCCGCGCCGAGTCCGCACGTCACGCGCGCACGAACGCGTCGAGTGGGCGGCGCGGGCTCTTCGTCGCGGCGCCGCTCGGATGGCCGACGCGGACCAGCATCTGCACCTTGTCGCCGTCCCGCTGGCCGACCAGCGCGCCGAACTCGCGCTGCAGCGCGCGCATCTCCGGGAATTCCTGCAGCACCTGGCTCGGGGGCTGCGTGACCAGCCCGAGCGAGGCGGCGGCGAGCTGCAGCCGCACGAACGCGCGGCCCGCCTCGAGCTGCGCCGCGCGGCCGCGCGCGGTCGTCGTCAGCCAGATCCAGGTGCCGGTGTTCGGCACCCAGTCGCGCACCCGCTTGAGACCGCTCGAGAAGTACATCGACGACGGGTCCATCGCCTTCTCCGGCGTCATCTGTCCGGCCAGGCGCAGCGCCTCCATCATCGTGCCCCCGAGCGAGATGCCATCGCGGTGCTTCGTGATCTCGGCCGCGCCGACCCGGGTCAGGTCGACGCTCTCCTTCCAGGTGCGCGGCGTGCGCTGCTCGATCTCCCAGGCGCGGACCATCAGGTCGTTCAGTTTCGCGACGGTCGCCGGATCCTGGGTGCCGGTGGCGGCGACGCCGGGGCGCGTCGCCGCGGCGAGCAACGCGGCGAGCGCGTCGGGCGCGACCGGCGTCGCCGCGAAGGGCGACTTCCAGGTCGTTCTCGCGCCGACCTGCGCGAACAGCGGGTCCGGCGACGTGCCGCCGGGTGCGAGCCGCACTCGGGCGACCGGCCTCGCGTCGAGCGCGTCGGGGCCGGGCTCGCCGGCGGGGAACGGCTCGACCGTCGCGCGCAGGCCCTCGGCCGCCGCGGCCATCGTCAGCAGCTCGAGGAACGCGCCGTGGCCGATCGCGAGCTGGCGCTGCGGCGGGTCGGTCATCGGCAGCGTGCGGGTCGGGTCGTGGCGCAGCACGATGCTGCCGTCGGCCGGCAGCTCGACGAGCCAGGGCTGCAGGTTGTGCGGGTTCGGCGCGAGGATCGCCCACGACACCAGGCGGCGGCGCGGGTCGGGGTCGCGACCGGCGCTTCGCCAGGGCTCGATCGCCGCGTCGGGGATCGGGGCGCAGCCGGGCAGCAGCGGCGTGGCGGCGACGATCACGGCGGTGGAGCCGAGCACGCGGACGAAGCCGCGGCGGGCGGGGGCGGGGGCGGGGAGGGCCTCCGGCGCGGACGCGCGGGACGGCGTGGTCGGGGCGGGATCGGTGGGCGAGGTGTCCATGGCGGGCTCCAGGGAAAGGTAGTGAACCGGTTAACGATAAGCGGATTATGGTAAACCGGTTTACGAACGTCAAGGACCTGCGTGATGGATCGTTCCATGGCGATCGGAGGAACCGATCGGGCCGACCGATCATTTCCTTTGGCGCGGCGGCGCGGCGGCTGCGACGATGCGTGCATCGGGAACGCACCGCGAAGGAGTCCGTGATGAAGATCGCCACCTGAGGCTCGATGCACTTCGGCGTCGCGTTCGGCGTCGCCCGGGCGCTGACGGGCAGCGCGAGGCTCGCCGGCGCGATCGCGCTGGTCGAGCCGGCCGTGCAGACGGTCGCCTGCGCGCCGCACGAGCGCGCGTGGCGCGACCCGGCGGCGATCCGGCGCGCGGCGTCGCGCGCGCTCGGTCCGATGCGGGCGGCGCTCGTGCCGGCGCTCGCGGCGATGGCCGCGGCAGAGCGACGCTGGGCACCGGGCGGGGCACGGCCGGGCGGGCCGCGCCGGGCGGCGCTCAGTCGATCGTCGCGCGCCCCGCGGGCGTCTCGAACGTGGCCGACAGGCCGGCGTCGTCGCGCGACTCGATCCACTCGATCGGCACCGGCGCGCCCACCTTCGGGCGCCGCTCCACGACCGCGCGCGGGCCGCGCACCGCGAGGCCCGCGAGCCGCACGCCGGCCTCGGGCAGCCGTGCGGTCGGGCGCTCGGTCATCGGCACGTCCCACTGGATCACGCTCGGCAACAGGCCGCCGCCGGCCGGATGGCCGCCGGTGGGCAGGGTGATCCGCCAGCGCAACGTGCCGCGCGTCATCGGCGTGACGGTGCCCGGCAGGTAACCGAGCCCGCGCAGCTCGCGATCGATGTCGTCCGCGCGCACCAGCCAATGCACGAGATGGGGGCGGCGCTCCAGGCGCGCCCGCAGTGCGTCGTCGTCGAGCATGAACGGGCGCGGCGCCTGCGGCTCAGGCTGCGACGGATCGGGCGCGATCAGCTCGAGGTAGACGCCGCCGCCGAGCTGCAGCAGCCGGTTGTGCGTGCCCCATCCGGCGTGCCGGCCGCCGGGCGCGAGCGGCACGCCGAGCCGCTCGCGCAGCCAGGCCTCGCCGTCGTCGAGGTCGAGGCAGGCGACGACGAGGTGGTCGAGTTCGAGCATGGGGGTCTCCGCGCCGCCGCGAGTCGCCGAAGGGCGGCAATGGGTGACGCCAGGCGGCCAAGTAGAATGCCGGCCCATGTTAACCGAACAGAAACGTCGCCTCGCCGAGGCCTTCGAGGCCGCCGCGGCGGCGCTCGCGCGCGAGTCCGGCGACGCCGCCGCGATCGAGGCCGTCGGTCGCGCCCGCGCCGTGCTCGAGCGCCCGAAGCAGGC
Organism: Burkholderiales bacterium; assembly: GCA_020248665.1. Lineage (GTDB taxonomy): Bacteria > Pseudomonadota > Gammaproteobacteria > Burkholderiales > Burkholderiaceae_E > UBA4615. Next base: position 28,648 of record JADCHE010000098.1, on the reverse strand, counting down.
CGGCCACGGCGACCTCGCGTGCAACCTGGCGCTGCAGGTCGCCAAGCCGCTCGGGCGCAACCCGCGCGAGGTCGCTCAGGCGCTGGTCGACGCGGTCCGCGCGTCCGGCGCGGGCGCGCTCGTCGAGTCGGCCGAGATCGCGGGGCCCGGTTTCGTGAACCTGAAGGTGACCGCCGCGGCCAAGCGCGAGGTCGTGCGCCGGGTGTTCGACGCGCGCGAGCGCTTCGGGCGCCACGAGGACGGCGCCGGGCGCAGGGTCGTCGTCGAGTTCGTGTCGGCGAACCCGACCGGACCGCTGCACGTCGGCCACGGCCGGCAGGGCGCGCTCGGCGATGCGATCGCGTCGCTGCTCGAGGCCTGCGGCTGGCGGGTGCAGCGCGAGTTCTACTACAACGACGCGGGCGCGCAGATCGCCAACCTGGCGCTGTCGGTGCAGGCGCGCGCGCGCGGCATCGCACCCGACGACGAGCGCTTCCCGAAGGACGGCTACCGCGGCGAGTACATCGGCGAGATCGCGCGCGCCTACATGGCCGGCGAGACGGTGTCGGCGCTGCGCGTCGAACCGGTCACCGGCGCGCGCGACCCCGAGGACCTCGAGGCGATCCGCGCGTTCGCGGTCGCCGCGCTGCGTCGCGAGCAGGACCTCGACCTGCAGGCCTTCGGCGTGCGTTTCGACGTCTACTACCTCGAGTCCTCGCTGTACGTCGAGGGCAGGGTGAGGTCCGCGGTAGACGGGCTGGTCGCGGCCCGCCGTACCTACGAGCTCGACGGCGCGCTGTGGCTTCGCTCGACCGAGTATGGGGACGACAAGGACCGCGTGATGCGCAAGTCCGACGGCACGTTCACCTATTTCGTGCCTGACGTCGCCTACCACGTGACCAAATGGAACCGCGGCTTCGCGAAGGCGATCAACGTGCAGGGCTCGGACCACCACGGCACGATCGCACGGGTGCGCGCCGGGCTGCAGGCGCTCGACATCGGCATCCCGCAGGGCTGGCCCGATTACGTGCTGCACAAGATGGTCACGGTGATGCGCGGCGGCGAGGAGGTGAAGATCTCCAAGCGCGCCGGCAGCTACGTGACGCTGCGAGACCTGATCGAGTGGTCGGGCGGGATCGGCGCGGACGGCGCGCCGCCGGAGGGCCTCGACCGCGAGGACGCGCTGCGGCGCGGCCGCGACGCGGTGCGCTTCTTCCTGATCTCGCGCAAGGCCGACTCGGAGTTCGTCTTCGACGTCGACCTCGCGCTCTCCCGCAGCGACGAGAACCCGGTGTACTACGTGCAGTACGCACACGCGCGGATCTGCTCGGTGCTCGCGCAGCAGGCCGCGGCCGAACCCGGCTTCGACGAGTCCGCACTCGAGAACGTCGACCTGTCGCCGCTCGAGAGCGCGCGCGAGTTCGGGCTGATGGCGCGGCTGGCCGAGTTCCCGGACGTGGTCGAGGCGGCCGCCGGCGAACTGGCGCCGCATGCGCTGGCCTTCTGGCTGAAGGACTTGGCCGCGGAGTTCCACGGGTACTATAACGCCGAGCGGTTCCTGGTCGATGAGGCGCGGCTGCGCGCGGCGCGGCTCGCGCTGCTGCTCGCGACGAGGCAGGTGCTGCGCAACGGCCTCGCGCTGATCGGCGTGTCGGCCCCGGAACGCATGTGAGGCGCGCGACGACACGATGAGCTCGGGCAAGCGGAAGAAGCGGCGGTCCCGCAGCGGCGGCGGCACGCTGCTCGGCATCCTCCTGGGCCTGCTCGCGGGCCTGGCGATCGCGGTCGCGGCATCGCTCTACATGACCAAGTCGTCGGTGCCGTTCGTCGACAAGGGCCGGCGGCCGGCCGCGCCGTCGCCGGCTGCCGACGCGGCCGCCAAGGGCGAGGTGCCCGACCCGAACCGGTCGATGCAGAAAGGACGGCCGCCGCCGGCCGACCCATCCACGGCGCCGCCCGCTCCGGGCGCGCCGCCCGCCGCATCGACGACGCCGGCCGCGCTGCCGGCGCCGGGCACCCCGCCGCCGGTCGCCGCCGCGCCGCCGTCGGCCCCGGCGCCCGAGGCGCCGGCCGACAAGTCGTCGTACCTGCTGCAGGCTGGCGCGTTCAAGGGGCAGGAGGACGCGGAGGGCATGAAGGCCAAGCTCGCGCTGATCGGCTTCGAGGCACGGATCGTGACCGCCGAGGTCAACGGTACGACGTTCTATCGCGTTCGGGTGGGGCCGTACGGGCAGATCGAGGACATGAACCGCGCGCGCAGCCGACTCGCCGAGAACGGCATCGAGGCGTCGGTGGTGCGTAGCCGATGAGGACACGATGAAACGATTCGATCGACGCGATTTCGTCGCCGCGGCGCTGCTCGGTGGCGTGGCGCTGCAGGTGCGTGCGCAGGGCGGCAGCGGCGAGGGCTTCGAGTTCAAGGCGATCAAGCCGCAGGCGCCCACCGACGCGCCGGCCGGCAAGATCGAGGTCGTCGAGTTCTTCTGGTACGGATGCCCGCACTGCAACGCGCTCGAGCCCGCGCTCAAGGCGTGGCTGAAGACGCTGCCGCCCGACGTCGCGTTCCGCAAGGTCCACGTACCGTGGCAGGTGCAGGCGCATCAGCAGCTGTTCTTCACGCTCGAGACGATGAACCAGGCCGAGGCGCTGAACGACCGCGTGTTCTCGGCGATCCACGTCGACCGCAGCAAGCTCGACACCCCCGAGGCGATGGCGGACCTGGTCTCGAAGCACGGCGTCGACCGCAAGCAGTTCCTCGACACCTACAACTCGTTCGGCGTGCGCACGCGGATGCAGCGCGCGACCCAGCTCACCGCGGCCTACAAGATCGACGGCGTGCCGATGTTCGGCGTCGCGGGCAAGTTCGTGACCGCGCCGTCGATGGTCGGCTCGAACGCGGGCGCGCTGAGGATGGTCGAGCAGCTGGTCGACCGGGTGCGCAAGGGCGCCTGACAGCGGGGCGGCGCGTGCCCGGCCTCGACGCGTCGGCGGGCCCGCGGCCGGGGGCGCGTTGAAGGTCTTCGTCACCGGCGCCTCGAGCGGGCTCGGCGAGGCGATCGCGCTCGAATATGCGCGGCGCCATCCGGGCGCGCGGATCGGCCTGGCCGCGCGGCGGCGCGACGCGCTCGACGCGCTCGCGGCGAGGATGCCCGACGGCGTCGGCGTGCCGTACGCGGTCGATGTCACCGACCGCGCCGCGATGCACGCGGCCGCCGCCGATTTCGTCGCGCGCTTCGGCGCGCCCGACGTCGTCGTCGCGAATGCCGGCATCAACGGCCCGACGTTGACCGGGACGCCCGGCGACGACGTGTCGTTCGAGCGGATCCTTCGCACCAACGTGGTCGGCGTGTTCGACACCTTCGCGCCCTTCGTCGGGCCGATGCGCGCGCGCGGCGCCGGCACGCTCGCCGGCATCGCGAGCGTCGCCGGCATCCGCGGCATGCCCTCGCTCGGCGGCTACTGCGCCTCGAAGGCCGCGACGATCGCCTACCTCGAGAGCCTGCGCCTCGAGCTCAGGGCGACGGGGCTCAAGGTCGTCACGATCGCGCCCGGCTACATCCGCACGCCGATGACCGCGCGCAACCGCTATCCGATGCCGTTCCTCATGGACGCCGACGCGTTCGCGGCGCGCGCGGCCGATGCGATCGCGCGCGGACGCTCGTTCGCGGTGATCCCGTGGCAGATGGGCTGGGTCGCGCGGGCCTTGCGCCTGCTGCCCGACGCGGTGTTCGACGCGGCCTTCGCACGCGCGCCCCACAAGCCGCGCCCGCCGCAGGAATGATCGCGCCGCGCATCGTCAGCCTCGTCCCGAGCCTGACCGAGCTGCTGTTCGCGCTCGAGCTCGGCGAGCACGTCGTCGGCCGCACCGGGTTCTGCATCCATCCGAAGGACGCGGTGCGCGCGGTGCCGAAGGTCGGCGGCACCAAGACCGTCGACGTCGAGCGGGTGATCGCGCTCGCGCCGACGCACCTCGTCGTCAACGTCGACGAGAACGAGAAGCCGACGGTCGAGCGGCTCGCCGCGCACGTGCCCGAGGTCGTCGTCACGCACCCGCGCACGGCCGCCGACACGCTCGACCTCTTCGAGCGCTTCGGCCGCACCTTCGATCGCGTGCCGCAGGCCGCCCGTCTGTCGGACGAATGGCTCGCCGCGCACGCCGCGACCCGGACGCGACAATGGCGCGCGCTCGACGTGGCGTACCTGATCTGGAAGGAGCCCTGGATGACGGTATCGCGCGACACCTTCGTCGCCGACATGCTCGCGCAGGTCGGACTGCGGGTCCGCGTGCCGCCCGGCGCGACGCGCCGCTATCCCGAGGTCGACTGGGCCGCGATGCCCCCCGCCGACCTCGACCTCGTGCTGTTCTCGAGCGAGCCGTACCGCTTCCGCGAGCGCGACGCCGCGGCGTTCGCGCGCGGGCACGGCCTGCCCGCGTCGCGCTGCGCGACGATCGACGGCGAGATGACCTCGTGGTACGGCCCGCGTGCGATCGAGGGGCTGCGCTACCTCGCGCGGCTGCGCGACGCGATCGACGCGAGGCTCGGGTGAGCGGGACGACGCGCGGGTTCGAGACACCCGGCCGCGCGTGCTGGGCGCGGCGTGGGTCGGGCCCGGTCGCGATCGCGGTGATCGCGCTCGCGGCCGGCTGCTCGAGCGTACCGCTCGAGACGCCCGCGCCGAGCGCACCGAGCGCGCCGAGCGCGCCGCCGCCGATCGTCGAGGCGCCGGCCCCGGCCCCGGCGCCTGCGCCGGGCGCGAAGACCGCGCCCGCGCCCTCGCCGCGACCGTCGGCGCGCGCGCCGACGCGCCCGGCGCCGCGCTGCGGCGCCTGCTACCTCGACGACGGCCCGGGCGAGAACCCGCCGTCGAACCTGGCGGCCATCCCGGACGCGGTGCCGCGCGCCGAGCCGCTGCACCCGGTCGCGAACCGGCCGTACACGGTGTTCGGCCGCGGCTACGTGCCCCGTCCGGACCTGCGCGAGCATCGGGAGCGCGGCCATGCATCGTGGTACGGCCGCAAGTTCCACGGCCGGCCGACGTCGAGCGGCGAGCGCTACGACATGTATGGCATGACCGCGGCGCACCCGACGCTGCCGATCCCGAGCTACGTGCGGGTGACCAACGTGCGCAACGGCCGCAGCGTCGTCGTGCGCGTCAACGACCGCGGGCCGTTCCTGAACCGGCGCGTGATCGATCTCAGCTACACCGCCGCGTGGAAGCTCGGCTACGTCGAGACCGGCAGCGCCGAGGTCGACCTCGAGCTGCTCTCGGCGCCCGGCGCGCCGCAGCGCCCGCTGCAGACCGCGGTACGCTCGGACGTCGCGGGCGCGGACGACCACCCGCCGGCCGGCGCGAGCGTGCCGATGCTGGCCGAGGCCGCGGCAGAGCGGCTGTCGGTCGAGACGACGATCGACGACCGGCCCGCGATGCCGGTCGTCGTCGACGCCGCGCCCATCGCGCGCCTCGATCCCACGCTGCCGTCGGCGTCCCCCGCGGACGTCGCGGGGCCGGGTGTATGGCTGCAGTTCGGCGCGTTCGCCTCGCGCGACAACGCCGAGCAGGCCCGTGCGCGGCTGCAGCGCGAGCTGCCGTGGCTGCTGGTGCCGGCCGAACTGGTGCAGTCCGGGGAGGTCTGGCGCGTGCAGGTCGGGCCGTGGAACCGGCGCGACGACGCGGTCGCGGTCGCCGAGCGGATCGGCGCGGCTGGCGGCACGAGGCCGATCCCGGTCGTGCGCTGACCGCGCGGGCCGGCGGCGCGCCGCCCCGGCGCTACGCGTCGCGCGGCGCGGTCCCGTCGGACTCGTCCGCCTCGTCGTCCCGTGCGCCGCGCAGCGCGAGCGCGCGCCGGTAGAGGTCGTTCGCCCGCAGGCCGGTCGCGCGCGCCGCGATGCGCGCGGCCTGCCGGACCGGCAGCTCGGCGCACAGCGCCCCGAGCCAGGCGTCGGCCGCCTCGATCGCCGACACCTCGGGCGGTGCCGCGTCGAACGCGATCACGAACTCGCCGCGCCGCCGGTCGGGGTCCTCGGCGAGCCACGCGGGCAGCGCGCCCGCGCTGCTCCGGTGGACCTGCTCGAAGCGCTTGGTGAGCTCGCGGCCGACGACGACCGCGCGGTCCGGCTCGAGCGCGGCGGCGAGGTCCTCGACGGTCTCGACGATGCGGTGCGGCGATTCGTAGAACACGACCACCGCGTCGCTGCGCGCGAGCACCGCGAGCCGCTCGCGGCGCGCCTTCGGCCGCGCGGGCAGGAACCCTTCGAAGCGGAACCGCGGCTCGGAGAAGCCGGCGGCCGACAGCAGCGTCGTCACGGCCGACGGGCCGGGCACCGGGATCACCGGCAAGCCCGCGTCGTGGACCGCGGCGACGACGCGCGCACCCGGGTCGCTGATGCCGGGCGTGCCCGCGTCGCTGACCAGCGCGACCCGCTGGCCGGCGCGCAGCCGCTCGACGATCGCCTGCGCGCTGCGCGCCTCGTTGTGCTCGTGGCTCGGCACGAGCGTCGGTCGGGCGCCGACATGGTCGAGCAGCACGCGCGTGACGCGAGTGTCCTCGGCGGCGACGACGTCGACATGCTTCAACGTGTCGCATGCCCTAAGACCGAGGTCCGAGAGCCGGCCGATCGGGGTGGCCACTACGTATAATCCGACGGACAGTGCGCCCGCTTCGGGAGCCTGCCCGGAGTCTGGATCGGTCATGCCGTCTCGTCGCGCCGTCGTGCTGTCAGGGGTGATCGGTGGGCTCGCGGCCCCATTGTGGGCGTCGGCGCAGGGCAGGGCAAACGAGGCGCCACCGGCGGATCCCGGCGCACCGAGGCCGCGCACGCGCTTCGGCCAGGGGCCGCAGACGATCGCGCTGCTGCTGCCCCGTCAGGACGGCCCCTTCGCGCGCGCGGCGCAGTCGCTGCTCGCGGGCGTGAAGGCCGCGCACGGGCGCGACGGCGAGGGCGTCGTCGTCGAGGCGATCGAGCTCGACGACCAGGCCGACGAGCTCGCCAGCATCTTCGCCGAGCTCGCCGAGCGCAGCGTCGCACTGGTGCTCGGCCCGGTGACCCGCAACGGCGCGAACGCGCTCGTCGACCTCGGCCCGCTCGGCCTGCCCACGCTCGCGCTCAACATGCCCGACGGCCACGCGCCGGTGTCGTCGAGACTCGCGTTCTTCGGGCTGTCGATCGAGAGCGAGGCACGGCAGGTCGCGGGCCTCGCGTTCGCGCAGGCGTTGCCGCGCGCCGGTACGCGCCGTCCGCGCGCCGCCGCGGTCACCGTCGCATCACCGCTCGCGCGCCGCGGCGCGCAGTCGTTCGGCGACGCGTGGCTCGCGCTCGGCGGGGAGATGCGCGAGATCGTCGAGTTCGCGGGGCCGCGTCCGTCGCGCGACCTGCGTGCGCGCCTCGGCACGCCCGCCCCCGACGTCGTGTTCCTCGCGATGGGCGCCGAGCAGGCGCGCGTGCTGCGCGGCACGCTCGGCGGCGACACCGCTGTCTGGAGCACGTCGCTCGCGAGCATCGGCAACACCGCGCAACTGCGGCTGCCCGAGCTCGACGGCATGCGCGTGCTCGAGATGCCGTGGCTGCTCGAGCCGGACAGCCCCGCCGTGATGGCCTATCCGAAGGTCCCGGCGGGCTTCAACGTCGAGATGCAGCGGCTCTACGCGCTCGGCATCGATGCGTTCCGCGTCGGTCGCCTGCTGCTCGCGGGCGACACCGCGTTCGAGCTCGACGGGGTCACCGGCAAGCTGCGCTACGAACGCACGGCGGGGCCGCGCGTCGAGCGGCTCGCGCTGCCCGCCGAATACCGCAACGGCATGCCGGTGGCGTTCGCCACCCCTTGAGCGCCGCGCACCGGTGGTCGCGCCGCGCCAGCGGGAAGGCTTCGATGCCGAGGCGCGCGCGCAGGCCTGGCTCGCGGGGCACGGGCTCGTCGCTGTCGAGCGCAACGTGCGCTTCAAGGGCGGCGAGATCGACCTGGTGATGCGCGACGGCGCGCACTGGGTGTTCGTCGAGGTCCGCGCGCGGCGCGACGCGCGCTTCGGTGGCGCCGCCGCGAGCGTCGACGCGCGCAAGCAGCGGCGCGTCGTGATCGCCGCGCAGCTCTACCTGCTGCGCCGCTTCGGGCAGCGCGCGTGGCCGCCGTGCCGCTTCGACGTGGTCGCGTTCGAGGCCGGCGAGCCGCGCTGGATCCGCGCGGCCTTCGACGGCGCGTAGGAGGGCGCGTCGCGCGCGCTGCTATCATCGCGCCGGTCGCAGCGCCGCCCGCATCGCCCACGCACACCTCGCGGCGCGACCCAGCCAGGAGAACACCCATGCACACGACGCGAAGGCTCGCCGTGCTCGCCGCGCTGATCGGCTCGTCCCTCGCCGCGAGCGGCTGCCTGCCGCTGGCGGCCACCGGCATGGCGGTCGGCACGATGGCGGCGCTCGATCGCCGCACCGTCGGCGCGCAGGCCGAGGACACCGAGATCGAGCTGCGCGGCGCGAGCCGCATGAGCGACGCGATCAAGGGCGCCAACGGCGTCGCGGTCACCAGCTACAACCGCCGGGTGCTGCTGACCGGCCAGGTGCCCGACGAGACCGCGAAGGCCGACGCCGAGCGCGTGATGCGCCAGATACCCGGCGTGCGAGAGGTCCACAACGAACTCGAACTCGCGAACCGCGTGACCTTCTCCACGACGGCGAACGACACCGCGATCACCGCCCGCGTGAGGGCGGGCATCCTCAACGAGAAGGTGCTGACCTCCAATGCGGTGAAGGTGGTGACCGAGAACAGCGTCGTCTACCTGATGGGCCTCGTCACCGAGCGCGAGGGGCCGGGCTACGCGAGCGTCGCGAGCCGCGTGCCGGGCGTGCGCCGCGTGGTCACGCTGTTCGAGTACATCAGCGACGAGGAGCTCGCGCGCATCAACGCGCGCTGAGCCCGCACTCGCGCCGAGCGCGCTGGCGGCGCCTCGCTTCCGCCCGGTCCGACCGTCAATCGGTCGGACCGGGCGGCCCCGCGCGAACTCGCTACGCTTGGCCTCCGATGCGCGCCGCTGCGCATCGGGAGCCCCGATGTCGGTCGGTCTGCTGTCCTTCCTGCTGGTCCTCGCCCTGCCCCTCGTGTGGACCGCGCTCGCCTACAACCGCCTGGTCGTCCTGCGCAACGCGTTGCGCAACGCCTTCGCGCAGATCGACGTGCAGCTCAAGCGCCGGCACGACCTCGTGCCCGGTGTCGTCGAGGTCGCGCGGGCCTACCTGAAGCACGAGCGGATGACGCTCGAGTCGGTCGTCGCCGCGCGGCAGGGCGCGGCCGCGGCGCGCGCGTCCGCCGTCGCGCGCTGGCCCGACGCGCACGCGGTCGACCGCCTCGACGCGGCCGAGCTCGAGCTCTCGGGTGCGGTCGGGCGGCTGTTCGCGGTCGTCGAGTCGCACCCGGAACTGAAGGCGGACGGCACGCTCGAGCGGCTGACCGAGGAGCTGGTGTCCACCGAGAACCGGATCGGCTTCGCGCGGCAGGTCTACAACGACGCGGTCACCGACTACAACGACGGGGTCGAGCGATTCCCCGGCAACCTCGTGGCCGTCGCGTTCGCGTTCCGGAGGGCGAGCCTGCTGCACGCGACGCGCGGCGTCATCGAGCGCGAACCTGTGGCGGTGACGGCGTAGTGGCGGCCCGGCTCCCGATGGGTCCCGCGCGCGGGACGGCGCGCGCGCGATGAACTTCGCCCGCCACCAGGCGCAGGCCGAGCGCGCCGGCCGCAGGCTGACGTGGCTGCACGCGCTCGCGACCGTCGCGGTGGTCGTCGCGGTCGACGCGGCGGCGACGCTGCTGTGGCACCTGATCTTCGGTGCGGCCAGCGAGCCGCCGCGCGGCTTCCACGCGACCAACATCGGTGTGGTGCTCGCGATCGTCGTCGGCGGCGCGTGGCTCGAGACCGCGCGGCTGCGCGAGGACGGCGTGGTCGTCGCGCGCCGGCTCGGCGCGGTCGCGGTCGACACGGCCTCCGACCCGCTGCACCGGCGGCTGCAGAACCTTCTCGAGGAGCTCGCGATCGCCGCGCGGATCGGCGTGCCGCGCGCGTTCGTGCTCGAGGACGAGCCGACGATCAACGCGCTCACCGCCGGCATGGACCGCAACCAGTCGGTGGTCGTCGTCACGCGCGGCGCGCTGCACCGGCTGACCCGCGACGAATTGCAGGGCGTGCTCGCCCACGAGGTCTCGCACATCGTCAACGGCGACGTGCGGCTCAACACGCGCCTGATCGGTCTCAACCACGGGCTGCAGTGGGTGGCGCTCTTCGGGCGCTCGCTGCTCGCGGGCGCCGCGGCCCGAGCGGGCGACCGCGATCTCGGTGCGGTCGGCATCGCGATCGCGGTGCCGATGGCGCTCGCGGGCATCGTGCTGCGGGTCGTCGGCTCGATCGGCGCGATCGCCGCACGCGCGATCCAGGCGGGCGTCGGCCGGCAGCGCGAGTACTTCGCGGACGCGCAGGCGATCGCGTTCACGCGCAGCCGCGACGGCCTGGGCGGGGCGCTGCGCAAGGTCGCCGGCCAGGCCGCGGCGCTGCGGCGCGAGGCCGGCGACGCGTCCGCGCGGCCGAGTGACCCGCGCCGGGCGGCGGCGGCGCGCCATCCCTACTGGCAGAACGTCGCGCACCTGCTGCTGATCGGTGGCTCGCCGTCGCGGCGCTGGTTCGAGACGCACCCGCCGCTGCGCGAGCGCGTGCACCGGATCTACGGGCGCGACATGGCCCCGGTCGAGCCGCGCGAGCTCGCCGAGCCCGAGCGCCGCGAGCCGGAGCTGCCCGCGCTCGACTTCGCGATGGCCGCCGGCGCGCACGGGCCGGTCGACGAGGTCGACGCCGCGATGATCGCGTCGCTGGTGCGGTCGAGTGCGCGGCCGCCCGGGTCGACCTGGGCGGACACCGTGCCGGTCGACCGCGGCGCGTCGGACGCCGCGCCACCGATCGCGCCCGGCGCGCTGCCCGGCTCCGAGCTGATCGACGAGCTGCGCACGGCGGCGTCGGTGCGGCTGGTGCAGGCCACCCGCGAGCCCGCGGGCGCGGCGGCGCTGGTGGTGGCGCTCGTCGAGACGCCCGGGCAGGCGTCGCCGGCCTGGGACGCGGAGTGGGCGAGCGCCGCAGGCCGTCATCCGGCGCTGCGCGAGTCGCTCGCGCTGCTGCAGCCCGAGACCGTGCGATCGCTGCGCTGGCCGTTGATGGAGCTCGCGGTCGCGCGGCTGCGGCCGCTGTCGCGGCCGTCGCGCGAGACGCTGCTCGCGACCGTGCGCGGCGTCGTCGACGCCGACGCCCGCGTGACGCTGCGCGAGTGGATCCACTTCGGGCTGCTGCGCCTGCGGCTGTCGCCGCAGCCCGCTCGGCCGCGGCTGCCGGTGCTCGCCGATCCGGTGGACGCGCGCTGCGTGCGCGTGCTGTTCGCGCTGGTCGCGCACTGCGCACAGGTGAGCGAGGCGAAGGCCGAGCGCGCCGCGAACGCGGCGATCCGCTCGCTCGACCTGGTGCCGATCGGCGGCTCGCCGGGCGCGCTGACGCTCGACGCGCTCGATGCCGCGGTGCGCCGCGCGGCGCTGTTGCCGCCGCTCGCGCGGCCGCTGCTGGTGCGCCAGCTGGTCGCGCTGCTGCCGCCGGACGCGAGCACCGAGGTCCGCGACTTCCTGCGGCTGCTCTGCGTCGCGATCGACTGCCCGCCGCCACGGCTGCCGGCGCGCGGCCGGGTGTCGCGGGCGAGCGACGCGGACGAGATGGCCGAGGCCTGAGCGACTGCGGGAGCGGTCGCGCCGGAGGGTCCCGGAGCGTCGGGGCCAGGCTCGGGTCGGGACGCGACGCGACCGGAGCCCGCGCGGGGCGAGTCCCGCTACACTGGGTGCCGCCGCTGCCGCCATGTCCGTTCCGTCCCCCGCCCGATCCGCCGCCCCGCCGTCGCCCACCGGGGCGTCCCGCCGCCGCACGCTCGGCCTCGCGCTCGCGGGTGCGTCGGTCGTGGGCGTGGCCGGCTGGGGCGCGCTACGGTTCGCCTCGTCCGGCCCCGAGGTCGCACCGGCGATCGAGTACCGCACGATCGACGGTCGCCGGCTCGGCCCCGACGCGCTCGCCGGCCGGGTGCTGCTGGTCAACTTCTGGGCGACCAGCTGCGCGGTCTGCGTCGCCGAGATGCCCGAGCTGACCGAGGTCTACGAGGCCTACCGTTCGCGAGGGCTGGAGCTGGTCGCGGTCGCGATGCCCTACGACCGGGCCGACCGGGTGCTGCACTTCGCGTCGTCGCGGCGGCTGCCGTTCCCGGTCGCGCTCGACCCCTTGGGCGCGGCCGTCGCCGCCTGGGGCGGCGTCGAGGGCACGCCGACGACCTGGCTGGTCGCGCCCGATGGCCGTGTGGTGCGGCGCTGGGTCGGGCGGCCCGACTTCGCGCGGCTGCGGCGTGACGTCGAGGGGCTGCTGCCGGGTCGGGCGACGTGAGCCTGCCCCCACCGGCGAACTCGGGCCGGTCCCACGTCGAGCGACAGCGTCGCTCCACGATGAATCGATGACCATCCCGACCGTCGCCGACCCGTCTTCGATTCCGATGCTCGCCTCGCGCTGCGAGGCGCAGCTGCGCGAGATCGCCCCGTGCTGCGCCGTCCGCGCCTATCCCAAGGATGCGATCGTCGCGATCGAGGGGGATCGGCTCGAGATGTTCAAGACGAGCGTCGATCGCGGGCGCTTCACGACACTGCTCGGCACGCTGCACCGGAGCGAAGGCGGGCGAGTGCGATGTCGCGGTGCCGGGCTTCGACGCCGATCGTGCGCAGGTGCCGGCGGTCACTGCGCCCAGGATGGCGTTGCCGAAGGGTCGAGCGCCGCGGGCGATGGCCACCCCGGAGGCGTTCGTCGAGGCGTCCGAGGCGACCGGACGGGTCGCGTCGGCCATCGACCGCGCCGGCCTGCTCGGTGTCCGGGCCGCCGGCCCGCCCGCCGGCCGCACGCGCCTCGCCGCGGTGCGTCAGGCGACGCCGGCCGCGTGCGCCTGCTGGTCCGCGTGGTACGAGGACCGAACCAACGCGCCCACCGCAGCGTGAGTGAACCCTAACTCATAGGCCTGCGCCTCGAACCGCGCGAAGGTGTCCGGATGCACGTATCGGCGCACCGGCAGGTGGTGGTTCGTCGGCGCGAGGTACTGGCCGACCGTGATCATGTCGATGTCGTGGGCGCGCATGTCGCGCATCGTCTGCACGATCTCGTCGTCGGTTTCGCCGAGCCCGACCATGATCCCGGACTTGGTCGGCACGCCCGGCACGCGTCGCTTGAACTCGGCGAGCAGCTTCAGCGAGTGCGCGTAGTCGGAGCCTGGGCGCGCCTCGCGGTAGAGCCGCGGCACGGTCTCGAGGTTGTGGTTCATCACGTCCGGCGGCGCGGCCTCGAGGATCGCGAGCGCGCGGTCGAGGCGGCCGCGGAAGTCGGGCACCAGCACCTCGATCCGGGTGTCGGGCGAGGCCTCGCGGACAGCTCGGATGCAGTCGACGAAGTGCTGCGCGCCGCCGTCGCGCAGGTCGTCGCGGTCGACCGAGGTGATCACGACGTAGGACAGCTCGAGCGCGGCGATGGTCTTCGCGAGGTTGGCCGGCTCCCGCGTGTCGAGCGGGTCGGGGCGGCCGTGGCCGACGTCGCAGAACGGGCAGCGCCGCGTGCACTTGTCGCCCATGATCATGAACGTCGCGGTGCCCTTGCCGAAGCACTCGCCGATGTTCGGGCAGGACGCCTCCTCGCAGACGGTGTGCAGGCTGTGCTCGCGCAGGATCCGCTTGATGTCGTGGAAGCGGCTGCCCGGCGCGGCCGCCTTCACGCGGATCCACTCGGGCTTGCGCAGCACCTCGCCGGCGGGCGCCACCTTGATCGGGATGCGGGCGGTCTTGCCGGCGCCCTTCTGCTTGACGGTCGGGTCGTGGGCCGCCGGAGCGTCGACCGGCGGGGCGGGCATGGGGGAGGCGGGGTCGGTCATGGTCGTTCGATGTGGGCAGCGAGGGTATCGCCGAAGCGCCGCGCGACGGCCGCCGGGTCGGGCGGGGGGCCGCCCGCGGCGCGGGCCAGGTCGGTCACCTGCAGGCCAGCATACCCGCAGGGGTGGATGCGCTCGAACGGCTCGAGGTCCATCGCGACGTTGAGCGCGATGCCGTGGTACGCGCAGCCGCGGCTCACCTTCAGGCCGAGCGACGCGATCTTCGGGCCCGGGCCGCCGGTGGCGTCGGCGACGTACAGGCCGGGCGCGCCGGGCTTGCGGAGCGCGCGCACGCCCGAGGCGGCGCAGGTCTCGATCGTCGCGGCCTCGAGCCGGCAGACCAGGTCGCGCACGCCGAGCCGGTGCCGGCGCAGGTCGAGCAGCGTGTAGGCGACCACCTGTCCGGGGCCGTGGTAGGTCACCTGGCCGCCGCGCTCGGTCCTGATGACAGGGATCTCACCGGGAGCGAGCACATGCTCACTTCTTCCGGCGAGGCCCTGGGTGAAGACCGGTGGATGCTCGATCAGCCAGATCTCGTCCGGGGTGGCGTCGTTGCGCGCGCCGGTGAACGCGCGCATGGCCTCGAGCGTCGGCAGGTAGTCGGCGGGGGTGAAGGGTCGGACGATCATCGGGGGCGGGCGCGCTCGGGCGCAGCGCCGATGGTACCTGCGGTGAACGACCGACCCGGCGGGCCCGGATGGCCGGGCAGGGTTCCTGCCGCGGTGGTCCGACGGCCGGACGCCGGGGCGGTACCGGCGCCCGGAAGCCGGCCGGACGACGCACCCGGTGCGCGACGTCCTGCCGATTCACGCCGCGCCGCGCCGCGCCGCGGGGGGCCCTCGGGGCTCCCGTCCGGCGTTGCGTCACGCCGATCCTTCGCAACGGTGCTAGGGTCGCTCCGCAGGCGCGACATCCGGGCGTCCTGCCCCGCTGGAGTCCGACATGAGCGACACGTTGCGGCCGATCGAGCTGGTCGGCGCCGCGATCGGCGAAGGCGCACCCGACCGGCGCACCCGCGCCGGCCCGGGCTCGCTGCGGCAGTGGGGCCTCGGCGCCCGGCTGCAGGCGCGCGGTCGCGGCGTGCGCTGGGGGCCGATCGTGCAGTCCGACCTCGCGCTGCTGCCGCAGGGGCCGATGGCGGTGGTCGCCGAGTTCTCGGGTCGGCTCGCGCGCGCGGTCGGCGCGGCGCTCGACGCCGGTCGGCTGCCGGTCGTGGTCGGCGGCGACCACTCCTGCGCGATCGGCACCTGGAGCGCGGCCGCGGCGGCGTTGCGGCGCGGCGGCGAGGCGCGGCGGCTCGGGCTGGTCTGGATCGACGCGCACCTCGACGCGCACACGCCCGAGACCTCCGAGACGCAGATGCCGCACGGCATGCCGATCGCGTCGCTGCTCGGGCACGGGGCGCCGGCACTGACCACGGTCGCCGACGCGTGGCCGAAGCTGCGCCCGCAGGACCTGGTGCTGATCGGGCCGCGCAGCTGGGAGTCGGGCGAGGCGGCGCTGCTCGCGCGGCTCGGCGTGCGCGTGATCGCGGGCGACGAGGTCGCGCGGCGCGGCTTCGCCGACTGCATGCGCGAAGCGGTCGAGCGCGTGAGTGCCGACACCGCGGGCTGGGGCGTGAGCTTCGACCTGGATGCGCTCGATCCGCTCGACGCGCCCGGAACCGGCGTGCCGGTGCCCGGCGGGCTGCGGGTCGCGGAGGTGTCGGCCGCGCTGCGCGGCCTCGCGTGCGACGAGCGGGTCGTCGCGGTCGAGCTGGTCGAGTACAACCCGACGCTCGACGTGGCCCGCACGACCGCCGCGGCGACCGACCGCGTGCTCGGCGCGATCGTCGACCGGCGCGACCCTGCTGCCGGCCCGTGCCCCGGGCCGCAGCCGCGCGCTAAAGCACGACCTTGACCATCGGGTGCGCGGTCAGCTCGCGGTACAGCGCGTCGAGCTGCTCGCGCGAGACCGCGCGGATCGTCGCGGTGAGGCCGAGGTAGGTGCCCAGTCGCGACGGCCGCATCTCGAGCGTGGCCGGGTCGAAGTCGGGCGCATGCCGACGCAGCACCACGCTGACCTCCTCGGCGAACGTGTCGGCGCGGACGCCCATGATCTTGATCGGGAAGTCCATCGGGAACTGCATCAGCGAGGGCGCTTGCGCGCCGTCGCCGGGACCAGCGGGCTCGGCCATGCGGGCTCCCGGATTCGGATGCGCGGCGCGTCAGCGCGCCGCGCGCCCGGCGGCCTCGGCCGTGCTCGCGGCCTTCGCGCGCTGGTACGCCGCGTGCAGCCGGCGGTACACCGGTCCCGGCACGCCCGCGCCGACCGGCCGGCCGTCGAGCCGGGTGATCGGCAGAACCTCCTTGGTCGCCGACGACAGCATCAGCTCGTCGGCCGAGGTCACCTCGTCGCGCGCGATCGGGCGGACCTCGAACGGCACGCCCTCGGCCGCGCACAGCGCCTCGAGCAGACCGTAGCGGATGCCTTCGAGGATCAGGTTGTCGCGCGGTGGCGCGAGCACGCGGCCGTCGCGCACCACCCAGACGTTGCTCGACGAGCCCTCGGTCAGCCACCCGTCGCGGAACATCACGCACTCGGCCGCGCCCGCGTCGACCGCTGCCTGCCGCGCGAGCACGTTGCCGAGCAGCGAGATCGACTTGATGTCGCAGTGCAGCCAGCGTTCGTCGGGCAGCGTGATCGTCGCGACGCCGAGCTCGATCTGCTCGGCCGGGATCGGCGGCAGCGGGCTCGACATCGCGAAGACCGTGGGCCGCACGCCCTTCGGGAACGCGTGGTCGCGCTTCGCGACGCCGCGGGTCACCTGCACGTAGACGAACTGGTCGTCCCACGGATGCCGCGCGACGAGCGCGTCGACGAGCCCGCGCCAGCCGGCGGCGTCCATCGGGTCATCGATGCGCAGCTTGCCGAGGTTGCGCACGAGACGCGCGTGGTGCTGCGTCCAGCGGAACGGCACGCGGCCGTACACGGGGGCGACCTCGTACACGCCGTCGCCGAAGATGAAGCCGCGGTCGAGCACCGGCACGCGGGCCTCGGCCAGCGGCATGAACTCGCCGTTCAGGTAGACGATCTGCTCGTCGGTCATGATGCCCCCCGGGGCCTGCGGCCCGGCCCCCCGAGGGGGCGCGAGCGTCTCCGATGCGATCGTGCGACGCTCATGCCGGTCACTTGAACCAGAGGCGAATCGTATCCCACGCGCGGCCGAACCATCCGCCCTGCGCGACCGGCTCGAGCGCGATCAGCGGCTGCTCGGCGATCACCTTGTCGTCGAGCCGCACGCGCAGCGTGCCGATGCGCTGGCCCTTGTCGATCGGCGCGATCAGCGGCTGCGTCCGCTCGATCTCGCCCTTGACGCGATCGCCCGAGCCGCGCGCGACGGTGACCAGCACGCTGTTCGCGAAGCCGGCCTTGACCTCCCTGGCCGCGCCCTTCCAGACCGGGTAGTTCGCCGCGGGCTGGTCCTTCTGGTAGAGCCGCACGACGTCGAAATTCGCGAAGCCGTAGTTCAGCAGCTTCTGCGACTCGATCGCGCGCGCCGACTCCGACGCGGTGCCGAGCACCACGCTGAGCAGGCGGCGCGAGAAGCCCTGGCCCGGCTGCTCGCGCCGGCTCGACGCGATCAGGCAGTAGCCGGCCGCGTCGGTGTGGCCGGTCTTCACGCCGTCGACGCTCGGATCGATGAACAGCAGCCGGTTGCGGTTCGGCTGCTTGATGTTGTTGTACGTGTACTCGCGCTCCGAGTACATCCTGTAGAAGTCGGGATGCTCGTCGATGAGCCGCGACGCGAGGATCGCGAGGTCGCGCGCGGTCGAGTAGTGCTGCGCGTCGGGCAGGCCCGAGGCGTTGGTGAAGTTCGAGTTGCGCATGCCGAGGCGCTGCGCCTCGCGGTTCATCCGCGTCGCGAACCCTTGCTCGCTGCCGCCGAGCGCCTCGGCGAGGATGATCGCCGCGTCGTTGCCCGACTGGACGATCAGCCCGCGCAGCAGTTCCTCGATCGTCGCCGGCTTGGCCGGGTCGACGAACATCCGCGAGCCGATCGCCTTCCATGCGACCGGCGACACCGGCGGGCGTGCATCGAGCGCGAGCTTCTTCTCCTTGACCGCGTTGAAGACCATGTAGGCGGTCATCAGCTTGGTCAGCGAGGCCGGCTCGACCCGCATGTCGGGCTCGCTCGCGGCGAGCAGCTGGCCGGTGGTGACGTCGACCAGCAGCCAGGACTTCGCGGCGATCTGCGGCGCGCCCTGCAGCGACAGGCCCTGGGTCGCGGCGGTCGGCGACGTGGCAGCCCCCGAGGGCGCCGGCGCGGCGGCGGGCGCCTTGCCCTTCGGTTGGGCTCCCGCCTGCGGCGCGGCGGCGAGGAGGGCCACGGCGAGCGCGACGGCGGGCGTGAGTCGGGTGCGGCGGAGGGCCATGGAGCGTGCATCCTTCCCGTTCCTGGCGGAACGTGAAAGTGGTCGGGAAAGGCCGCGGATTATACGGTCGGGCCGGCTCAGGACTTCCCGTCCGCGCGACCCTTCGGCCGGGCGGCGTCGGCGGGCGGCGAGCCGGCGGGTGGGCGTGGCGCGGCCGCCTCGCCGCCGCGCTCGGCCCCGGCCCGTGCCGCCGCCTGTGCGGTGCTCGCCAGGCGGGCGGCGGCCGCGTCGCCGGCGCGCACGCGGACCAGCTCGACGACCTCGCGCATCACGCCGCGCATCACCGTCATGTTCACGCAGTCCTGCAGCCGCGCCTCGAGCACCCGGCCGGCGGGGCCGAGCTCGCGCGTCACCGCACCGTCGATGCGACGCTTGAATTCCTCGAGCCGCGGGTCGCGCAGCTCGTTGGCCGCCGGCAGTTCCTCGACGATGCCGGACAGCGCGATCAGGCCGAGCGCCAGCAATTCCTCGACCAGCTTCGGCAACTCTCCGGGTCGCACGGCCGCCGGCAGCGAGGCCAGCGGTCGGCGGCCGTCGATCAGCACCAGCAGCCGGCGCGCGGGCGGGGACAGCGCATCGCTGCGGTGCTCGACCTCCGACACGCCCGCGGCGGTCTTGCCGTAGACGAGGCGGGGATCGAGCGTCTCGGATCGGCTCACAGGCTCCCCACGCGCTGCAAGAACTCGGCCATCGCGGCGCGGCCGCGGATCGCCTCGACCAGGCCGGCGGCCGAGGGCAGGATCTGGCGCAGTTCGTCGACCGAGCGGCAGAGCTCGATGCGCACCGCCATGTCGTCGGCGTGCGGGCCGATCGCATCGACCAGTTGCCGCACCACCGCGCGGCGCAGCGTCTCCAGGTCGCGGCGCTGCGGCGCCGCGGCCGCCGCGCGCATCCGCGTATCCGGCCCGCCGGGTCGCGTGGCCGGCGCCGCGGTGGGTGTGGCCGGTCCCGCGACCGGCGTCCCGGTGTCCCAGGGCCGCGTCGCCGGGTCGGGGTCGGCCGCGGGCGCGAGCCGCGCGCCGGCGATCAGCCCGAGCGGCGCGCCGGCCTCCTGCCCCGGCGCGGGCGGGGCGACGTGTGCGGCGCCCCCCGCGGCCGCGACCGGCGCACGCGCGGCCGCCGTCACGTCGGCGGGCGGCACGTCGGCGCGCACCACGAAGCCCTGGTCCTCCAGCAGCGCGAGGTGCGCGACGAGGTCCTTCTCCGGCACCAGCTTCGCGAGGTCGGTGACGCTCCTGCGGCCGTCGACGAGGATCAGCAGCTGGCGCACGCGCATCGCCAGACCGTGCCGGCGCGTCGCGACCTCGTCGCTGCCCTGCGGGGTCTTCGCGTACACGGCGTCGGGCAGCGGCTCGGGCATCGACTCAGCGCAACTCGCGGACCAGCAGCTGCTTGAGCCCGGTCAGCTTGCGGTGGAAGAAGTGGTCCGCCCCGGGGATCACCAAGACCGGCAACTCCTGCGGCCGCGCCCAGTCGAGCACCGACGACAGCGGCACCGTGTCGTCGACCTCGCCGTGGATCACGATCGTGTCGGCGGGCACCGGCTCGACCGCGAAGCGCGACGCGGCGGTGCCGACGAACACCAGCCGCGACGCGGGCGTGCCCGCCTCGGCCAGCCGGCGCGCGACGCGCGACTGCACGAAGCTGCCGAACGAGAAGCCCGCGAGCACCAGCGGCAGCGCGTCGCCACCCGGCTCCGAGGCGCGCGCGGCCGCGACCACCGCGAGCAGGTCCTCGGTCTCGCCGCGGCCCTCGTCGTAGGCGCCTTCGGTCGCGCCGACGCCGCGGAAGTCCGGCCGCCAGCAGGCGTGCCCGAGCGCGAGCAGTGCGCGCGCGATCGTCTGCACGACCTTGTTGTCGCGCGTGCCGCCGTACAGCGGGTGCGGGTGCGCGATCACCGCGAGGCCGCGCGGCGACCCCTCGTCCGGTCGGTCGACCGCGATGTCGATCCGTCCGGCCGGGCCGTCGACGGTGACGCTGCGGGTGGACGGGTTCATCGATCAGTCGAGCTTCAGGCGCTCCACGACCTTGCCGTCGCGAAGGTGGCTCTCGACGATCTCGTCGATGTCCTGCTCGTCGACGAAGGCGTACCAGACGCCCTCGGGATAGACGACGGCGACCGGCCCGAGCTCGCAGCGGTCGAGGCAGCCGGCCTTGTTGACGCGGACCTTGCCGGGCCCGGCGAGGCCGAGCGCCTTCACGCGGTCCTTGCAGTAGCCCTGCAGCGCCTCGGCGCGGTGCTCGGCGCAGTATGCGCGGCCGTCGTCGCGACGGTTGAGGCAGAAGAAGATGTGCTTGGCGTAGTGGCTCACGGGGGCGGGTCCGGCGTGGGGCGGCGCGGTCCGGCGAACCGGGCCCCGCGCGCAGGGGCGCGCGGAACGAAGCCGCGCGGGCAGCCGAGCCGCGCGGGCAGCCGACCGATTATAGCGATCGTGCTCCAGCCCGCCCCGCGCGGCGCCAGAACCAGACGATCGCGAGCATCGGCCAGACGAACGACACCGCGCGCAGCAGGCCGTGCAGGTTCGACAGCGGTCCCGCCTGCATGCCCGCGACCATCGTTTCGAAGTAGCGGTCCTCGGGGGCGAGGTTGACCAGCACGACGCCCGCTGCGGCCGTCACGATGCCGGCGACCGCTCGCCAGCGCGGCCCGAGGGTCTCGAGCCCGTAGAGCAGCACGGTACCCACGACGAGCCCGCCCTGCGCGCCAGGCGTGAGCCACGCGAACGAAGCCGCCGGCCCGTAGACCATCTGGGTCGCGATGGTGCGCAGCCCGGCCGCGACCAGCGCGATGCACGCGACGAGCGCGAGCCGCCGCCGAGGGCCGTGCACCAGCGCGAATGCGAGCGCGCCCACCGTGCACGCCGCGCAGACCACCACGCCGGCCTCGATCGCCACGCCGTAGCCGGTCGGCGCGACGCCGCCCCAGAGCCGTCCGGTGAGCATCGACAGGTCGGGCGTGTCGACCGGCCACACGCGGTCGAGCAGCCGCTGCGCGGCGGGCTCGACGTGGCCGGTCGCGAACAGGAGCCGCTGCGGCACGAGTTGCGCCGACAGCCACATCAGCAGCAGCACCCAGCCCATCGGCGGGCCCTGCTCGTACCAGCGCTCGCGCACCGGTACCGCGGGCCGGTCGGGACGCTGCGCGGCGCGGTTCAGCGTCGCGCCGAGCCACGCACCGCCTGCGCTGCCGAACGTATTGGCGAACCAGTCGAGCAGGGAGGGCACGCGCGCCGGCAGGTAGCTCTGCGCGGCTTCGAGCGACAGCGACAGCAGCGAGCCCGCGACGGTGACCGCGGCGACCGCGACCCACGGCCTCGCGCGCGACAGCCAGCCGAGCGTCAGCAGCAGTGCGAGCACGCCGTAGGCGAGCACGTTGCTGAGCACGTCGAACCAGGTCCAGTAGCGCGGCAGCCCGCCGAGCAGGAACGCGAAGCCGCCTGTCGCGCGCAGCCGCCAGTCGACCAGGGGATACAGCGTCGCGAACGCGATCGCGGCCGCGAACAGCAGGCCCAGCGCGCGCATCAGCGCCGTCCCGCGGCCCGGGCCGGGGGACGCGTCGAACGTGGTAGACATGGCGGATCCGATCCGGAGAGCTTACATGATCGATCCGTCGCGGTTCGAGCGCGTGGCGCGCATCGACTCGACCAACAGCGAACTGATGCGCCGGCCGTTCGGCGCGCGGCCGGCCGAGCCGTGCGCGCTCGCGGCCGAGGTGCAGGAGGCAGGTCGCGGGCGCAACGGGCGCGGCTGGCTCGGCGACGCCTCGCGCTCGCTCGCGCTCTCGGTCGCGATCGAGCGCGAGGCCGACGGCGCATCGTTGCTCGGCCTGCCGCTCGCGATCGGCGTCGCGGTCGCCGACGTGCTCGCGGGCCACGGCGCGCCCGCGCGGCTCAAGTGGCCGAACGACCTGCAGGTCGACGCGCCGGACGGGCCGGCGAAGGTCGGCGGCATCCTCGTCGAGGCGCGCCACCAGGGTGCGCTGCAGCGCGTCGTCGCAGGCGTGGGCCTGAACCTCGCGCCGTCGCCCTCGCTGTCGGCCGAGCGCGTCGGCCAGCCGGCCGGCGCGCTGTTCGCCGACGGCGCGGTGCCGCCGCGCGAGGCGCTCGAGCGCGCGCTCGCCGACGCGCTCGCCGACGTGCTCGAGGCTTTCCCGCGCGACGGCGTGCGCCCCTGGCTCGCGCGCTGGCGCGCGCTCGACGCGCTGCACGGCGCGCCGGTCGACCTGCTCCGCGGCGACGGCACGCGCGAGCCCGGCGTCGCACGCGGCGTCGACGACGACGGCGCGCTGCGCGTAGAACGGCCCGACGGGACGCTCGAGCGTGTGGTCGCCGGCGAGGTCAGCGTCCGGCGCCGCGGCTGATCGTCCGGGGCCCGTCCGTCAGAGCGGCCGAGACGCGCGTGCCGGCCGCAGCGCGGGCGTCGACCCCGCCGAGATGGCACGGCCCTTGCGCGGGTGAGCGCGGCCGTCGCGTCTCGCACCAACCCGGTGCTGGGCGGGGTCGGCCGCCCTTCCACGGAGCCCCCGATGACCCCGAGCCCCCATTGCGCCGCTTCTGCCGCCCGGTCCGCCCCGGCGGCCCGACCCGGCCGCCGTCCGCGTGCCGCCTTCGTCGCCGCGCTGCTCGCGGCCGCGTGCGCGACGCCGCTCGCCGCGCTCGGCCAGGGCACGCTGCGGATCGGCATGACCGCGGCCGACATCCCGCTCACCACCGGCCAGGCCGACCAGGGCGGCGAGGGCCAGCGCTTCATGGCCAACACCGTCTACGACCAGCTGGTGATGTGGGACCTGTCGAGCGCGGACAAGCCCTCGACGCTGGTGCCCGGGCTCGCGCTGTCGTGGTCGGCCGACCCCAAGGACCGCACGAAGTGGACCTTCAGGCTGCGCCCCGGCGTGAAGTACCACGACGGCTCGACCTTCGACGCGCAGGCCGTCGTCTGGAACATCGCGAAGCTGCTCGACGAGAAGTCGCCGCAGTTCGACCCGAAGCAGGCCGCGCAGGGCCGCTCGCGGATCCCGTCGATCGCGTCGTCGCGGGCGATCGACGCGACCACCGTGGAGATCGTCACCAAGGAGCCCGACGCGTTCCTGCCCTACCAGCTCGCGTGGATCCCGATGTCCTCGCCCGCGCACTTCGAGAAGGTCGGCCGCGACTGGAACGCGTATGCGAAGGCGCCGTCGGGCACCGGCCCGTGGAAGCTCGTCGCGTGGACGCCGCGCGAGCGCGCCGAGCTGGTGCCGAACCCCGACTACTGGGACAAGGCCCGCGTGCCGAAGCTCGAGAAGCTGGTGCTGGTGCCGCTGCCCGAGGCCAACACGCGGGTCGCCGCGCTGCGCTCGGGCCAGGTCGACTGGATCGAGGCGCCGCCGCCCGACGCGGTCGCGAGCCTGAAGGGCGCGGGCATGCGGATCGTCACCAACAGCTATCCGCACAACTGGGTCTGGCACCTGTCGATGCTCGAGGGCTCGCCGTTCCGCGACCCGAAGGTGCGCGCGGCGATCAACTACGCGATCGACCGGGAGGGGCTCAACCAGTTCCTCGGTGGCCTGTCGCTGCCGGCCAAGGGCTTCATGCCGCCGGGGCACGCGTGGTTCGGCAAGGCGACGCCGCTGCGGCACGACCCGGCCGCCGCGCGCAAGCTGCTCGCCGAAGCCGGCTACACCGCCGCGAAGCCGCTGGCGCTGAAGGTGCTGATCCCGTCATCGGGCTCGGGGATGATGCAGCCGATCGCGATGAACGAGTTCCTGCAGCAGAACCTGCGCGACGTCGGCGTGAAGGTCGACCTGGAGGTGCTCGAGTGGAACGCGCTGCTCGGCGCCTGGCGCGGCGGCGCGAAGGACCCGGCCAACCGCGGCGCGGTCGCGCTGAACTACAGCTACTTCATCCAGGACCCGTTCACCGCGTTCGTGCGGCACGTGAAGTCCGACCTGGTCTCGCCGAAGGGCACCAACTGGGGCTGGTACCAGGACAAGGACATGGACGCGCTGCTGACCGCCGCGCAGACCAGCTTCGAGCCGGCCGCGCAGACCGCGGCGCTGCAGAAGCTGCACGAGAAGTTCGTCGAGGACCAGCTCTTCGTGATGGTCACCCACGACGTCAACGCCCGCGCGATGAGCCCGAAGGTGCAGGGCTTCGTGCAGGCGCAGAACTGGTTCCAGAACTTCTCGGGGATCTCGATGGCGAAGTGAGGGCCGCGGCGCTGACCGGCCCTGCGGCCGCCGCGCCGCACCCTCAGCGCGCGGGCTCGGCGGCCTTCGCCGCCGCGTCCGCGCCCCGCTCGCGCGGCAGCCAGAGCACCGCGAACGCGGTCGCGCCGGCGATGCAGGCCATCGCGAGCAGCAGCGTGCCGAAGCCCGCCGCCTTGACCAGCGGCCCGAGCAGCCACACCGCGGTCGAGCTGACGCCGAACGACACCGCGAGCCGCATGCCGCTCACCCGAGAGCGCATCCGGTCGTCGACGTAGCGCACGATCATCGCGTCGGTGAACGGGATCGCGCCGAAGACCAGTGCCATCGACACCACCAGCAGCGCGTAGAACACCCAGCCCTGCGCGAACGCCGCCGCCGCGAGCACCGGCACCTGCGCGAGCACGATCGACAGGTACAGCGGCTTGAGCTCTACGCGGTCGATCAGCCGGCCGACGAGCAGCTGCGCGAGCGAGCCGATCGCATAGACCGCCGCGAGCAGCGCGCCGAGCCAGGCCGGGTCCGACGCGATGCCGGCCATCCGCTCGGCGAGCAGCGGGCCGTTGCCGTTGGTGGTGAAGTTGAACAGCAGGCTGCCGGTGATCGCGGCCGCGGTCATCACGAGGAACGCGCGCGCGAGCTCTGCGGGGCCGAGCGCGACCGCCGCCTTGCGCGTGCGCTTGGCGGGCGCCTCGCCCTCGTGCGGCGCGACGCGTGCGAACGCGATGCCGCAGGCGATCGACACCAGGCCCGGCACGACGAACGCCGCCCGCCAGCCGAACCACTTGACCAGCAGCCCGGTGACCACCGCGGCCGCGGCCACGCCGAGGTTCCCCGCCAGGCCGTTGACGCCGATCGTCATGCCCGGGCGCTCGGCGCGCTCGACCAGCATCGGGATCCCGACCGGGTGGTAGATCGAGGCGAACGCGCCGACAAGCACCAGCGCACCGGCGAGCTGCCAGGCCGACTGCGCGGCCGCGGCGAGGCAGGCCGCCGCGCCGATGCCGAAGAAGAACACCAGCATCATCCGCCGCCGCCCCCACAGGTCGCCGAGCCGGCCCGAGGGCAGCGAGCCCAGCCCGAAGAGCAGGAACGCGCCGGCCGCGTACGGCATCAGGTCCTCCCAGCGCGCGATGCCGAAGTCGGCCGCGATCGCCACCACCGCGGTCGCGAAGATCAGCAGGAACAGGTGGTCGAGCGCGTGCGCGACGTTGAGCAGCAGCGCGGTCGCGCGGACGGACGGCGTCATCGTGGTCTCCCCGGGCCGCGGGGGCCCCGGGACGATCGTAGGCGGATCGTGCCCACCTGTCTCGTGCAACGCCGCGGCGCCCCGGGCCGAACCCCGGCGCCGCGACCGCCTCAGAGCACCCTGAACGCCAGGATCGCGACCAGCGTCGGCCCGAACGCCGCGACGAACAGCCCGAGCGGCGAGATCGCACCGTCCTCGAAGCGGCTGCGCAGGATCGCGAAACCGGCCGGGTTCGGCGCGTTGGCGATCACGGTCAGGCCGCCGCCGGTCACGGCGCCCGCGACCAGCGCCTGCTTGAACGACTCGGACAGCCCCTCGACCTGCGAGCCGAGGTAGGTCAGCGCCGCGTTGTCGGTGATCGCGGTCAGCGCCGTCGCGCCGAAGTACACCGTGACGTCGTCCATGCTGTGCAGCAGCGGCTCGAGCCACCACTGCTGCTGGCCGCCGAGCACCACCAGGCCGGCGAGGAAGAAGGCCACCAGCAACCCCTCGCGCAGGATCAGCCGGTCCTGGAACTGCGGGTACGCGGTCGCGATGCCCATGAAGAGCAGCAGCAGGCCCATGAACGCGGCCGGATGGTGGGCGAGCGCGACGACCCCGGCGAGCAGCGCCACGTGGATCGCGCCGACCCAGAACGGCACCGTCTCGGACTTCTCGGCGACCGTGCGCTGCAGCTTCGACAGCTCGGCGCGGAAGATCAGCGCGACCGCGAGCGCGTTGACGATCACCGCGATCGCCGCCTTCCAGCCGAAGTGCGACAGCATGTACCAGCTGTCCCAGTTCCACTTCGCGGCGACCATCAGCACCGGCGGCGCGGCGAACGAGGTCAGCGTGCCGCCGATCGACACGTTGACGAAGAGGGTCCCGATCGTCGCGTACTTGAGCTTCTGCGAGACCGCGGCGCCGAAGATCCGGTCGCGCAGCATCAGCGCGGCGAGCGTCATCGCCGCGGGCTCGGTGATGAACGAGCCGAGCAGCGGCACCACCGACAGCGCGACGAAGTGGAAGCCGACCGCGCCCGGCAGCGGCACGAAGCGCGCGACCGCGATCACGCCGGCGCGCGAGAGCTGCAGGATCGCCCGGGTGCCCGCGATCACCATGATCGCGAACACGAACATCGGCTCGGTGAAGTTGCGCGCGTCGAGGTAGCCGATCGCATCGCCCGGTGTCGCCACGATCGCGAGCGCGACGATCAGCACCATCGCCCAGAAGCCGAAGACGATCTCCACCTCGCCGAGCAGGTGCCAGACGCCCGCGTGGTTGGGCTGGCGGTGCGCGAGCTTCTCGAACAGCTTGGTGGAAAAGGTGTGCGCGACCGCGATCGCGAAGATCGCCGCGCTGACCCACTGGATGGTCGTCATGCCGCCCGCTCGGCCCCGAACTCGAACCCGCGCCCCGGCGCCGCCTCGAACAGCGCCCTCGTGTACTCGTGCTGCGGCGTGCGGAACACCTGCGTCGCCGGCCCGTATTCGACGATCCGGCCCTTCGACATCACCGCCACGTCGTCGCAGACCTGCGCGGCCACGCGCAGGTCGTGGGTGATGAACAGCATCGCGAGGTCGAGCCGGTCTCGGATGTCGGCGAGCAGCGTCAGCACCTGCGCCTGCACCGACACGTCGAGCGCCGAGACCGCCTCGTCGGCGATCAGCAGCTCGGGCTCCATCGCGAGCGCGCGCGCGATGCAGATGCGCTGACGTTGGCCGCCCGAGAACTGGTGCGGGAAGCGGTCGAGCGACTCCGGGTCCAGGCGCACCAGCTCCATCAGCGTGCGCGCCCGCTTCGTCGCGTCGGCGTGCGAGGTGCCGTAGTTCATCGGCCCCTCGACGATCGACTGGCCGACGGTGCGCCGCGGGTTCAGCGAGCGGTAGGGGTCCTGGAAGACGATCTGGATCTTGCGGCGCAGCTCGCGCAGCCGGCCGGCCGGCATCGACGCGATGTCGGTGCCGGCGAGCCGGATCTGCCCGCCGGTCGGGTCGATCAGGCGCGCGATGCAGCGCGCGACGGTCGACTTGCCCGAGCCGGACTCGCCGACGATGCCGAGCGTGCGGCCGCGCCGGATCTCGATCTTCACGTCCTGCACCGCCTTGACGACCCGGCCGCGGCCGAAGAGGCCCGCATTGCCGTAGGTCTTCTCGAGCGCGTCGGTGGCGAGCACCGTCGGCGCGCCCTCCGGTGCCGGCGGCCGGTCGGGCGGCTCGTGGCCCGGCACCGAGCGGATCAGCATCTGCGTGTAGGGCTGCTTCGGCGAGCGCAGGATCTCGCGCGTCGGCCCCATCTCGACCAGCTGGCCGTGCTTGAGCACCGCGACCCGGTCGGCGATCTCGGCGACGACGCCGAAGTCGTGCGTGATGAAGAGCACCCCGGTGCCGTGCGAGGCCTGCATCTCCTTCACCAGCTTCAGGATCTGCGCCTGCGTGGTGACGTCGAGCGCGGTGGTCGGCTCGTCGGCGATCAGCAGCGCCGGGTTCAGGATCAGCGCCATCGCGATCATGATCCGCTGGCGCTGGCCGCCCGAGAGCTGGTGCGGGAACGACTCGTACATCCGCGGCGGATCGGGCAGGTGCACCTGCTCGATCATCTCGATGATCTTCGCGCGCCGCTGCGCGGCCGACAGGTCGGTGTGCTCGGCGAGCACCTCGTCGATCTGGTCGCCGCAGCGCATGACCGGATTGAGCGCGGTCATCGGCTCCTGGAAGATCATGCCCATCTTCGTGCAGCGCAGCTCCCGCAGCCGCGACTCGGAGGCGCGGGTCACGTCCTCGCCCTGCAGCGTGATCGAGCCGCTCGTCACCGGCAGGTTCTTCGGCAGCAGCCCCATCGCCGAGAACGCGATCACCGACTTGCCCGAGCCGGACTCGCCGAC
>JADCHE010000097.1 GCA_020248665.1 Burkholderiales bacterium | reverse complement strand
GCGCCCCGCGCGGGCGCCCGGCCCGTCAGCCCGGAGCCGATCAAGGACCTCGCCGCCGTCGCGGCCGGCGCGTTCCCGATGTGGTCGATCGACCCCTCGAAGCTGATGTCGCTGCAGAACGAGTACGCGACGCGCCTCCAGCAGCTCTGGTCGGACTTCCTCAAGCCCGAGGGCGGCGTGCCCGCGCTGCCGGACAAGCGCTTCTCGAGCCCCGCCTGGTCGAAGCAGGCGCCGTTCGCGTGGAGCGCCGCGCTCTACCTGCTGAACGCCGACTTCATGCAGCGCATGGCCGACTCGGTCGATGCGGACGCGAAGACCCGCGAGCGGATCCGCTTCTTCACGCAGCAATGGGTCGACGCGCTGTCGCCGTCGAACTTCCTGCCGACGAACCCGGAGGCGCAGCAGAAGCTGCTCGACTCGAACGGCGAGAGCCTGCGCCACGGCATCGAGAACCTGCTTGCCGACATCGGCAAGGGCCACATCTCGATGACCGACGAGGACGCCTTCGAGGTCGGCCGAAACGTCGGCACCTCCAAGGGCGCGGTGGTCTTCCGCAACGACGTGATCGAGCTGATCCAGTACGCGCCGACCACGCCGACCGTGGGCAGCCGGCCGCTGATGCTGGTGCCGCCGTTCATCAACAAGTTCTACATCCTCGACCTGCAGCCCGAGAACTCGTTCGTCGCGCATGCGGTCGCGCGCGGCCACACGGTGTTCCTGGTCTCGTGGCTGAACGCGCAGCCGGAGCACGGACAGCTCACCTGGGACGACTACATCGAGCGCGGTGTCGTCGAGGCGATCCGTCGCGTGCAGGCGATCTCGCGAAGCGAGACCATCAACGCGCTCGGCTTCTGCGTCGGCGGCACGATCCTCGCGACCTCGCTGGCGGCGCTCGCCGCGCGTGGCGAGAAGCCGGTCGAGTCGCTGACGCTGATGACGACGCTGCTCGACTTCGAGGAGCCGGGCGTGCTCGGCGTGTTCATCGACCCGGCGCAGGTCGCGTGGCGCGAGCAGACGCTGGGCGACGGTGGCCTGATGACCGGCCAGGAGCTCGCCACCACCTTCTCGTTCTTGCGCCCGAACGACCTGGTCTGGAACTACGTCGTCGCGAACTACCTGAAGGGCGAGGACCCGCCGCCGTTCGACCTGCTGTACTGGAACTCCGACAGCACGAACCTGCCCGGCCCGCTCTACTGCTGGTACCTGCGGCACATGTACCTGCAGAACGAGCTGCGCGTGCCCGACGCGCTCACCTGCGTCGGCGAGAAGATCGACCTGCGCCGCATCGACGTGCCGACCTACGTGTTCGGCGCGCGCGAGGACCACATCGTGCCCTGGCGGGCGGCATACGGTTCGACGCGGCTGCTGTCGAACCGGCTGCGCTTCGCACTCGGTGCGTCGGGGCACATCGCCGGCGCGATCAATCCGGCCTCGAAGAACAAGCGCAGCTACTGGTTGGGCGAGCGTCTGCCGGCGTCGGCCGACGACTGGCTGGCCGGCGCGACCGAGCATCCGGGCAGCTGGTGGAACGACTGGGCCGGGTGGCTCGAGGCCTTCAAGGGCCCGGCGAGGCCAGCGCCGACGAAGCTCGGCGATGCCGCCAACCCGCCGCTCGAGCCGGCGCCCGGCCGGTATGTCAAGGTGAAGGCGAAGCCCGACGCCGCGCCGCCGATCCCCTTCAAGCATCCTTCCTGAACCCACATCGCCCGAGCAGGGCGCGAGGAGACGTCGACGATGAGCAAGCTCGCATACGTGACCGGCGGCATGGGCGGCATCGGTACCGCCATCTGCCGCAAGTTCCACGACATGGGCTACAAGGTGATCGCGGGCTGCGGTCCGACCCGCGACCACGAGAAGTGGCTCGCCGAGCAGAAGAAGGACGGCTACACGTTCTGGGCGTCGGTCGGCAACGTCTCCGACTGGGACTCGACCAAGGCGGCCTTCGACCGCGTCAAGGCCGAGCACGGCAACCCGGACATCCTGGTCAACAACGCCGGCATCACCCGCGACGGCGCGTTCCGCAAGATGTCTCTCGACGACTGGAACGCGGTCATCTCCACCAACCTGAACAGCCTGTTCTGCGTCACCAAGCAGGTCATCGACGGGATGATGGACAAGGGCTGGGGCAGGGTGATCAACATCTCGTCGGTCAACGGCGAGAAGGGCCAGTTCGGGCAGACCAACTACTCGGCGGCCAAGGCGGGCATGCACGGCTTCACCATGGCCCTCGCGCAAGAGGTCGCGGGGAAGGGCGTGACGGTCAACACCGTCAGCCCCGGCTATATCGCGACCGACATGGTCATGGCCGTCCGGGAGGACGTCCGCGAGAAGATCATCGCGACGATCCCGGTCAAGCGCCTCGGCCGTGCCGAGGAGATCGGCTCGATCTGCGGCTGGCTCTCGACCGACGACGCCGGCTACACGACCGGGGCGGACTTCTCGTGCAACGGCGGTCTCCATATGGGATGATGCGCCGCAACGCGCCGGTCGTCGCCCCCGGGCGACGACCTGCGGCGCCGGCCCCGGCGCCGGGCGACGTTCCTGGAGACGACATGGCCACCTCGAGCCGCCTGATCAAGAAGTACCCGAACCGCCGGCTGTACGACACCCAGACCAGCGCGTACATCACGCTCGCGGACGTCAAGCAGCTGGTGCTCGAGAACGAGGACTTCCGCGTCGTCGACGCGAAGAGCGACGAGGACCTGACCCGCAGCATCCTGCTGCAGATCATCCTCGAGGAGGAGGCGAGCGGCGCGCCGCTGTTCACCTCGCAGATGCTCTCCCAGATCATCCGCTTCTACGGGCACGCGATGCAGGGGATGATGGGTGCGTACCTCGAGAAGTCGATGGGCGCGTTCGTCGATATCCAGAACACGTTCCAGGAGCAGTCAAAGGCGTTCTACGACGGCAAGAACCTGCCGACGAGCCCGGAACTGTGGGCGCAGTTCATGCAGGTCCAGACGCCGATGATGCAGGGGATGATGAGCCACTACATCGACCAGTCGAAGAACCTGTTCGTGCAGATGCAGGAGCAGATGCAGCAGCAGGCCCGGTCGGTGTTCCAGAACTTCCCGTTCCCCGGTGCGGGCGCGCCCCCGGGCGGTCCCGGCGGCGGCACCGGTCCGGGCGAGGGCGGCAAGAAGTAGCGCGCTAGAATCGGGACTTTCCCGATCCGGGTCCCCGGACCCGCCCGCGATGTCCCCCGTTTCCCTCAAGCGGCCCCGTGCCGCGACCCGCCGCACGCCCGCGGTGGCCGAGCCGCCGCGCGTGGGCTTCGTCTCGCTCGGCTGCCCGAAGGCGCTCGTCGACGCTGAGCGCATCGTGACCCAGCTGCGCGCCGAGGGCTACGTCATTGCGCCGAGCTACCACGACTCCGACCTCGTGGTGGTCAACACCTGCGGCTTCATCGACGACGCGGTCCGCGAGTCGCTCGACGCGATCGGCGAGGCGCTCGCCGAGAACGGCAAGGTCGTGGTCACCGGCTGTCTCGGTGCGAAGGCCGGCGCCGACGGCGGCAACCTGGTCGCGCAGGTCCACCCGAGCGTGCTCGCGGTGACCGGGCCGCACGCGCTCGAGGAGGTGATGGGCCACGTGCACGCGCACCTGCCGCGGCCGCACGACCCGTTCGTCGACCTCGTACCCGAAGCGGGCGTCAAGCTCACGCCGCGGCATTACGCGTACCTGAAGATCTCCGAGGGCTGCAACCACCGCTGCAGCTTCTGCATCATCCCGTCGATGCGCGGCGACCTGGTGTCGCGGCCGATCGGCGAGGTGGTGCGCGAGGCGCGTGCGCTGCTGAAGTCCGGCGTCAAGGAACTGCTGGTGATCTCGCAGGACACCAGCGCGTACGGGGTCGACATCAAGTACCGCACCGACTTCGTCGACGGCCGGCCGGTGCGCACGCGGATGACCGAGCTGTGCCGCGAGCTGGGCCTCGCCGCGCGCGAGCACGACGCGTGGGTACGGCTGCACTATGTCTACCCGTACCCGCACGTCGACGAGGTACTGCCGCTGATGGCCGAGGGCCTGGTGCTGCCATACCTCGACGTGCCGTTCCAGCACGCGCACCCCGAGGTGCTGAAGCGCATGAAGCGTCCGGCGAGCGGCGAGCGCAACCTCGAGCGCATCCAGGGATGGCGCAAGGTGGTGCCCGAGCTCACCGTGCGCTCGACCTTCATCGCCGGCTTTCCCGGCGAGACCGAGGCGCAGTTCGACGCGCTGCTCGCGTTCCTGAAGGAGGCCGAGCTCGACCGCGTCGGCTGCTTCGCATACTCGCCGGTCGAGGGCGCGTCCGCGAACGAACTCGACGGCGCACTGCCGGACGAGGTCCGCGAGGACCGGCGCAAGCGCTTCATGCAGGTCCAGCAGCGGATCAGCCGCCGGCGCCTGCAGCGCAAGGTCGGCACGCTGCAGCGCGTGCTGGTCGATGCGGCCGGGCCCGAGGGCGCGATCGCGCGCTCCGCGGGCGATGCGCCGGAGATCGACGGCGTGGTCCACGTCGCGCCGCATCCGTCGCTGAAGGTCGGCGCGTTCCTGGACGTCGCGATCGACGGCTCGGACGCGCACGATCTGAGCGGGGTGGTGGTCGACGGCGGTGCCGGCGCGCCGGCCGGGCCGCGCCGGGCGCGGGCGGTTCGCCGCGCGTGAGCGCGATGCCGACGTCGCGCTTCGGGCGTCGCGGCGTGCGCACCGCCGCGCGAGTGGCGAGCCCGCGTCGCTGCGCGGTGCTCGGCGCCGCGTGCGCGTGCGTCGCGTGAGCGGCCCTCTCGGTGCGTGCCGTCGCGCAGGCGCCCGACCCGGTGGCCGCCGGCCCCGACGCCGCGCTGATCGACGCCGCGGCGCGCGGCGACGCCCCCGCTGTGGCACGCCTGCTCGCCGCCGGCGCGAGTCCGAAGGCCCGCGACGCGCGCGGTCGCACCGCGCTGCTCGCGGCGACCCAGGGCAACCACCCGGAGGCTGCGCGCCGGCTGCTCGAGGCCGGCGCCGAACCGAACGTGCAGGACGCGATCCGCGACAGTGCGTTCCTGCTCGCCGGCGCACGCGAGCACGTCGAGATCCTGCGGATGACGATCGCCGCCGGCGCGCGCCGAGCGCGCGCACCTCGCCGGGACGAACCCCGCGAGGCACCGACGCCGCGGCGTGCGGGCGCCTGCACACCGGCCTCAGTCGCGGCTCGGCGCGCGGCCCGAGGACATGACGATCGGTGCGCTCAGCTCGAGGCGGCAGGTGACGCGCCCGGCTTCGGACTCGATCGACAGCCGCGTCGTGGTCCGTCCGATCAGGCTGCGCACCAGGCCGAGGCCGGAGGCGGTCGCGCGCGTCGCGGCGTCGAAGCCCGGCGGCAGCGTGCCGGGATTGTCGATGCACACCCGCACGCCGTCCTGCCGCGGCTCGACGTCCACGTTCACCGGGCCCGGTCCGCTGCGGTGCTTGATCGCGTTGACAAGGAGCTCGTTGACGATCAGCGCGACCGGGACCGACTCGCTCTCCGGCACCGCGTAGGCGGGCGCCTCGGGCGCATCGACGACCGTGGTGACGACCGGCACGTGCCACAGCGCGGAGACCGCATCGGCGATCGCGACGACCATCCGCGTGAGCGGCGCGCGCTCCGGCGAACTCATCAGGATGCCGTGGATGTGCGCGATGCCGGCGACCTGGGTCGCGGCCCGCAGGATCATTTCGTTGGACACCTCGTCCGCGCTCGCGCGCGGCTGAAGCAGGTTCAGCACTCCCTGCAGGTGGTTCTTGATCCGGTGGTGGACCTCGCTGACGATCGTCGTGACCTGCGTCTCGGCCTCGCGGTCGCGGATGCGCTGCTGCTCGACCGAGTCGGAGATGTCCTCGAACATCAGGTAGTACTCGGACTGGTGCATGCCGCCGGAGACTGCCCGCAGCCGGATCCAGCGGCCCGCGGTGTCGCCCTGCTGCAGCCGGATCGTCGTGCCCGAGTGCGACTGCGTGAACGTGCGGGCGAGCACCACGGCGATCCGGTCGGCGTCCCCGTCGACGAAGCCGGCCCAGACCGAGGTGATCGGGGCGCCCTCGAGCGCCGCGCGATCGACGCCGAGCAGCTCGCACAGCGAGCGGTTGACGTGGACGATCCGGTCGCTCGCGCGCTCGACGATCGCGATGCCGTCGTGGGTCAGCGAAGAGAACCGGTCGAAGCGCTGGCTCATCGCGTGGGCCAGCTCGGTCTGCTCGGACAGCCGGCCGCGCAGTTCGTCGAGCGTGCTCAGGTCGATCAGCGTCGCGCACCAGAGCGGCTCGCCCGCGGGGCCGCGCGAGAAGCTGAGCGAGCCGTGGTAGCGCGCCCGGCTGCCGTCGCGTCGCACCAGCTCGCGGATCACGTGGTGGTGCGGGAAGTCGTCGATGTTGAGGTTCATGATCGCCCGGCGCTGCGCGGGCAGCCTCGCGATCTCCTCGGGCGGATGCAGCAGGTAGGACGGGTCGCGGCCCAGCAGTTCGGAGCGCTGGTAGCCGGTGAAGGTGCAGTACGCGTCGTTGACCAGCACCAGCTGCCAGTCGCGGTCCTGGACCGAGATCGGCAGCGGCGAGCGCTCCACCATCAGCCGGAACATCTCGGCGCGGCTCAGCAGCATCCGCTCGGTGCGGTGCGCCTCGGCGACCTGCTCGAACAGCGCGACGTAGCGGCGCGCCGGGCCTTCGGACAGCGCGGTCGTGCGCACCGCCGCGTCCAGCCGGCGGCCCGAGCGCGTGACGACCACCCGCTCGAAGCGGAAGGACGGGGCCGGGTCCTCGCAGATCAGCTGCTGCGCGTGGCGCGAGACCTCGTGCAGGCTGTCGTCGTAGAGGGTCTCGACCTTGCGGCCGACCACTTCCTCGGGGCGATACTCGAAATCGGTCGAGAACGCGGCGTTGACCGTGACGAAGCGGAAGGACGCGTCGAGGATCGCGGCCGGCGCGGGCAGCAGCCGGAACGCGGCCTGCAGGGCCTCGTCGTCGGCGTCCGCCTGCGGCGCCCCGTCAGGCATCGCAGCCGCCCTTCGAGGCGTCGTGCAGTCGTCGTGCGGTCCGTGGATCGAGCATCGCGCGCAACAGTGTACCGCGCCATGCCGCGATCAGGGCCTCGCCATGCGGCCCAGCAGCATCGCCGACCGTTCGATCGCGGGCTCGGCCCTCGATGGCGCGAGCGTCTGCGCGTGCCGACGGTTCGAGTGCTCGATGCTCTGCGGCATCTCCGCCCTGTGCAGGTGCACCAACTTCATCGTCGGCGTCTCGAACGACACGCTGCGCGCGAAGCGCGTCGCGACGTCGCGGCTGCGCCAGCCGGCGCGCGTCATCTCGCGGTAATGCGGCGTGCCGTCGGCCTGCATGCCGATCGCGCTGCGCAGCCCGGCGCGGTGCGCGATCGCGACGCCGACCGCGACCAGCAGCGACATCAGGCCGCGTCCGCGGTGTCGCGGATCGGTCGCCCCGCGGCACAGCGTGATCGACGGGAAGTCGTCCGTGTCGAGCGGCACCGGACCCTGCAGCACCGCCTCGGCGGCCGCGCGGTCGCGCACGTAGGCGAGACGGACGGTCGCCGAGAGCACCGCGCCCTGTCGCAGCAGCAGGCACAGCGAATCGTCCGGGTCGGTGCGCCGGCGCACCGTGTCGGGGTCGGGCAGCTTGAAGTAGCCGGCGGTCCGGTAGGAGGCGATGCGCAGGTCGTCGATCTCGCGCTCCCATTCGCGGCCTGACGCGACGTGCAGCGCATAGGGCTCGATCCCGTCGCGGGGTACGGCAGGGGACAGCGAGGGCGCGTCGAGCGTGGCGGACTGAGGCATGGCGGACTCCTTGGACGGTTGCCGATCGTTGAATTGGAGGGACACGGGCGAGGGCGCCGGAGCGATGCCTTGCGACGGTTCGCAGCACACGACCCGCGCACGCGGGCGTACCGGGGCGTGCGGGCGTCGCTGCGCGCACCGGGCGTGCGCGAACGCATCGGACGGCGCCGACCATTGTCCGGGAAAGCTCTCGCGATTGCCCGTGCTGATTGGTCTTGCCGATGGCCGGCGCACCTGCGCCGCCGATTGCGCGGTCGGACGTGGCGCGGGCATCATCACGGTCTGACGGGCATTCACGTGGAGGAGACCGACATGACCGAGTCGACCAAGTACCTGCTGACCGAGGACCGCATCCCGAAGCGCTGGTACAACATCCAGGCCGACCTGCCGAAGCCGCTTCCCGCAGTGCTGCATCCGGGCACGATGCAGCCGGTCGGGCCCGACGACCTCGCGCCGCTGTTCCCGATGGCGTTGATCATGCAGGAGGTCACCACCGAGCGCGAGGTCGAGATCCCCGAGCCGGTCCGCGAGGTGTACCGGCTATGGCGGCCGTGCCCGCTGTACCGCGCGCATCGGCTCGAGAAGGCGCTCGGCACGCCGGCGAAGATCTTCTACAAGTACGAGGGCGTGAGCCCCGCGGGCTCGCACAAGCCGAACACCGCGGTCGCGCAGGCGTTCTACAACAAGGAAGCGGGCGTGAAGCGCCTGTCGACCGAGACCGGCGCCGGCCAGTGGGGTTCGTCGCTCGCGTTCGCGGGCAGCCTGTTCGGCCTGGAGGTGCTGGTCTTCCAGGTGCGGGTGTCGTACGACCAGAAGCCGTACCGCCGCGCGCTGATGGAGACCTACGGCGCGCGCTGCCTCGCGTCACCGTCGGCCGAGACCGCCTATGGCCGCAGCGTGCTCGAGAAGCGCCCCGACCACCCGGGCTCGCTCGGCATCGCGATCTCCGAGGCGGTCGAGGTGGCCGCGCAGCGCGACGACACCAAGTACGCGCTCGGCTCGGTGCTGAACCACGTGCTGCTGCACCAGACGATCATCGGCCTGGAGTCGATGGAGCAGATGCGGATGGCCGACGCGTGGCCGGACGTCGTGGTCGGCTGCACAGGCGGCGGCTCGAACTTCGCGGGCATCGCGTTCCCGTTCATCGGCGACGGGCTGCGCGGCGGGAAGAAGGCGCGCATCGTGGCGGTCGAGCCGGCCGCGTGCCCGTCGCTGACGCGCGGCAAGTACGCCTACGACTTCGGCGACACCGGCCACATGACGCCGCTCGCGAAGATGCACACGCTGGGGTCGACCTTCACGCCGCCCGGCTTCCACGCGGGCGGGCTGCGCTATCACGGCATGGCGCCGCTGGTGTCGCACCTGAAGGAGCTCGGGCTGATCGAGGCGACCGCCTACCACCAGACCGAGTGCTTCGCGGCCGGCGTGACCTTCGCGCGGGCCGAGGGCATCGTGCCGGCGCCGGAGGCGAACCACGCGGTCAAGGGCGCGATCGAGGAGGCGCTGCGCTGCAAGCGGGAAGGGCGCTCGGAGACGATCCTCTTCAACCTCTGCGGCCACGGCCACTTCGACATGCAGGCCTACATCGACTACGCGGCCGGCAAGCTGAAGGACCAGCAGTACGACGAGAAGGAGCTCGCGATGGCGCTCGCGGGGCTGCCGTCGGTGCCCGAGCCCGCCTGAGCGCGGGGCGGCGGGACCCGGGGTCTCGCCGTCGTCATCGATACACGTGCGTCGCGTCCCGTCGCGTGTCCTCGACGTGGCCGGCGGCCCGCCGGCCGGCGTCGGCCGCGGCCGTTCCCGTGCCGATCGATCGTGCGCGTCGATGCCTCGTGACATCCCTTTCCGTGCTCCGGCCGCGACCGCCACGGTCGGCATCCGTGCGCGCCTGGACCAGCACAGGGGACCTTCGACCGCGCGGCCTTGCTCGGGATCGACAGGTCGGGACGATCGCGGCGAATGCCTACCGCTCGAAGAAGGCGAGGATCGCGTCGAGCCCGCAGTGGTTGATCGCGTGCGTCGTCTCGTCGCGCACGA
The DNA here is from genome assembly GCA_020248665.1 of Burkholderiales bacterium. Classification (GTDB taxonomy): domain Bacteria; phylum Pseudomonadota; class Gammaproteobacteria; order Burkholderiales; family Burkholderiaceae_E; genus UBA4615. The sequence goes on along the minus strand of JADCHE010000097.1, from coordinate 18,760 downwards.
TCGGCTTGGCGTGGAACGCGACCGACAGGCCGGCGATCGACATCATCTTCAGGTCGTTGGCGCCGTCGCCGACGACGATCGCCTGCGCCGGCGTGCAGCCGAGCTGCGCGCAGGTCTGCTCGACGATCGTGCGCTTGCGCTCGGCGTTGACGATCGGGCCGAGCAGCCGGCCGGTGAGCCGTCCGTCGACGACCTCGAGCACGTTCGAGCGCGCGGTGTCGAGGCCAAGGCGGCGCTTCAGGCGCTCGGTGAAGAAGGTGAAGCCGCCGGAGACGACCAGCAGGTGCAGTCCTGCGGCTCCGAGCGCGGCGGTCAGCGCCTCGGCGCCCGGAGACAGGCGCACGCGCTCGTCCCAGACGCGCTCGAGCGTCGACTCGGGCAGGCCGGCCAGCAGCGCGACGCGTCGGCGCAGGCTCTCGTCGTAGTCGGCGATCTCGCCGCGCATGGCGGCCTCGGTGATCGCGGCGACCTCGGTCTTGCGGCCGACGTAGTCGGCGATCTCGTCGACGCACTCGATCGTGATCAGGGTCGAGTCCATGTCGAACGCGGCGAGCCGGAAGTCGGCCAACCGCAGCCCGGGCCGCACGATCTCGGCGTCGACGCCGAGCGAATCGGCGAGCTCGCCGACTCGCGCGCCGTCGATCGCGGCGTCGGGCCAGCAGGCGAGGGCGCCGGCACGGACCGCGGGCGCCATGCCGACCGCGTCGGCAAAGGCCGCGACCGCGGTGTCGGGCAGGGCGGGGTGCTGGACGACGAGTCGGGTCATGGAGGCGGGTTGTTGCCGTTGCGGGCGTGCGGGGACGCGGGGGCCTTCGCGGACGCGCCGCTCAACCCCCGAGCGCCTTCAGGAACTCGCGGATCCGCTGCACGCGCTGCCCGAGGTCGGGCGTCTTCAGCGTGAAGCGCAGCCGGTCCGGGCCGGAGAGCTTGACGTCGCGGCGCGACTGGATGAAGCGGATGATCCGCTCCTGCGGGATCGGCGGGGCCGGTACGAACTGCAGCACGATCGCCTCCGACGACGCGTCGATCCGCGCGACGCCGAGCGGCGCCGACTGGATCCGCAGCCGGTGCGTGTCGATCAGCGCGCGGGCCGGCTCGGGCAGCTTTCCGAACCGGTCGATCAGCTCCTCCTGCATGCCGTCGAGCGTGTCCTGCGACGCGCAGTTGGCGAGGCGCTTGTACAGCGTCAGCCGCTCGTGCACGTCGCCGCAGTAGTCGGTCGGCAGCAGCGCGGGCACGTGCAGATTGATCTCGGTGACCGCCTCGAGCGGCGCGGAGAGGTCGGGCTCGCGGCCGGCCTTCAGCGAGCGCACCGCCTGGTTCAGCATCTCGGTGTAGAGGCCGAAGCCCACCTCCTGCATGTCGCCCGACTGCGAGTCGCCGAGCACCTCGCCCGCGCCGCGGATCTCGAGGTCGTGCATCGCGAGGAAGAAGCCGGAGCCCAGCTCCTCCATCGCCTGGATCGCCTCCAGACGCTTGGTCGCGTCCTTGGTGATGGCGCCCTCGTCGGGGATCAGCAGGTACGCGTAGGCCTGATGGTGCGAGCGCCCGACGCGGCCGCGCAGCTGGTGCAGCTGCGCGAGGCCGAACTTGTCCGCGCGGTGCATGACGATCGTGTTCGCGGTCGGCACGTCGATGCCGGTCTCGATGATCGTCGTGCAGAGCAGCACGTTCGCGCGCTGCGCGTGGAACTCGCGCATCACCCGCTCGAGATCGCGCTCGTGCATCTGGCCGTGGGCGACGACGATCCGTGCCTCGGGCACGAGCTTCTCGAGCATCTGCCGGCGGTTCTCGATCGTCTCGACCTCGTTGTGGAGGAAGTACGCCTGCCCGCCGCGGCGCAGCTCGCGCAGCAGCGCCTCGCGGATCGTGCCGTCGGACTCGCGGCGCACGAAGGTCTTGATCGCCAGGCGCTTCTGCGGCGCGGTGGCGATGACGGAGAAGTCGCGGATGCCCTCGAGGCTCATCGCGAGCGTGCGCGGGATGGGCGTCGCGGTCAGCGTCAGCACGTCGACCTCGGCGCGCAGCGCCTTCAGCGCCTCCTTCTGGCGGACGCCGAAGCGGTGCTCCTCGTCGATGATGACCAGGCCCAGGCGCCTGAACCGCACCTCCTTGCCTAGCAGCTTGTGGGTGCCGATGACGATGTCGATCGAGCCGTCGGCCAGGCCGTCGAGGGCCGCGCGGACCTCCTTCGGGCTGCGGAAGCGCGACAGCTCGGCGAGGCGGAGCGGCCAGTTCGAGAAGCGGTCCTTGAAGGTCTCGTGGTGCTGCTCGGCGAGCAGCGTGGTCGGGCACAGGATGACGACCTGCTTGCCGTCGGCGGCCGCGACGAACGCGGCGCGCAGCGCGACCTCGGTCTTGCCGAAGCCGACGTCGCCGCAGATCAGCCGGTCCATGGGCTTGCCGGACACCAGGTCCTGCGTGACCGCGTGGATCGCGGCGAGCTGGTCGGGGGTCTCGTCGAAGCCGAAGCCCGCGGCGAAGGCCTCGTAGTCGCGCGCGTCGAAGCGGAAGGCGTGGCCCTGGCGCGCGGCGCGCCGGGCGTAGATGTTCAGCAGCTCGGCCGCAGTGTCGCGTGCGCGCCGGGCGGCCTTCTGCTTCGCGCGCTCCCACTGGCCCGAGCCCAGTCCGTGCAGCGGCGCCTCGTCGGGCGAGGCACCCGAGTAGCGACCGATCAGGTGCAGCTGCGAGACCGGCACGTAGAGCGTCGCGTCGTTCGCGTACTGCAGGTGCAGGAACTCGGTCTGGCCGTCGCCGAGGTCGAGGTTCACCAGGCCGCGGTAGCGGCCGATCCCGTGTTGGGCGTGCACGACCGGGTCGCCGACCGACAGCTCCGACAGGTCGCGGATGATCGCGTCGACGTCGGTCGTCGCCTCCTGGCGACGCCCGCGACGACGCTTCGCAGCGCCCGCGAAGAGCTCGGACTCCGTGACCACGGCGAGGCCCGGCGCGCCGCTGCGCCGGAAGCCCTCGGCCAGCGGGCCGATGCCGAGCGCGCGCGGCAGCGGCCTGTCGGAGAACGACGCCCAGTCGTCGACCTGCGGCATAGCGATGCCGTGCTCGCCGAGCAGCTGCGCGAGCGTCTCGCGGCGGCCCGCCGACTCGGCGACGATCAGCACGCGGTCGTCGGTCGAGTCCAGCCAGGCGGACAGGCGCGCGAGCGGCGCGTCGGCGCGGCGCTCCACGCCGAGCGGCGGCAGCGGCGAGGAGTGCGGCGCGCGGCGCGCGGCGGGCGCGTCGTCGGCGGTTGCGGCGGGCGGTGGCCCGTCGTCGGCGATCGACAGCGCGCTGCGGGGCTCGCGCAGCGCGTAGCGGCCGAACGCGCGCGCCGCGACGAACCAAGGCTCGACGCCGAGGAACAGCTCTTCGGGCCGCAGCAGCGGGCGCTGTGCGTCGTGCGCGAGGAACTTGTGGCGCTGCGCGGTCTCGTCGGCGAAGCGCCGGCCCGCGCCCTCGACGTCGCCGTGCGTCGCGATCAGCGCGTCGGGCGGCAGGTAGTCGAAGAGCGTCGCCGTGCCTTCGAAGAACAGCGGCAGCCAGTACTCGATGCCGGCGCTCGCGATGCCGTTGCCGACGTCGCGGTACGGCCCCGCCTTCGACGGATCGCCCTCGAAGCGCTCGCGCCAGCGGCCACGGAACGCGGTGCGCGAAGCCTCGTCCATCGGGAACTCGCGGCCCGGGAGGATCCGGACTGTATCGACCGGATAGAGGCTGCGCTGCGTGTCCGGGTCGAAGGCGCGGATCGACTCGACCTGGTCGTCGAACAGGTCGAGCCGATAGGGGAGTGCCGAGCCCATCGGGAACAGGTCGATCAGCCCACCGCGCACGCAGAACTCGCCCGGTCGCACCACCTGCGAGACATGCTCGTAGCCGGCGAGCGCGAGTTGCGCGCGCAGCCCGGCCTCGTCGAGCGTCTGCGCCTTGTCGAAGGTGAAGGTGTGCGCCGCGACGAAGGACGCCGGCGCGAGCCTGTGCAGTGCAGTCGTCGCGGCGATCGCCAGCAGGTCGACGCGACGGCCCTGCAGTTCGTAGAGCGTCGCCAGCCGGTCCGAGACCAGGTCCTGGTGGGGCGAGAGCGCGTCGTAGGGCAGCGTCTCCCAGTCGGCGAGCGTGCGCACGCGCATCGCCGGCGCGAACCAGCGCACTTCGTCGGCGATCCGCGTCGCGTCCAGCGCCGATGCGGTGACGACCACCAGCAGCCGGCCCTGCGCCGCGTGGCGCGACGCGAGCGCGGCCAGCAGCAGCGCGTCGCCGGAGCCGTGCGTGGGCGGCAGCGTGCTGACGGCGCCGGGACCCGGCTCGGGGATGCCGGCGGCGACGTCCGCCGGCGCGGCGGTGGCGGGCGCATGGTCGGGTGCAGCGAGGGAGGTGGCGTCCAAGCGGAACGGCGGGCGGGTGCGAAACGTACAATTGTAGCTTTCGCGAACCGCGCGCCCCGCACCGACCCATGCCCGCTTCCGATGATGCCGAGCCGACCCCGCGGCACTTCGCGGTCGTGCCTGCCGCCGGCTCCGGCACGCGGCTAGGCGCCGACCGACCGAAGCAGTACCTCGAACTCGGCGGCGCCACGGTCCTCGAGCGCACCGTCGCCGCGCTGCTCGGATGCGACTGGATCGAGCGCGTGCTCGTCGTGGTGTCGCCGGACGACACGGTCGCGGCGACGCTGCCCGGTCTCGCGTCCCCGCGCGTCGCCGTCGAGCCGGTGGGCGGCGCGACGCGCCGCGCGAGCGTGCACGGCGGGCTGGTCGCGCTGCAGGTGCGGCACGGCGCGGGCGACGACGACTGGGCCTGGGTCCACGATGCGGCGCGGCCGGGCGTCGAACACGCGTCGCTCGAGGCGCTGCGCGACGCGGTCGCCGGCGAGCGCGTCGGCGCGCTCCTCGCGCTGCCGGTCGCGGACACGGTCAAGCGCGCGGTGTCGGGCCGCGCGGCCGCGACGGTCGAGCGCGAGGCGCTGTGGGCGGCGCAGACGCCGCAGGTGTTCCCGGTCGGCGTGCTGCGCCACGCGCTCGAACGGCATCACGCGGTGACCGACGAGGCGTCCGCGATCGAGGCTGCGGGCCGGACGCCGCGACTGGTGCCGGGCACCCGGCGCAACTTCAAGGTGACGACGATGGACGACCTGACGGCGATGCGCGCGTCGCTCGGCTCGGACGCGCCCGATGCGGGCGGACCGTCGTGGCGCATCGGCCACGGCTGGGACGTCCATGCGCTGGTGCCGGGGCGTCCACTGGTGATCGGCGGCGTCGTGGTGCCGCACCAGGCCGGCCTGCTCGGCCACTCCGACGCCGACGTGCTGCTGCACGCGATCACCGACGCGCTGCTCGGCGGCGCGGCGCTCGGCGACATCGGCCGCCACTTCCCCGACACCGATGCGCGGTTCGCCGGCGCAGACAGCCGCGTGCTGCTGCGCGAGGCCGCGTCGCGCGTGCGCGCCGCCGGCTGGACGCCCGCGAACGTCGACTGCACGGTGATCGCGCAGGCGCCCAGGCTTGCGCCGCACGTGGCGGCGATGGTCGAGGCGATCGCGGCCGACCTCGGTCTGCCCGCGTCGCGGGTCAACGTGAAGGCCAAGACCTCGGAGCGGCTCGGCTACGCGGGCCGCGGCGAGGGCATCTCTGCCGAGGCGGTGGTGCTGCTCGCGCGCGCGGGCTGAGCCGCGCGCGGGGAGCGCGCTGCGGCCGCCTTACGAGAGGTCCGCGGCCAGCGCGTCGCGCGTGTCGGTCGACACCGGCGCGAGCGTCTCGGTGTAGTTCCGGTGCTCGACGCCGATCGACAGCGTGACGCCGTACTTCAGCGCCGCGGCCATCTCCTCGGTCAGCTCCCAGCGCAGGAAGTGGACCGCCGAGGTCTTCTCGTCGTTCTCGCGCTCCAGGTCCTCGTCGGCGATCGGCCACACCTTCGGCGAGCCCTCGACCTGCAGCCACACCCGCTGCTCGATGCCCTTCAGGCGCGAGAGCGCCGCGCGCCGCACCGTCGGATCCTCGTACTCGATCAGCATCGTCGCCTTCAGGTTGCGCCCGTCCGGCACCAGCGGCCCGTACGACTCGAGCTCGTGCCGGATGCCTTCCTCCTCGAAGATCTTCTCGATCCGCAGCATCTCCTGGATCTGGTAGCGGATCGTCAGCTCGTCCTCGAACAGCAGCGTCACGTGCTCGCCGAGCGGCACGGTGCGGCGCTTCTTGTGCGCGATGACCTTGCGGCGGAACTCGGGCCGCGCCTTGTGGTACGCCTCGAGCGTCATCAGCGATTCGCGGGTGATCCGGGACATGGCGACTCCTGTCATGCGTGCGCTCCTGGGGTCAGTCCGGCAGGCCGTAGGCCGTGCGGAGCAGGGTGATCGGGTGGGCGAGCTTGCCGTCGGCCTTGCCCTGCATGCCCTGCGCGATGTGGTGGCCGGCGAGCTGGCAGTCGGAGGCGACCCAGCGGGTCTCGCCGGCCGGGTGCTCGGCCATCTGGCGGAACACCGGGCGGCCGATCTTCATCGCGGTCGCGTGGTACTCCTTCTTCACGCCCCAGGTGCCCGCGTGGCCCGAGCAGCGCTCGACGGTGTGCACTGAGGTGTCCGGCACCATCGAGAGCATCTCGCGGGTCTTCTGGCCGACGTTCTGAACGCGCAGGTGGCAGGCGACGTGGTAGCTGACATTGCCGAGCCCCTCCTTGAAGTCGGTCGCGAGCAGCCCGTCCTTGTTCCGCGCGACCAGGTACTCGAACGGGTCGAACATCGCGTCCTGTACCGCCTTGACGTCCGCGTCCTCCGGGAACATCAGCGGGATCTCCTGCTTGAACATCAGGCCGCAGGACGGGATCGGCGCGAGGATCGCGTAGCCGGCGCGTGCGAGCGCGGCGAGCTTCGGGATGTTGCGCGCCTTCAGCTCGGCGACGCCCTCGAGATCGCCGAGCTCCAGCTTCGGCATCCCGCAGCAGGCCTCCTTCTCGACCAGCACGTACGGGATGCGGTTGTGGTCGAGCACCTTCAGCAGGTCGTGGCCGATGCCGGGCTCGTTGTAGTTCACGTAGCAGGTCGAGAACACCGCGACCTTGCCGGGCGTGCGCTCGCCGTCGCGCACCGGATGCTGCGCCGACCCCGCCGCGGTCCTGCGGAACTGCTTCGAGGTGAAGTCGGGCACCCAGGCGTCCTTGTGTACGCCGAGGCGGTCCTCGAGGACCTTGCGGAAGCCCGGGCTGCGGTTCAGCGCGTTGACCACCTTGACCACCACCGGGATGCCGGCGAGCGTGCCGTTGCGGTCGGTGGAGGCGAGCGTCGTGTCGCGGAACTTGGTCGGCGTGCCCTGGCGGAACTGGATCGCCTTGCCGCGCAGCATCAGGTGCGGGAAGTCGAGGTTCCACGGATGCGGCGGCACGTACGGGCACTTCGTCATGTAGCAGACGTCGCACAGGTAGCACTGGTCGACGACCTTCCAGTAGTCCTGCTTGTCGACGCCGTCGATCTCTCCGGTCTTGCCCTCGTCGACCAGGTCGAACAGGGTCGGGAACGCGTTGCACAGGCTCACGCAGCGACGGCAGCCGTGGCAGATGTCGAACACGCGCTCCATCTCGGCGAAGGCCTTCTCCGTGTCGAAGAAGTCCGGGTTGCGCCAGTCGATCGGGTGCCGGGTGGGGGCTTCGAGCGAGCCTTCGCGTGCGGTCATCGTCGTCTCTGTCGTCGTCGAAGGCCGGGGCACCGGACGGGGGCCATTCGGGGCTCCCGGAGGTGCGCCAGCGAAAAGGGGAGCCCGTGAGCTCCCCCGTTCGGATCGCGCCGACCCTCGCAGGGATCGGTCGCGCAGCGCCGGGCCTCAGGCGAGCTGCTCGAGCGCCTTCGCGAACTTGTTCGCGTGCGAGCGCTCGGCCTTGGCGAGCGTCTCGAACCAGTCGGCGATCTCGTCGAAGCCCTCGTCGCGCGCGGTCTTCGCCATGCCCGGGTACATGTCGGTGTACTCGTGCGTCTCGCCGGCGACGGCGGCCTTCAGGTTGTTCGAGGACGAGCCGATCGGCAGGTCGGTCGCGGGATCGCCCACCTCGGCGAGGTAATCGAGGTGGCCGTGTGCGTGGCCGGTCTCGCCCTCGGCGGTCGAGCGGAACAGCGCCGCTACCTCCGTGTGGCCTTCGACGTCGGCCTTGTTCGCGAAATACAGGTACCGACGGTTGGCCTGGCTCTCGCCCGCGAATGCGGCTTTCAGGTTGTCGTGCGTCTTCGTGCCTTTAAGGCTGGGCATCGTGATCTCCTTGTCGTGTGCAACGAGGGGCTGACGTCGTCTGTCCTGTACAGAGACTTGCGAGAGTGTAGCGACCCCCGAGGCGCTCTAGCCAATTGAACGTCGATATTCGGGGGATTGTCGTGCTCTATCGGCGCGACCGGCGAGACGGTCGCCGGCGCTCAGGTGGAAGCGTCGCCGAGCCGCACCCGGGCGAGCAGGCCGCCGTCGGGTGGGAGCTCCAGGCGCAGGTCGCCGCCGTGGCGACGTGCCAGGCGCGCGACGATCGCCAGCCCGAGCCCGGAGCCACCGTGGGTGTTGCGCTCCGTGTCGAGCCGCGTGAACGGCCGGGTGAGCCGCTCGAGCTGGTCGGCCGGCACGCCGGGGCCGTGGTCGCGGACGACGAGCTCGAGCGAGCGGCCGATCCTCCGGGCGGCGACCTCGACGTGAACGGTGCCGTCGGGCGCGGCCGCGTAGCGGCGCGCGTTCTCGACGAGGTTGGCGACGATCCGCTCGAGCGCGGTCGGCGCCCCGCGCCAGGCGGTCCCCGTGACGACCGACGCGGACATGGCGAGGCGCGCGGCATCCGGTCCGTGGCGGAAGCCGTCGAGCACCGACTCGACCGAACGGCCCACGTCGACGCGCTCGGGCGGCTGCGCCGCCGCCGGCTGCGCGAACTCGACGAACTGGCGCACGATCGCGTCGATGCGGTCGATCTCGTCGGCCATGGACTCGCGGGTCGCCGCGTCGACCGGCGACATCTCGATCTCCATCCGCAGGCGGGTGAGCGGCGTGCGGATGTCGTGCGAGATGCCGGCGAGCGCCTCGGCGCGGTCCTGCTCGAGCGCGGCCAGGTCGGCCGCCATCCGGTTGAAGCTACGGTTGACCGCGGCGAGCTCGGTTGGCGCGTCCTCGCGCAGCATCGGCGGGGTCTCGCCGCGGGCGAGCTTCTCGATGCCGAGGGCGAGGTTGGCGAGCGGACGGTTGACCACGCGGCTGATCGCGAGCGCCGCGGCGGTCGCGAGCGCGAGCGCGATGCCGATCCAGCCCAGCCAGTTGCGGTTCGTCTGCCGCGCGATGCGGGCCGGGTCGAGCAGCATCCAGTACGGGTCGTCGTCGATCTCGAAGCGGATCCACAGCCCTGTCTCGCCGTTCACCAGCGAGGCGAGCCGGGTCTCCGGGCCGAGCAGCTCGCGCAGCTTGGCCTCGAACGGCGCGCCGAAGCGGTCGTCGGGCCACGGCATCGCCTGGTCCGTCGGCTCGGCCGGCAGCACCGCGATGCCCTCGTTGCGGGCGAGGTCGCCGAGCAGCTCGAGCCGCGCGGTGCCGGTGGCACTCAGCAGCCCGGCGCGGGTCAGGTTGACGATCGAGGCGATCTCGCCGGCGAAGCGCTCGGCGCGCGGCTGCAGCTCCGCGGCGCGGAACACCTGCAGCCACGCGAGCAGGCTCGCGGCCACCACGACCGCGATCAGCAGGAAGGTCCGCCAGAAGAGGGACACGCGCCAGCGGCGGGGCGCCGCGCGATCGGGCCGGGCCGTCACGGCTTCGGACGGGGCCGCCACCGGTTCAGTCGGGCACGAACACGTAGCCCACGCCCCAGACCGTCTGGATGTAACGCGGGTTCGCCGGGTCGGCCTCGATCAGCTTGCGCAGCCGCGACACCTGCACGTCGAGGCTGCGGTCGAACGCGCCGTACTCGCGCCCGCGAGCCAGCACCATCAGTTTCTCGCGCGACAGCGGCGCGCGCGGATGCCGCGCGAACACCTTGAGCACCGAGAACTCGCCGCTGGTCAGCGGCACCGGCTGACCATCTCGGGTGAGCGTGCGCAGCGCGGCGTCGAACACGAAGGCGCCGAACCTCACCTCGCCGAGGTCGGTGGCCGGCGCGCCGGGCGCGTCGGGCGCGGGCTGGCGGCGCAGCACCGCGTTGATCCGCGCGAGCAGCTCGCGGGGGTTGAACGGCTTGGGCAGGTAGTCGTCGGCGCCCATCTCGAGCCCGACGATCCGGTCGACGTCGTCGCCCTTGGCGGTCAGCATGATCACCGGCGTGCGGTCGTTCGCGCCGCGCAGCCGGCGCACGATCGACAGGCCGTCCTCGCCCGGCAGCATCAGGTCGAGGATGATCAGGTCCCAGGGCTCGCGCTGCAGCAGCCGGTTCATCGACGGGCCGTCCTGCGCGAGGGCGACCTCGAACTGCTGCTGGGTCAGGTACCGGTGGAGCAGGTCGCGCAGCTTGGGGTCGTCGTCGACGACGAGCAGTCGCTTGGACGCGGTGTTCATCGGCACGGGCGGGGGTGGAGGTCGTCCGATGATACTGCCCGGCCGCCGGCGGCGAGGCGTGCCGTCCGACCGCCGGTTACCCGGCGTTACGCCGCTTACCCGCGGGCCGCCCGGGGCCCGCGGGGGCGCCGACTAGAATGGCGCGACGGAGGTGCCGATGGGCCGCGTGGGTCGTGTGCTGTGCGGGGCGGGAGTGCTGATCGCGACGCTGGTCGTCGAGACGCCCGCGCTCGCCCGCGAAGGCGACCCCGACCGGCAGGCCCGGCGCCACGAGCTGCGCCAGCAGCTGCAGGCCGAGCGCGAGCGCTGGCGCGGCGAGGAGCGCGGTCGCGGCGGCTGGGGCCCGCCGCCGGGCTACGCGCCGGGGGGCGGCTACGCCGCGCCGACCGGCGGCGGATGGGGGCCCGGTGCGGGCGGCCCGTCTCCGGCGTCGCCCGCGTACGCGCCGCCTCCCGGCTACGGCGCCCCCCCGGGCTACGCGCCCGCGCCCGGCCACGGCGGCGGCCCGGGGTGGGGCGGCGGCCACCGACTGTCGCCGGACGAGCGTCGTGCGCTGCGCCAGGAGCTGCGACAGCAGCGTCCGTGAGGCCCGCGCCGCGGCGCGGGTGCGCGGATGGCTGGCATAGAATCGCCCGATGCCTTTCGACCCCGCACCGCGCGACGCCGACCGCGCGGGCCCGACCGTGCTCGCGATCGACACCACCGCAGGGCTGTGCTCGGTCGCGCTGCTCGGACCCCGGGGTGCCCTGCAGCGCGCGGAGCCGATGACACACGGCCACTCGCGTCACGTCCTCGGGCTGCTCGGCGGAGTGCTCGACGAGGCCGGCGTCGGGGCCGGCGAGGTCACGGCGATCGGTTTCGGCAGCGGCCCCGGCTCGTTCACCGGCCTGCGGATCGCCTGCGGCGTCGCGCAGGGGCTGGGTTTCGGCTGGTCGGTGCCGCTGGTGCCGGTCGACGCGATGCGCACGCTCGCCCTGCAGGCTTCGCTCGACGCGCCCGGCTCGGCCGCACGCGTGCTGGTCGCGCTCGACCTGAGGATGGGCGAGGTCTGCATCGCCGCGTTCGACCGGTTCGATGGGGCCACGTGGCCGTCGCCCTCGGAGGCGCCGGCGCTGTCGCCGCCGGAGCGGGCCATCGAGGCGTTCGACGCGCACGAAGGCACGCCGCTGCTCGCGGGTGACGGCTTCGACGCGTACCCGGCGCTTGGCGAGTGGGCCCGGCGGCGCGGCGCGGTGCGGGCGAGGACGGCGATCCAGCCCGACGCGTCGGCCGTCGCGCGGCTCGCGCTGGCTGGGCTGAGCGTGGGCCTCGCGGTCGACGCCGCGCGCGCCGCGCCGACCTATCTGCGCGACAAGGTCGCGCTCGACGTCGGCGAGCAGGCGGCGCTGCGCGCGGCGCGTGCCGCCGGGACGGCACGGTGAGCGCCGAGCCGATCGGGCGGGCCGCGCCGCCTGCTTGGAACGCGCGCGCGATGCGTCGCGCGGATCTCGCGCAGGTCTCGCAGATCGAGGCGCGGATCTTCCCGTTCCCCTGGACCTACGGGAACTTCGCCGATTCGCTCGCGGCCGGCTACGACGGCTGGGTGTTCGAGTCACTCGAGGCGCCCGGCACGCTGCTCGGCTACGCGATCGTGATGTGGCTGCCCGACGAGGTGCACCTGCTGAACCTGAGCGTGGACGCGGCGGTGCAGGGACGAGGCCTCGGTGCCGACATGCTCGACTGGCTGATGAGCGACGCGTGCGCGCGAGGCGCACGCTCGATGCTGCTCGAGGTGCGGCCGTCGAACACGCCGGCGCTGCGGCTCTACGAGCGCAAGGGGTTCATGCGGGTCGGACTGCGGCGTCGCTACTACCCGGCGCACGACGGCGCGCGCGAGGACGCGATCGTGATGATCCGGCGCCTCGAACGGCAGGGGGCCGCACGTGGATGAGCACCTGCGCAGGGCCTGGGATGCGCTCGGCCTCGGTCCCGTCTGGCGGCTGAGGGATCCCGCCGCGATCGGTGCGGGAGACGACGTCGCCGCTTCGACGGCTCCGGACGATCCCGGTCCCGTCGACGCTCCGCTCGGCGAGGCGCCGTGGTCAGCGCCCGCCGCAGCGGAGCCTGCGCGCGAATCCGTGTCGGAACCCGAACCCGATCCGGTCGCCCTCGCGCGCTCGGCGGCCGAGCCCTCGCGCCGCGATCCGGTGATCGCGCGACTCCCCTGGCCCTCGCTCGAGGATGCGGTGGCCGGCTGCTTCGCCTGCGAACTGTGTCGGACGCGCCGCAACACGGTGTTCGGCGTCGGCCCGCGAACCGCTCGTTGGATGCTGGTCGGCGAGGCGCCCGGCGAGCAGGAGGACGAGCGCGGCGAGCCGTTCGTGGGGCCGGCCGGCCGGCTGCTCGACCAGATGCTCGCCGCGATCGGCGTCGACCGGCCCGCCGAGGCGTTCATCGCCAACGTGCTGAAGTGCCGTCCGCCCGGCAATCGCAATCCGCAGCCGGGAGAGGTGGCCCGGTGCGAGCCGTACCTTCTGCGGCAGGTCGAACTGATCCGCCCGGCGCTGATCGTCGCGCTCGGCCGCTTCGCGGCGCAGTCGCTGCTGGACACCGACGCGTCGATCGCGAGCCTGCGCGGGCGGGTCCACCGATTCCGTGCGGGCGAGGTCGAGGTGCCGCTGGTGGTGACCTACCACCCGGCCTACCTGCTGCGCACGCTGCCCGACAAGGCGAAGTCGTGGGCGGACCTGCGGCTCGCGCGGCGCACGTTCGACGCCATGGGCTGAGCCGTCACGGGCGCCGGGGGGGCCAACCTCGGCTCAGTGCCTCGCCTGGCCGATCAGCGCGACCGAGTCGAAACGCGCCTGGTTCGCCCGGTGCAGCCGGATCACACCGAGCATCGTCAGCGCCACGAACGAGCCGAACAGCACGATGACCGTGTTGATGTGCACGTCCGCCCGGATCAGCACCGCGTAGAGCGCGAGCATCGCGAGGATCATCAGGTTCTCGTTGAAGTTCTGCACCGCGATCGAGTGGCCGGCGCTCATCAGCACGTGACCGCGGTGCTGCAGCAGCGCATTCATCGGGACGACGAAGAAGCCCGCCATCCCCCCGATCAGCACGAGCGTCGCGTACGCGACCGGCAGCGTGTGCACCAGCGTCATCATCGGCACCAGCACGCCCATCGCGACACCGAAGGGCAGCACGCGCAGCGAGCCCTTCAGCGGCACGAAGCGCGCGGCGATCACCGCGCCGAGCGCGATGCCCAGCGCCACGACGCCCTGAAGGATCGCGGCGCGCGACAGCGGCATGCCGAGCTGCACGTCGGCCCACTTCAGCACGATGAACTGCAGCGTCGCGCCCGCGCCCCAGAACAGCGTGGTCACCGCGAGCGAGATCTGACCGAGCTTGTCGCGCCACAGCACCTTCAGGCAGTGCCAGAAGTCGACGACGAGCTTCAGCGGGTTGCGCTCCTGGTGCGCGTAGCGCGCCCCGGTGTCCGGGATCCGCAGGTTGAACAGCGCGGCCAGCCCGTAGACCGCGGCGATCACCAGGATCGCCGACTCGGCCGGCGTGTCGATACCGGTCTCCATCGAAGGGAAGTCGAGCGACAGCAGCGAGGCCGACACCGCCGGGCTGATCAGCGCCCCGCCCAGCACCGTGCCCAGGATGATCGAGCCGACGGTGGTGCCCTCGATCCAGCCGTTGGCCGCGACCAGCTTCTCGGGCGGCAGCAGCTCGGTCAGGATCCCGTACTTGGCCGGCGAGTAGGCGGCCGCGCCGAAGCCGACGACCGCGTAGGCGAGGAGTGGGTGTACCGTCAGGAACATCAGCGCGCAGCCGACGACCTTGATGGTGTTGGTCACGAACATCACGCGGCCCTTCGGCATCGAGTCGGCGAACGCACCGACGAAGGGCGCAAGCACCACGTACGAGACGGTGAAGAACAGCTTGAGGAGCGGCTTCATCCACTCGGGCGCGTGCATCTCAACCAGCAGCGCGATCGCGGCGATCAGCAGTGCGTTGTCGGCGAGCGACGAACAGAACTGTGCCGCCATGATCGTGTAGAAGCCGCGTTTCATCGAATCCGAGCCGTCTCCGCGGGGCGTTATACCATGCCGCATCCGCTCCACAGGTGCTCGATGCCGCGTCCCGTCTCCGCCTCCGTTTCCGTCTCCGCCCTGGCCCACAACCTGTTCGTCGTCCGCCGTCGGGCGGCGGGCACGCGGGTGTGGGCGGTCGTCAAGGCCCACGCGTACGGGCACGGCCTGCCGGCCGCGATCCGCGGCTTCGCGGCGGCCGACGGCATGGCGCTCGTCGAGTTCGACAACGCGCGACGGCTGCGCGCGCTCGGCTGGCGGGGTCCGATCCTGATGCTCGAGGGGGCCTTCGGTCCGGCCGACGTCGCGACCGCGGCGGAGCTCGGCCTGTCGCTCGTCGTCCACGACGCCGGGCAGGTCGCGTGGCTGCGTGCGCACGAGGGCCGCTCGATCGACGTGTGGCTGAAGCTGAACACCGGCATGAACCGGTTGGGCGTCGCGCCCGACGAGGCGTCCGCGCTGCAGCAGGCGCTCGCAGCGCTGCCCTGCGTGGGCAAGGTGTCGCTGATGACCCACTTCGCCGACGCCGACCGACCGGGCGGCGCGCAGGCCGCGATCGAGCGCTTCGACCGCGCGACCGGCGAGCTGTCGGGCTCGCGCTCGATGGCGAACTCCGCCGCGATCTTCGATGTGCCCGAGGCGCACCGCGACTGGGTGCGGCCGGGGATCGTGCTGTACGGCGCGTCGCCGTTCGCCGACCGCGGCGCATCCGCGCTCGGGCTGCGTGCGGCGATGACGCTGCGCTCAGAGCTCATCGCGGTGCAGTCGCTGAAGGCGGGCGACGCGGTGGGCTACGGCTCGACCTTCGTCGCCGACGCGCCGATGCGTGTCGGCATCGTCGCCTGCGGCTACGCCGACGGCTATCCGCGGCACGCGCCGACCGGCACGCCGATCGACGTGGGCGGCACCCGCACGCGCACCGTGGGCCGCGTGTCGATGGACATGCTCGCGGTCGACCTCGGCCCCGTGTCCGAGGCCGGCGTCGGCACGCCGGTCGAGCTCTGGGGCGAGCGGGTGCCGGTCGACGAGGTCGCCGCGAGCGCGGGCACCGTCGGCTACGAGCTGCTCTGCGCGGTCGCGCCGCGCGTGCCGATGTACCTGGTCGACTGACGCGTGGCGAAGGTCCGCACCCAGTACGTCTGCAGCGAGTGCGGCGGCACCAGCCCGAAGTGGGCCGGGCGCTGCCCGCACTGCGGCGCGTGGAACACGCTGCAGGAGGGCGTCGTCGAGCCGCCCCGGGCCGCCGCGGCCGGTCACCGCTTCGCGCCGCTCGCGGCCTCGGGCGGCGTGCAGTGGCTCGACCAGGTCGTCGCCGCCGAGGTGCCGCGCTTCTCGACCGGCGCAGAGGAGTTCGACCGGGTGCTCGGCGGCGGACTCGTGCCGGGCTCGGTCGTGCTGATCGGCGGCGACCCGGGCATCGGCAAGTCGACGCTGCTGCTGCAGGCGCTCGCTCACCTGTCGCAGTCGCTGCCGGTGCTCTACGTGAGCGGCGAGGAGTCGGCCGCGCAGGTCGCGCTGCGCGCGCGCCGGCTCGGCGTCGACGGCTCGAAGGTGCCGCTGCTGCCGGAGATCGGGCTCGAGCGCATCTTCGCCGGGGTCGAGGCGAACAAGCCCGCGGTGATCGTCGTCGACTCGATCCAGACGCTCTACACCGAGCAGCTGACCTCGGCGCCGGGCTCGGTCGCGCAGGTGCGCGACTGCGCGGCGCAGCTCACGCGGCTCGCGAAGCAGACGGGCGTCGCGGTGGTGATGATCGGTCACGTGACGAAGGAGGGGACGCTCGCAGGCCCGCGCGTGCTCGAGCACATGGTCGACACCGTGCTGTACTTCGAGGGCGATACGCACTCGTCGTACCGGCTGGTCCGCGCGTTCAAGAACCGCTTCGGCGCGGTCAACGAGCTGGGCGTGTTCGCGATGACCGACCGCGGGTTGCGCGGCGTCGCGAACCCCTCGGCGCTGTTCCTGTCGCAGCACGACAAGCACGTCGCGGGCTCCTGCGTGCTGGTCACGCAGGAGGGTTCACGCCCGCTGCTGGTCGAGGTGCAGGCGCTGGTCGACACCGCGCACGTGCCGAACCCGCGCCGGCTGTCGGTGGGGCTGGAACCCGCGCGGCTCGCGATGCTGCTCGCCGTGCTCCATCGGCACGCGGGCATCGCCTGCTTCGACCAGGACGTGTTCATCAACGCGGTGGGCGGCGTGAAGATCGGTGAGCCGGCGGCGGACCTCGCGGTGCTCTTCGCGATCGTCTCGTCGCTGAAGGACCGGCCGCTGCCGAGCGGCCTCGCGGTGTTCGGCGAGGTTGGGCTGGCCGGCGAGATCCGGCCGTCGCCGCGCGGGCAGGAACGCCTGCGCGAGGCGGCGAAGCTCGGGTTCTCCCGGGTCATCGCGCCGAAGGCCAACGTGCCGAAGAAGCCGATCGAGGGGCTCGAGGTGGTGGCGGTCGAGCGGATCGACGCGGCGCTGTCGGCGGCCTGGTAGGCGCGGTGCCCCGTCGGGCCGGTCGGACCGCGTGGCGTGCCGGGCGCCGGCCGGCGGGAGCGGCGCGCGCGCGGTCAGGCTCGCGGCGCGACCCCGGTGACCAGGTGGCGCGCCGCCGCGTCGCCGCTGCGCACCGCCGACTCGATCGTCGCCGGATAGCGGTGCCAGCTCCAGTCGCCGGCGAGCGCGAGGCCCGGTGCGACGTCGGCGAGCGCATCGGTGTCGAGGCGGGGCCGATCGGGTGAGCAGCGGATCGTCGCGCGGCGCTCGATGATCGCGCGGGCGTGGCGTGCGCGGGGCAGGCCGAGCTGCGCGGCGACCTGGCGTGCGACGCCGTCGGCGAGCTCGACCGGCCGCTCGGTGAGGCGCCCCGCGGCGCTGACGACGACGCCCGCGACCGCGCCGATCCCGCCGCCCGCCGGCGACCTGCGGCCGAACAGCCACTGCCCGTGCTCGCCGGCGCCGGCCCGTTCGGCGAGCATCGTCGCCTCGGGCAGCGCAAGCCGCTCCTGCCACGCGAGCCAGACGGTGGCGATCGGCTCGTGCTCGAACGCGTCGAACGGCGCGAGCCGCGCCGCCGGCACCGCGCCGTCGAGCAGCCTCGCGACCTGCGGCGGCGGCACCGCGAGCACCACCGCCCGCGCGCGGACCGACCCCGCGGCGGTGTCGGCGCGCCATCGCCCGTCGGCCTCGCGGGACAGTGCGCGACATGCGGTGCGAAGGCGCACCGTCGCGCCGCGACCGCGCAGCCAGGCGAGTGCCGGTTCGGGCAGCACGTCGCCCAGGGTGCCGCGCGGCAGCAGGAAGTCGGCGTCGGACGCACGCGCGAGCAATGCGTCGCACAGCACCTGCGCGAACGCCCGCGCGCACGCGCGCTCGATCGGCGTGTTGAGCGCGCCGATGCACAGCGGCGTCCACAGCCGATCGACCAGGGCCGGAGGCTGGCGCTGCGCGGCGAGCCATCCAGCGACGGTCTCGCCGTCGCGCACCGACGCGGGCCCGCGCCGCGCGAGGCCGGCCATCGCGCGCACCATCGCGATCCGCTCCGGCCAAGGGAAGCCGCGCGCCCGGAGGAGACCCACGCCGAGGTTCAGCGGCGCGGGCAGGGGGGCCGCGCGCAGCTCGAAGCCGCCCGGGCCCGACAGCCGCAGCCGCGAGCGCGCGAGTGCCGCGTCCGGGTCGGCGCCGACGCGCGCGACGAGCGCCAGCGTCGAGCGGTACGCGCCGATCAGCAGGTGCTGGCCGTTATCGACCTCGACGCGCTCGCCGTCGAGCTCGAGCGTCAGTGCGCGCGCGCGACCGCCGGCCTGCGGCGCGGCATCGATCACCGTCGTCGCGCGCCCGGCCTCGACGAGCCCGACCGCCGCGGCGAGGCCGGCCCAGCCCGCGCCGACCACCAGGACGTCCGTGTCGCCACCTCCCGTCGTGACCGCGCCGCGGCCCGTGCCCGGCTCGTCGATCGCCTCGTGCACCGGCCGGTGCGCGGCCGTCGCGCTCACCGCCGCGCCGCCGCGCGCCTCGCCGCCTCGAAGCCCGGCGGCCGTCCCGTCACCCAGGTGCGCCAGGCGAGCCAGAGCTTGCGGATCGGTGTCAGCGAGGTCCGCCGGTCGAGCACCAGGAAGCCGTCGCGCTCGATCTCCTCGAGCAGCGTGGAGTAGATCGCCGACATGATCAGCCCGGGCCGCTGGGCGCGGCGGTCCGACTCGGGCAGCAGCGCGTACGCGT
>JADCHE010000096.1 GCA_020248665.1 Burkholderiales bacterium | reverse complement strand
TGCTCGATCATGTTGTAGCGGGCGCGTTCGAAGTCCATTGTCGTCTTCTCCCTCAGGCCGGAGGAGCGGATTCTACCGGCTCGCCCGCCCGCCGACGGCGCCGGGCGAGCGCCTCGGCCAGGTCGTCGAGCAGGGCGTAGAGCACCGGCACGACCAGCAGCGTGAGCAGGGTCGAGGCGATCACGCCACCGATCACCGCGTGGGCCATCGGCGCCCGCTGCTCGGCGCCCTCGCTGGTCGAGACGGCGAGCGGCAGCATGCCGAAGACCATCGCCAGCGTCGTCATCAGGATCGGCCGCAGCCGGATCTCGGCGGCGGCCAACAGCGCCTGCCCGCGCTCGACGCCGGCGCGCCGCTGCTGGTTCGCGAAATCGATCAGCAGGATCGCGTTCTTGGTCACCAGGCCCATCAGCATGATGAAGCCGATCACCGAGAACATGTTCAGCGTCGAGCGCCACGCGAGCAGCGCCACCATCACGCCGATCAGCGACAGCGGCAGCGAAGCCATGATCGACACCGGCTGGATGAAGCTGCGGAACTGCGAGGCGAGGATCATGTAGATGAACACCACCGCGAGCAGCAGCGCCTGCAGCGCGTAGCCGAAGCTCTCCTGCATGTCCTTGGTGGCGCCGCCGGTGACGAACGCGAAGCCGGGCGGCACCGGTATCTCCTTGAGCTGCCGCTGGATCTCGAGGCCGACGGTCCCCGGCGGCGCACCGTACACGTTCGCGGTGATCAGCACCTCGCGCGTCAGGTTCTTGCGGTTGATCTGCGTCGGGCCTTCGGTGGGCACGAGCTTCGCGACCTGGCGCAGCGGCACCAGCCGGGGCGCGCCGTCGGCGTCGAGCTGCGCGGAGGCGACCGTCAGCCGCGCGAGGTCCTCGATGTCCCGCCGGCCCTCCATCGGCAGGCGGATCCGCACGTCGTAGTTCTCGTCGTCGGGCGCCTTCCAGGTGGTCGCCACCTCGCCGGCGAGCAGCGGCCTCAGCGCGGCGCCGACCTGCGCGACGCCGATGCCGAGGTCGGAGGCGACCGCGCGGTCGACCTCGACGGCGACCGTCGGCTTCGCGGGCTTCGAGCTGGTGTCGAGGTCGACGATGCCGGGGATCCGGCGGATCGCCTCGACCGCGCGCGCCGCGAGCGCCTCGATCTGCTTCTGGTCGGGGCCCTGGACGCTGACCTCGATCTGCTTGTTGCCGAAGGTGCTGAAGACGCCGAGGTTGGTGATCGTGATCCCGGCGATCCGCTCCAGACGCGCGCGCACGGGCGACACCAGCTGCTTGACCGACATCGCGCGCTGCGTGCGGTCCTTCAGCCGCACGAACACCGTCGCGTAGTTCTTGCCCTGCACGGCGCCGGTGTTCACCGTCGCGTAGGTGAACACCACCTCGGGGAACTCGCGCAGGGCCGACTCGACCTGCCGCGTCTTGTCGGCGGTCAGCTCGAGCGAGGAGCCGACCGGCGTGTGGAACTGCAGGTACATCTCGTTGTTGTCGGGCTGCGGCACGAACTCCGAGCCGACCGAGCGGGCGAGCCCGAGCGCCGTGACCAGCGTCAGCACCGCGCCGGCGACCGTCGTCCAGCGATGCGCGAGGCCCCAGCGCAGCACCGCGACGTAGCCGTCCTCGAGCCGGCGCATCAGCCGCTCGAAGCCGCGCAGCAGCCGCGCCACGGGCCCGTTGCCGCGCGCGCCGTGCGCGTCCGGGTCGTTCCACACCGACGACAGCATCGGGTCGAGCGTGAAGCTGATGAACATCGACAGCATCACCGCGAACGCGACCGTCACGCCGAACTGCTTGAAGAACTTGCCGATGATGCCGCCCATGAACCCGACCGGCAGGAACACCGCGACGATCGTGAACGTGGTCGCGGTGACCGCGAGGCCGATCTCGCGCGTGCCCTCGAGCGCGGCGACGCGATGGTGCTTGCCCATCGCCTGGTGGCGCACGATGTTCTCGCGCACGACGATCGCGTCGTCGATCAGCAGGCCGACGCAGATCGACAGCGCCAGCAGCGTGACCAGGTTGATCGTGAAGCCCATCGCGTACATCACGAGGAACGTGCCGATCAGCGAGATCGGCAGCGTGAGCCCGGTGATCACCGTCGAGCGCCACGACGACAGGAACAGGAACACGATCACCACCGTCAGGATCGCACCCTCGACGATGTTGCGCTGCACGCTCTTCACCGAGTTGCGGATCGCGGTCGACTGATCGCGCACGGTGACGATCTTCACGTCGGGCGGCAGCTGCTTCTGCAGCCCGGCCGCGATCCGGCGCACGTTGTCGACGACGGCGATGGTGTTCTCGCCCTGTGCCTTGACGATGTCGAGCGAGATCGCGCGCTCGCCGTCGACCAGCGCGAGCGACTCGCGCTCCTCCTGCCCGTCGACCACCCGCGCGACCTGCCCGAGGTAGACCGGCTGCCCGCCGCGGCGCGCGACGACGATGCGCTCGAAGTCGGCGACCGACTTCAGCCGGCCGCGCACCTGCACCGACTGCTCGCGCTCGCGCGTGACGATGCTGCCCGCGGGCAGCTCCTGGTTCTCGTTGCGCAGCGCGGCCAGCACCTGGTCGACGCCGACCTTGAGCGCCTCCATCTCCGCCGGCCGCAGCACCACCTGCACCTCGCGCCTGACCCCACCGACGACGCTCACCCGGCCGACGCCGCGCGCGTTCTCGATCCGGCGCTTGACCACCTGGTCGGCCAGCGTGGTGAGCTCGCGCGCGTCGCGCGTGGGCGACTGCACCGCGAGCGAGATCACCGGCTGGTCGTCCGGGTTGAAGCGCAGGACGATCGGCTCCTTGACCTCCCTCTTGAACGAGGCACGTACCAGCGCGACCTTCTCGCGCACGTCCTGCGCGGCGCGCGCCGGCTCGGTCACCAGGTCGAACTCGACGATGACGATCGACTGGCCCTCATAGGAGCGCGACGACACCTTGTTGATGCCGCTGACGGTGTTGACCTGCTCCTCGATCTTGCGGGTCACGTCGGTTTCGACGATCTCCGGCGAGGCGCCCGGGTACTCGGTCTGCACCAGCACGACCGGGAAGCTGATGTCCGGGAACTGGTCGATCGCGAGGCGCTGGTACGAGAACAGGCCGAGCACGACGAACGCGGCCATCATCATCGTGGCCAGCACCGGGTTGCCGATCGAGATCCTCGTGAACCACATCGCGCGCGGCTCCGGCGGCTCAGCGCACCGCGGGCGGCGTCGTGGCCGACGCGGTCGCGCTGGCCGACGCGCCGCCGGGGCCCGCGCCGGGCTGGATGCGGACCGGCGCACCGATGCGCAGCGCGCCGAGGTTCGACGCGACGATGCGCTCGCCCGCCACGAGGCCCTCGAGCACCTCGACGCGCGCCCCGCCCGGCGAGGCGTCGCGCAGGCCGAGCTTCACGTCGCGCTCGACGAGGCGGCCGTCGACGATTGCGTAGACGAAGGTGCGCCCGCCGGCGTCGCGGATCGCCGACTGCGGGATGGCGAGCACGCCTTCGCGGGTCTGCACCTTCAGGTCGCCCTGCGCGAACAGTCCGGCGCGCACCGACGGGTCGCGGTTGTCGAGTGCGATGTACACCGGCACCGAGCGCGTGCCGGCCTGCGTCGAGGGGGCGATGCGCACGATGTGCCCGACCTGCGGCCGCGCGACGCCTTCGATCCGCAGCTCGACCGGCTTCCCGATGCGCACCGAGCCGACCTCGGCTGCGGGAACCGGTGCCTCGATCTCCATGCGGGACAGGTCGACGATCGACATCACGCGGCCGTCGACCGGCAGCTTCTCGCCGGGCTGCGCGAAGCGCTCGGCGACGATGCCGTCGATCGGCGAGACGAGCACGGTGTCGGCGAGCGCCTTGCGCGCGAGCGCGAGCTGCGCGGCCGCGGCGTCGCGGTTGCCGACGGCCACCTCCCAGCCCGACTGCGCCTGGTCGAGCGCGCTCTGCGAGACGAAGTTCCTCTCCTTCAGCTGGCGCGTGTTGTCGAGCGTGCGCTTCGCCTGGTCGACCTGCGAGGCGGCCGCCTTCAGCTGCGCGTCGCGCTCGCGCACGCGCACCTCGTACTCGAGCGCCTCGACGCGCGCGACCGCCTGGCCGCGGCGCACCGCCGTGCCCTCGCGCGCGGCGACCTCGCGCAGCTCGCCGGGGACCTTCGTCTTCACGACCGTCTGCTCGACCGGCTTGAGCGTGCCGGTCAGCGGCACGGTTCGCGAGATCGTCACCGCGGCGACCGTCGCGACGTCGCCGGCCGCGAACTCGATCGGCTGCTCGGCGGGCGCCGGTGCGGGCGCCTTCGCGGCCGCGGCCTGCGGCGACGGCGCGTGCTGCCGCCACCACCACCCGCCGCCCGCCGCGAGCGCGACCACGGCGAGCGCCCCGGTGATGGCGCGCCTCACCGCGGCTCGGGCCGCAGCGCGGCGAGGATCAGCTCGACGTGGGTGTCGAGCATGCGCTCCGGGTCGACCGAGGCGCTGTCCAGCCCGCACAGGTCGAACGAGTAGGTCCACAGCGACTTCATCACCAGCGGCGAGATCCACAGGTGCGTGGCGGTCTGCGCGTCGATCGCCCGGAACTCGCCGCTCGCGATGCCGCGCGCGAGGATCGAGCCGAACAGCTCGTCGTTCGGCCGGATCACCTCGTCGTGGAAGAAGCGGGCGACCTCGGGGAAGTTGCCCGCCTCGGACATGATGAGCTTGCAGAGCCCCGCGAGGCGGGTGCCGCCGAAGTCGCGCCACCAGCTGTGCAGGAACGCGCCGACCAGCTCCGAGGCCGGCGCGTCCGAATCGTCGATCTCCGCGCGGAACTGGTCGAGCAGGCGCACGATGTTCTCGCGCACGAGGGCCTTGAACAGGTCCTCCTTGTTCGCGAAGTACAGGTAGAGCGTGCCCTTCGAGACGCCGGCGCGCGTCGCGATGTCGTCGAGGCGCGTCGCCGCGTAGCCGCGCTCGACGAACAGGTCGAGGGCGGCATCGAGCAGCTCGGCGGGACGGCTCTCCTTGCGGCGCTCCCAGCGAGGGACGTGGGGCGGGGCGGGCGCGGGTTCGGGCGAGGTCATCGGTTACTGACTGAATGGTCAGTAAGTATAGGGGCCGGGTCCCCCAGGGTCAATCGACGCGCGCCGGCCGCTCCAGGCGCAGCGCATCGACGGGGGCGGGGCGTCGCTTCGAGCTAGGATCCCGGGGTGAATCACGAGGACCGGCCCCGCCCGAGCGGCGATCCGTTCGAGGCGCGTCCCGCCGACTTCGACGATCCGTTCGAGATCCTCGAGGCCTGCCACGCGCGGATCGCGCGGATGCTTCGAACGCTGGAGCGACTGCCCGCGCACGTCGCCGCGCACGGCGTCGACGCCGAGGCGCGCGAGGCGATCGCCCGGGTACGCCGCTACTTCGAGCTCGCCGGTCCCGACCACCACGCGGACGAGGACATCGACCTCTTCCCGGCCGCTCGCGCGGCCGCGCTCGCCGCGGGCGAGGCGGGCGTCGTCGCGGAGCTCGACGCGCTCGGGCGCGAGCACCGCGCGATGGAGACGACCTGGGCGGCGCTGCGCGCCCATCTCGACGCGCTGTGCTCGGGCGGCGGCGAGGCCGTCGACGCCGGGCTCGTCGACCGATTCGCCGCGCTCTGCCGCGGGCACATCGAGCGGGAGGAGGGCGTCGTCTACGCCGACGCGAAAACGCGCCTGCCCCGGGCGATGCGCGACGCGCTCGCTCGGGCGATGGTCGCGCGGCGGCGGGGCTGAGCGCGGTCGGCCGGGTCGGGGTGCCGCGCGTCGGCGTGTCGCCCGGTCGGTGGCGTGCCGCACGGCCTCAGCCGCGCAGCGGTCCCGGCCAGTCGAGCGCATCGAGCAGCGTCTTCCTCGCGTACGCCCCCCACGGCGCGCCGGCCTCGAGCGCGGCGACGAAGCCGTCCCGGTCGATCACCTGCGTGCCGCCGATCGCGTGCACGCCCCGCGCGAATGCCGCGTCGGGCAGGAAGCCGCCGCTCGGCCCGAGGAGCACCACGCGCGTCGCCCGCGCGCACGCGGCGAGCACCGCGTCGAGCGTGTCGTTGAGCAGCACCGTCGTCGTCGCGAGCACCCTGTCGCACTCGGCGAGCGCGGCCGGATCGAGCGTGACCTCGTACCCGTCCCGCCGGCCCGCGAGCGCGGGATCGAGCTCGACGACGACCAGCGACGCGCCGCGCTCGAGCACGCGCCGCGTCAGTGGCGGGAACCAGCCGACCATGCCGACGCGCTCGCCGGGCCGCGGATCCAGCCCGCCGAGCGAGTCGGCGGCGGGCGGCGAGGTGCGGCCGGCGACGCGCATCGCGTGCTGCGACAGCGCGTTGATCGCGGCGAGCCCCAGCGTGCGCGCGAGCGGGTCGGCGCGGGCATACGCGCGGGCGAGCGCGAGCGACGGCGTGCCGGGCCGTGCGAGCGCCGCGGCGCGGTCCGTGCCGAGCGCGTCGCCGGCGCCGTCGAGCAGCACGTAGCCGAGCCCGATCGAGCCGTCCGCGAGCTCCACGGCGCAGAACTCGGCGTCGACGGGGCCGCGCCCGAGGCGGGGCGGCCGGTGCAGCGCGGCGACCTGCGGGGGCGTGCGCGCGCCGAGGGCGGTCTCGACCGACGCGAGCAGCGCGTCGGCGAAGCGGGGCGGGGGCGCGGGCATCGGGACGCTCCGGGGTCGGGAGCCCCGAGGATCGCCGGATCGGGCCGTCCGTGCGACGACCTGCGTCAAGTCCTCGCGCGGATGTCCGCCTGCAGGCTCATCCGCCGGTGCCTCGGGGCCGCATCGCATCGCGAACCACGACGAGGTCGCCGGGATCGACTTCCAGCAGCCCGAACCGCAACCGCGCGCCCCAGTGCCGCGTCCCGGCGGCGAACGACAGGCGCGGCAGCAACGGCGCGATCGGTGTCGGGACGGCGTCGAGCCAGTCGACGTCGCGCCGGAACGGCACGAAGCCGCCGCCCATGTCGAACGCGTACGGCGCGCCGTCGCGGACCGTGCCGACCGCGGTGAACGCGCGCAGCGCATCGCGTCCGCGGAAGCTCGAGGTCGGGGAGTAGTACGCGATCGCGTCGCCGGGCGCGAGCCGCCGCAGCGGCGCTGCCCGGCCGTGACAGACCTGCGCGAAGCCACCGGCGACGCCGCGCCGCACGTGCTCGGCCGACGCGACCGCGATCCAGGCGCGGCTCATCGCGCGGGCGCGAACACGCGCAGCCGGTGGCCGTCCGGATCGCGGGCGGTGAACGAGTACCCGAAGTCCATCTCTGTCGGGGGCTGCAGCACGTCCAGGCCGCGCGCGAGCCAGTCGGCGTGGGTCGCGCGTACCGTGTCGTCGTCGCCGACGGTGAACGCGAGCTCGGCTCCGCCGGGCGGGGTCGCCGGCGGCGCGACGCCGTCGGCTCGCCAGATCCCGAGCATCATGCCGCCGTCGAGCGCGAACATCGCGAAGGTCGGGGAGGCTTGCGCGGGTGCGAGCCCGAGCAGGCCGGCGTAGAAGGACGCGCTCGCGGCGGCATCTCGCACGTAGAGGATGACGAAGTTCGGGTCGTGCACGGCGGGCTCCTGTCGGATCGTCGCGCGGGCACCGTGCCCGCGCCGTGCCGCAGAGGATCGCGCGGGCCCCTGACAGGAACCGTCAGCAGCGCCCGTCCGGCTCCGGCAGCCCCTGCTGCGCGCGCCACTCGCGCAGCAGCACCTGGCGCCGCCGCGGCGCGCGGGCGTCGAGCACCTCGAGCGCGGCGATGCGGTCGGTCCGGAAGTGGCGCAACGCGCCGCGCAGCTCGCACCAAGCGACCATCACGCGCGCGCGGTCGAAGAAGCCGAGCGCGATCGGCCACACGACGCGCTCGGTGTCGCGGCCGTCGCCGTCACGGTAGACGATCCGTGCCGTGCGCTCGCCCCGGATCGCCCCGCGGATCGCGGCGACCTCGGCGTCGCCCGCGGCGATGGGCGCGCCCGGGCCGACGAGCAGCGCCGACGCGTCGAGTTCGGCGCGCAGCGGCCCCGGCAGCACCGCGGCGATCTTCGCGAGCGCGTCGCGCGCCGCCGCGGCGAGTCGGGTGTCGCCCCGGTCGGCGACCCAGCGCGAGCCGAGCACCAGTGCCTCGACCTCGTCGGACGAGAACATCAGCGGCGGCAGCACGAAGCCCTCGTGCAGCAGGTAGCCGAGGCCCGGCGCACCGTCGATCCGCGCGCCTTGCGCCTGCAGCGTCGCGATGTCGCGGTACAGCGTGCGCAGGCTCACGCCCAGCTCGGCGGCGAGCGTTTCGCCGGTCACGGGGCGACGGTGGCGGCGCAGCAGCTGGATCAGATCGAGCAGGCGTTCGGCGCGGGACATGCCCCAAGCATACGGTCGCGCTCCGGGAACCGCGACGCCTGCAGGCGCCCCGGGCCGGACGCGGCGAGGCTGCGCACCCGATGCGCCGCGTCCGCGTCGCCCCGCTCGTGCTGCAGTCGTCGGCGCCGCCGTTCGCCTGGGCGACCTGGCCCGCGCACGACCCGGGCGCCTAGGCCCGGGCCGAGGTGGCGTTCCTCGGCGTGGCGTCGTCCGGCCTCGGGTTCCCGTCGTACTTCCGGCTGCTGCGCGAGATCGGCCCGGTGCGCGCGACCTCGGTGACCTTCCTGAACCCGATCGTCGCGACGGCTTCGGCGAGTGTCTACCTCGGCGAAGCGGTGACGCCGCGGATGGCGGCCGGCTGCGCGGTGATCCTCGCCGGCGCGGCGCTCACGCTCGGCGTGTGGCCGCGGCGCGCGCACCCGCCCGCCGCCGGGTACGATGACGGTCGCCTCCGATCCGACACCCCGCGATGAACCCCGACGTCCCCAGCGCCACCTTCGGCCCGGTCACCGTGTTCTTCGGCGAGAAGAACGGCAAGTATCCCGACGGCAACCAGGTCGTCGTGCGCGGCGCCGACACGCTCGCGGTGTTCGACACGCCGCAGGTGTCGCAGCGGATCGGCGACGCGTTCGAGTCGGCCGACCTCGCGATACTCGGCCACGTTCACGAGGACCACATGGCGGGCCTTCGAAGGATCCCGCGCGCTGCGGTCCACGTCCACGAGGCCGACGTCGACGCCGCACGCAGCTGGACAGGACTGTCGCGGCACTACGGCTACCCGGAGTCGGTGCTCGGGCCGCTGCGCGCGAAGATCGAGCGCGACTTCGACTACGCGCCCCGGCCGGATGCGACCGCCTATGCCGACGGCGCGCGCTGGGACCTCGGCGGCGGCGTGTCGGTCCGCGCGATCCACATGCCCGGCCACACCGCCGGGCACAGCGTGCTGCTGGTCGAGCCCGAGGGCGTGGCCTTCATCGGCGACATCGACCTGTCGGGCTTCGGGCCGTACTACGGCGACGCGACCTCCGACCTCGGCGCCTTCCGCCGCACGCTGAGGCGGGTCGCGCAGGTGCCCGCACGTGCGTGGGTCACCTCCCACCACAAGGGCGTCTACACCGAGCGCGCGGCCTTCGAGACCGCGCTGCGCGCATTCGAGGCGACGCTCGGGGCGCGCGAGGCGAAGCTCCTCGGGATGATCGGCGACGGCGCGCGAACGCTCGACGAGCTGGTCGCGATGCGTCTGCTGTACCCCGAGGGGTACGAGGAGGTCTGGATCGACTGCGCCGAGCGCCGCACGATCGCGCAGCACCTGGACGAGCTGCTCGCCGCCGCTCGGGTGCGGGTCGACGACGGGCGCTGGCGCGTCGTCTGAGCGGCGGCCGGCGGGCGGCCGCCGACTGGTCCGGACCCGGCCCGTGGCACGATCGGTCCGTGCCCGACCCGTCCCCCGACCCGTCCGACCCGCCCTGCCGACCCGGCTGCGGCGCGTGCTGCATCGCCCCCTCGATCGCGACGCCGATGCCCGGCATGCCCCGGGGCAAGCCCGCGGGCGTGCGCTGCCTGCACCTGGACGAGGCGTTGGGCTGCCGCCTGTTCGGGCGTCCGGAGCGGCCGTCCTTCTGCGCCGGGCTGCGCCCGTCGCGCGAGATGTGCGGCGAAGACCGCGGCCACGCGATCGCGTGGCTCGGGCGGCTCGAGCGGCTGACCGCGCCCCGGCGTCGCGACGAGGGGTCGTGACCGCCCGGCACGGGCCGGCTGCGCGAGACCCCGGGGCGTGCGGAGGTGCGCATCGTCGGTCGCCCGGCCCGCATATACTGGGCGCCCCATGAAAGCCCGTCCCCTGATCGCCTGGCTGCTCGTGCTCGTCGCCCTCGGCGGCGGCGGCGCCTGGTGGTGGCAGAAGCAGCGCACCGGCGAGGCGCCACAGTTCCGCACGGCCAAGATCGAGCGCGGCACGCTGACCGCCTCCGTCGCGGCCTCGGGCACGCTCGCCGCGACCGTCCAGGTGCAGGTCAGCTCCCAGGTGTCCGGTCAGATCCGCGAGGTGCTCGCCGACTTCAACGCCGAGGTCCGCAAGGGGCAGGTGCTCGCGCGGCTCGACCCGGAGACCTTCGAGTACCGCGTGCGCCAGGCCGAGGCCGACCTCGAGGCCGCACGCGCCCAGGTCGGCGTGCAGCTCGCCACCGTCGCGGCGCGGCGCTCCGACCTGTCGAGGGCGCGCATCAACCTCGAGGAGGCGCGCCGCGACCTCGAGCGCAAGCAGGACCTGGTCGCGCGCAACTTCATCTCGCCGGCCGAGCGCGACAAGGCGAACTCGGTCGCCCGCGCGCTCGAGCAGGACGTCGCGAGCGCGACTGCGCAGGTCGAGCTCGCCGAGGCGCAGGTGCGCAACGTGCGCTCGACCGTCGCGCAGCGCGAGGCGCAGGTCGCGTCCGCCCGCGTCGACCTCGGCCGCACCGTGATCCGCGCGCCGGTCGACGGCGTCGTCATCAAGCGCTCGATCGAGCCGGGACAGACCGTCGCCGTGAGTCTCGCGGCGCCCGAGATGTTCCTCATCGCGCAGAACCTGCGCGACATGCAGGTCGAGGTCTCGATCGACGAGGCCGAGGTCGCGCGGCTGCGGGTCGGGCAGCGCACCACCTTCACTGTGGATGCGTTCCCGGGGCGCACCTTCGAGGGTGTGGTCACGCAGGTGCGCAAGGCCTCCAAGAACGAGCAGAACGTCATCACCTACACGGCGGTGGTGTCGGCCGACAACGACTCGCAGATCCTGCTGCCCGGCATGACCGCGAACGTGCGGGTCGTGACCGACGTACGCAACGACGTGCTGAAGGTGCCGAACTCGGCGCTGCGCTTCAGGCCACCGGGCTGGACGGACGCGCCGAAGTCGGCCGCGCTGCCCGAGCCGGTGCGCGCCGCGCTCGAGGCGCTTGTGCCCGATGCGATCGCGCAGTCGGCGCCGCCCGCGCGTCCCCCGCAAGGTGCGGCCGGGCCGGGCACGGGGCAGGGGGCCGCGCCGGGCGGCGGGCAGGGCGGCGGGCAGATGCGCGCGTTCCGCGAGCGCCTCGAGCGCGAGCTGTCGCTGACGCCGCAGCAGAAGAGCCAGCTCGACGAGATCTTCGCGTCGATGCGCGAGCGCTTCGCGGCGATGCGCGACGCGCCCGAGTCCGAGCGTCCGAAGCTCGCCGAGCGCAACCGCGCCGAGCTGCGCGCGCGGATCGGCGAGATCCTCGATCCGGCACAGAAGAAGAAGTACGGCGAGATCCTGGTCGAGCTGTCGGGGCGCGCGGTGCTGCGCGGCCGGGTGTTCGCGCCCGGGCCGGACGGCAAGCCGATGCCGGTCGAGCTGAGGCTCGGCCTGTCGGACGGCTCGTCCACCGAGATCGTCGGCTTCGTCGGCGACGCGAAGCTCGCCGAGGGCGACCTCGTCTACACCGGCGTGATCTCCGCCGCGTCGACGACCGGGCCCGCCCGGCCCGTCGGTCCGCGGCTCTGAGCAGCGCGAGCGCCCGACCGATGGACGCACCGAGGTCCGGCCCGGCGCCGCTGATCCGCTGCGAGGCGCTCGCCAAGCGCTACGAGGTCGGCGGCGGGACGGTGCACGCGCTGCGCGAGCTGACGCTGTCGGTCGACCCCGGGGAGTTCGTCGCGGTGATGGGGCCGAGCGGCTCCGGAAAGTCCACCTTCATGAACCTGGTCGGCTGTCTAGACCGTCCGTCGAGCGGCCGCTACTGGCTCGGCGGCGAGGCGGTCGACGCGATGGACCGCGACCAGCTCGCCGCGATCCGCAACCGGCGCATCGGCTTCGTGTTCCAGCAGTTCAACCTGCTGCCGCGCACCACCGCGGTCGACAACGTCGAGCTGCCGCTGCTGTACTCGGGCGTGCCGCGCGCCCAGCGCCGCGAGCGGGCGCTGAAGCGGCTCTCCCAGGTCGGCCTCGCCGAGCGGGTCGACCACCATCCGGCGCAACTGTCGGGCGGGCAGCAGCAGCGCGTCGCGATCGCGCGGGCGCTGGTCAACGACCCGGCGCTGATCCTCGCCGACGAGCCGACCGGCGCGCTCGATTCGCGCACCAGCGTCGAGGTGATGGCGCTGCTGCAGTCGCTGAACCGCGAGGGGATCACGATCGTGCTCGTCACCCACGAGCCGGACGTCGCCGCGTTCGCCACCCGGATCATCGCGTTCCGCGACGGCCGCGTCGTGCGCGACACGCCGAACGAGGCGAACGATGCCGCCCGCGCGCTGCGCGAGCTCGAGGTCGGCAGCGACTGACGGGCGCGACGCGATGGACTTCCTCTCGACCTTCATGATCGCGCTGCGGGCGCTGCGCACGAACGTGCTGCGCTCGGCGCTCACCATGCTCGGCATCGTCATCGGCGTCGGCGCGGTCATCGCGATGCTCGGCGTCGGCAAGGGGGCGCAGACGCGTGTCGAGGAGCAGATCCGCAGCCTCGGCACGAACGTGCTGCTGGTGATCCCGTCGTCGACGATGACCGCGGGTGCGCGCAGCGGCAGCGGCAGCACGATGACGCTGACCGAGGACGACGCGATCGCGATCGGTCGCGAGATCCCCGAGGTCGAGATCTCCGCGCCCGCCTACCGCAGCTGGTCGCAGATCATCCACGGCAACCAGAACATCGGCGCTGCGCTGATGGGGGCCACGCCCGGCTACTTCGAGGTGCGGAACTGGCCGCTCGAGGCGGGTCGGATGTTCGAGCCCGGCGAGCTCGCGAGCTCCGGCAAGGTGGTGATCCTCGGCTGGACGGTCGCGACGCGGCTCTTCGGCGCCGACACGCCGCCCGAGGACATGATCGACCGCGTGGTCCGGGTGCGACGCGTGCCGATGGTCGTCGTCGGCATCGCGGCGAAGAAGGGGCAGAGCGCCGTCGGCCAGGACCAGGACGAGATCGTCTTCGTGCCGCTGAACACCGCGCGCACGCGGCTCTTCGGGCTGCCCCAGGGCACGCTGCGGCGGATCAACAACATCTGGATCAAGGTCGCCGACGGCGAGGACCTGAAGGTCGCCGAGGAGAGCGTGCGGGCACTGCTGCGCCAGCGCCACCGGCTGCAGCCCGGCACCGAGGACGACTTCGTGCTGCGCAACATGAACGAGGCGATGAAGGCGCAGGAGGAGGCGAGCCGCGCGATGACGATGCTGCTCGCCGCGATCGGCGGCGTGAGCCTGCTGGTCGGCGGCATCGGCATCATGAACATCATGCTGGTGTCGGTCACCGAGCGCACGCGCGAGATCGGGCTGCGGATGGCGGTCGGCGCCCGCGGCGGCGACATCCTGTCGCAGTTCCTCGTCGAGGCGGTCACGCTGTCGAGCATCGGCGGGCTGATCGGCGTGGCCGTCGGCGTCGTCGCCGCCGAGATGGTCGGCCAGTCGGCCGGCTGGCGCATCGAGATCGACGCGAGCGCGATCGTGATGGCCTTCGGCTTCGCTGCGCTCGTCGGCGTGTTCTTCGGCTTCTATCCCGCGCGCAAGGCATCGCGGCTGGAGCCGATCGACGCGCTGCGCTACGAGTGACGCGAGCGAGTCCCCGAGCGACTCCGGAGCGAGCCCCATGACGACCTCCATCCCCAACGCCCTGACCGTCGCCGGCATCGACCCGTCCGGCGGCGCGGGCATCTACGCCGACCTGAAGGCCTTCTCCGCGCTCGGCGCCTACGGCTGCGGCGTGGTCGCCGCGCTGACCGCGCAGAACACGCAGGCGGTCACCGGCATCCACGGCGTGCCGCCGGAGTTCGTGCGGCTGCAGCTCGACACGCTGTTCGCCGACGTGCGCATCGACACCGCGAAGATCGGCATGCTCGGCACCGCGCCGATCGCCCGCGCGGTCGCGGAGGGACTCGCCAAGCCGGTCGCGGCGGGCGCGCCGGCGCACGTCGTCGTCGATCCGGTGATGGTCGCCAAGAGCGGCGACAGCCTGCTGACGCAGGATGCGACCGCGATGCTCGTCGAGGCGATCCTGCCGCTCGCGACGGTGCTCACGCCCAACCTGCCCGAGGCGGGCGTGCTGCTGCGCGAGCGCGCGCCCGACACGCTGCGCGAGATGCGGCGTGCCGCCGAGCGGCTGCGCCGGCTGCTGCCCGACGCACGCCACGCCTGGGTGCTGCTCAAGGGCGGCCACCTGCAGGGCGACGCGATCGACCTGCTGCACGACGGCGACGCGATGATCGAGCTGCCGGCGCACCGGATCGAGACGAAGAACACCCACGGCACCGGCTGCTCGCTGTCGGCCGCGATCGCCGCGCTGCTGCCGCGCCGCGGCTCGGTGCCCGAAGCGGTCGCCGACGCCAAGCGCTGGCTGACCGAGGCGATCCGCCGATCGGGCGAGCTCTCCGTCGGTCGGGGTCACGGTCCGGTGCATCACTTCCACAACGTCTGGCCCCGGTAGAACCCGGTACCATCGCCGCTCCTCCGACCCGACCGCGCGAACCGCGGGGCCCCCACGCGTCCCGATGGACTTCCTCATCGCCCTGCCGCTGCTGGTCAAGGCCGCGATCCTCGGCATCGTCGAGGGGCTGACCGAGTTCCTGCCGATCTCCAGCACCGGCCACCTGATCCTCGCCGGCAGCCTGCTCGGCTTCCACGACGACAAGGCCAAGGTCTTCGACGTCGCGATCCAGACCGGCGCGATGGCCGCGGTGATCTGGTACTACCGCGCCCGGATCGTGAAGGTCGTCGGCGGCCTCGGCGGCGACCCGGTCGCGCGCCGCTTCGCGTTCAACGTGGTGATCGCCTTCCTGCCGGCGGCGGTGCTCGGTGTGCTGTTCGGCAAGCACATCAAGGACGTGCTGTTCGAGCCGGTGCCGGTCGCGCTCGCGTTCATCGTCGGCGGCTTCGTGATCCTGTGGGTCGAGCGCCGGCACAAGCGCGCGGCCGTGCCGCCGAGGGTCGACGACGTCGACGCGCTGAGCGCCACCGATGCGCTCAAGCTCGGCCTCGCGCAGGCGTTCTCGCTGATCCCCGGCACCAGCCGCTCGGGCGCCACGATCATCGGCGGCATGCTGTTCGGGCTGTCGCGGCGCGCGGCGACCGAGTTCTCGTTCTTCCTCGCGATCCCGACGCTGATCGGCGCGGGTGTCTACCAGACGGTGAAGTACCGCCACCTGCTGTCGCTCGACGACGTGCCGCTGTTCGCGGTGGGCATGGCGGTGTCGTTCTTCTCGGCGCTCGCCTGTGTGCACTGGCTGATCCGCTACGTGTCGCGGCACGACTTCGTGCCCTTCGCCTGGTACCGGATCGCCTTCGGGCTGGTCGTGCTCGCCACCGCGTGGACCGGCACGGTCGATTGGTCAGGGGGCTGAGCGCGCGCCGGCGGCCTCAGCGACCGACGCTGCGCAGCGGCGGATCGTCGCCGGGCGAGCGGGCCGGCGACGTCACGTCGGCGGCCGGCGGCATCGGCGGGGCGTGGCGCGAGCCGTTCCCGATGCCGCCCAGCAGCAGGCTCGCGTCGAGGTCCGCCGCGCGCGGGCAGCCCACCAGCGCGAGCGCGCGGTCGACCTCGTCGGCGAGGATCGCGATCGCCCGCTCGGCGCCGGCCTGGCCGCCGGCGACGACGCCATAGAGCGTCGCCCGTCCGACGAACACGAAGTCCGCGCCGAGCGCGAGCGCGATCAGGAGGTCGGTGCCGCGGCGCACGCCGCTGTCGAGCAGCACCGGCACCGAGCGCGGCAACGCTGCACGTACCGCGGGCAGCGTCTCGAGCGGGGAGGGCAGCGGGTCGAACACCTTGCCCCCGTGGTTCGAGACGATCACCGCGTCGGCGCCGATGCCGACCGCGCGCCGCGCGTCGTCGGGATGCTGGATACCCTTGACCAGGAAACGGCCCGGCCAGCGCGAGCGGATCCGCTCGAGGTCGGCCCAGGTCTGCACCGACGGGCTCTGCGTGCGGAAGAACGCGCCGACCGCGGCGGGGTCGGTCGGGTCCGGCGCGTAGCGTGCCCACGCCCCCATCGTCGGCAGGCCGCCCGCGCGCAGGTACTCGAGGATCCACGCCGGGTGCGTCAGCATCTCCGCGAGGATCGACGGGCGCAGCTTCAGCGGCAGCGCGAAGCCGTTGCGGATGTCGCGCTCGCGCTTGGGCAGCACCGGGTTGTCGACGGTGACGACGAGGTGCCCGACGCCGGCGGCGGCGGCGCGCGCGACGAGGTCGTCGGTGATGCGCACGTCCTTCGCGGCGTACAGGTGGTACCAGACGTGTCCAGGCGCTTCGGCGACCACCGCCTCGATGTCCGCCACGCTCGCGCCCGACAGCACGTAGGGCACGTCGGCCTTCGCCGCGGCGCGCGCGAGCATGCCGTCGGCGCCGTGACGGAAGAGCCCCGCGAAGCCGGTCGGCGCGATGCCGAACGGCAGTCCCCAGCGTCGTCCGAACAGCTCGAGGCCGGGCTCGCGGCGCGAGACGTCGACGCCGTAGCGAGGCAGCAACCGGAACTCGCCGAACGCGCGCTCGTTGCGGACGATGCCGCGCTCGTCCTCGACGCCCGACTCGATGCAGTCGTACAGGATCTTCGGCAGGCGGCGCTTCGCCATCTTTCGCAGGTCGTCGACGTTGAGCGCCTGATCCGGCCTCATCGCCGCGCCTCCTGCGCACGCCGGAGCAGGCCGTCGACCGCGTCGCGCAGTCGCTGGCCCGGCGCGAGGCCGAGCGCCGCGGCCGAGCGGTTCACGTGCGACAGCACGCCCTCGGCGAGGATACGGCGCGCGTCGCCGATCGGCGCGCTGTCGGCCGACACCGTGCCCGCGGGCATCGCGCGGCCATCGAGGTCGGCGAGCCGGGCGATGCCGGCGCCATCGAGGCCCACGCCCGCGTCGCTGAAGAACACCGCGTGCAACTGCGGCCGGATCACGTCGTCGGGCCGGCCGCGGAACAGCGCCGCGTGCGAGCCGGTGACCGCGATCGCGCCGGCATCCTCTAGGGTCAGCATCGGCGCCGCGTCGGTGCAGATCACCTTCGGCTCGCCGGGCACGTCGTGCACGGTGAACCGCTGCCCGCCCGAGATCGCCGGCAGCGTCGCGTCGACGACCGGGCCGGCCTTCATCCGCCCGGCGCAGTCGCGTACCGTCTCGCCCGGCATGCAGCCGAGCGCGGCGGCCGCCGCGTTGACGAACGAGACGCGGCCGTGCTCGAGGATGTGCTCGCCGTCGGCGATGTGGCAGCTCATCGCATCGGCGGTCGCGGCGGGCACGCCGACGCGATCCAGGTAATCGAGGCCCTTCACGCCGGCGCGGTCGCATCCGACGCCGGCGTCGCACAGCACGACGCCCCGGATACCCCACTTCGCCGCGTGCCAGGCGTTGTACTCGCCGCCGTACGAGCCAGAGACGACGACCTGCCCGCGGCAGTCCGCGGGCAGGGTCGCGCTCGACGACGCGGTCACGATCCTCACGCTCTCCATCGCGACCTCCGTCGTCAGTGCAGCGTCGCGGCGCCGGTGGTACCGCGTCGCACTCCCGACACCTTGGCGATCAGCGCCGCTAGCGCGTCGCGTTCCTCGGGCGTCGGATCCGACAGCGGTGGCCTCACCAGCCCCGCGTCGCGGCCCACCAGCGCGGCGCCGGCCTTCGGGATCGCGACCGCGTAGCCCGGCTGGCGCGCGCGCAGCCGGCCGTAGGGCACGAAGAACTCGGCCATCATCCGCTCGACGTCGGCGAGGCGCCCGGCCGCGACGGCGTCGAAGAACGCCATCGCGTACTCGGGCAGGAACGCGAACACCGCCGAGGAGTACGACGGGATGCCCATGCCGCGGTACGCGCTCGCGTAGACCTCGGCCGTCGGCATGCCGTTCAGCACGGCGAGCCGGCCCCCGAGGCGCGTGCGGATCGCCCACAGCTCCTCGAACTCGCCGAGCCCGTCCTTGTAGCCGACGAGGTTCGGGAACCGGTCGCACAACCGCGCGAGCGTCTCGGCGCGCGGCCGGCAGTTCGCGCGGCCGTAGACGACGACGCCGAGCGAGGTCGACGCGCAGACCGCCGCGAGATGTGCCTCGAGGCCGGCCTGCGACGACTCGGCGAGGTAGGGCGGCAACAGCAGCAGGCCGCCGGCGCCGAGCCGCTCGGCGGTGCGCGCCGCGTCGACCGCGTCGCGCGTTCCGCCGCCGGCCGACGCGATGATGGGGAGCCCGGCGGTGCGCGCGTCGAGCGCCCGCGCGAGCACCGCCGCACGTTCGTCGCGATCGAGCGAGAAGTACTCGCCGGCGCCGCCGGCGATCACCAGCGCGTGCGGCCGGTGCGCGGCCATCCACTCGATCCGTGCCTGGAATCGGTCGGCGGCGAAGCTGCCGTCGGGCGCGAAGTCGGTCAGCGGGAACGCGAGCAGGCCGGGCTCGGCGAGGTGCCGGCGCAGCGCGTCCGGCGTCAGCGGTGTGGACATGGCGACTCCGGTGGACGCCGGCCCGCCGCATGGCGTGGCGGTGGGCCGGCCGGGCTCACTTCAGGCGGCCGGTGCGCTGGTAGAACTCGCGCTCCTTCTCGGCGAGCGCGTTCAGCGCCGCGGTCGGGTTCGCCGCCTCGCGCAGTGCCGGGTCGAAGTAGACGCCCATCTTGGTGTACTCCTCGACCAGCGCCGGGTCGCGCGTGGCGGCCTTGACCGCCGCGCCGAGCCACGCCTTGCGGTCGGCCGGCACGTTCTTCGGAACGACCACGAAGCGCAGCAGCGTCCACTCGTAGTCCTTGCCGTTCAGCGCCTCGTTGAAGGTCGGCACGTCGGGCAGGTGCTTCACGCGCTGGTTCGACGCGATCCCGAGCAGCTTGACCTTGCCCGAGTCGACGTGCGCGCGCAGCTCGGCGAAGAACGCCGGCGCGATGTCGACGTTGTTGCCGATCAGCGCGGTCGTGCCAGCACCACCGCTCTGGAACGGCACCTTCAGGAACTTCGCGCCGGTGTTCGCCTCGACCTGCTCGATCAGGTAGTCCCACATCGAGCCGGGCACGGTGGCCACGCGATAGGTGTTCGGCTTGTCCTTCGCCATCTGCGCGAGCTGCTGCAGCGTCGCGCCCTTGAACGGCCCGTCCGTCGTGACTGCCCAGATCATCGGGTCGCTGTTCAGGTAGCCGATCGGCTCGAGGTCGGTGTGCGTCCAGCGCCCCTGGCCGCGCAGCATCGCGTCGCCCCAGACCAGGTTGACCACCATGCCCACCACGCTGCCGTCGGCCGGCGCCTGCGTCGCGAGCCAGGTGTGGCCGACCATGCCGGCGCCGCCGGTGCGGTTGTTGACGAGGATCTTCTCGCCGGTGACCTTCTCCATCGAGCGCGCGAGCAGCCGCGCGGTCAGGTCCGCGCCGCCTCCGGCCGGGTAGACGACGGTCATCTCCATGGGGCCGGACGGGAAGCCCGCCGGCTTGGACTTCGCGAGGTCCTGCGCGGACACGGGCGAGGCCGCGAACACGCTCGCTGCGGCGAACAGCGCGGCGAAGCCGCGCCAGGTGTGGCTGAAGGTCATCAGGGGTCTCCTGCGGTGGGTACGTTCTTCCTGGGTTTGAAAACGATCAGCCCGACCAGGACCGCGCTGATCACGCAGATGACGACGGCGATGGGGCGCTGCACGAAGATCATCGGGCCGTCGGGCGACATCACCAGCGACTGGCGCAGCGACTGCTCCATCAGCGGCGCGAGGATGAACGCGATGACCAGCGGCGCGAAGTCGTAGCGCAGCTTGCGCAGCAGCCAGCCGAGCACGCCGAAGCCGAGCATCACCCACAGGTCGAACACGTTCTTGTTCGCCGAGTAGGTGCCGACCACGCTCAGCAGCAGCACCACCGGGAACAGGTACCTGTACGGCACCTTCAGCAGCTGCACCCAGAGCCCGACCATCGGCAGGTTCAGGATCAGCAGGAAGACGTTGCCGACGTACATGCTCGCGACGATGCCCCAGAACAGATCGGGCTGGGTCTGGATGAACATCGGGCCCGGCTGGATGCCCTGGATCACCAGCGCGCCGAGCAGCAGCGCGGTGACAGGCGTGCCTGGGATGCCGAGCGACAGCACCGGCACCATGCCGCCCCCGACCGCCGCGTTGTTCGCCGACTCCGGCCCGGCCACGCCCTCGATCGCGCCGCGGCCGAAACGCTCGGGCGTGCGCGACAGCCGCTGCTCGACCGCGTACGACATGAACGCCGCGGTGATCGGGCCGCCGCCCGGCACCAGCCCGAGCATGAAGCCGAGGCCGCTGCCGCGCGCGATCGGCCCGGCCGAGCGCCGCCAGTCGTCGCGGGTCGGGAAGAGGCCCCGGATCTTCTCGGTGACCAGCGTGCCGGTGAGCACCTTCTCGACGTTCGACAGGATCTCGGAGACGCCGTACAGGCCGATCACCAGCGCGAGGATCTCGACACCGCCGGTGAGGTCGATCGAGCCGAAGGTGTAGCGCTCCCGACCGTTGACGACATCGATGCCGATGCTGGCGAGCAGCACGCCGAGCGCGATCATCACCAGGCCCTTCATCGTCGAGCCGGCGATCATGTAGAGGGTGCAGACCAGCCCCAGCACCATCAGTGCGAAGTTCTCCGGCGGCCCGAAGCTGAGCGCGACCTTGCCGAGCGCAGGCGCGAAGAAGGTCAGCGCCACGACGCTCAGCGTGCCGGCGATGAACGAGCCGAACGCCGCGACACCGAGCGCCGCGCCTGCACGCCCCTGCTTCGCCATCTGGTAGCCGTCGCGGCAGGTGACCACCGAGGCCGCCTCGCCGGGCATGTTGAGCAGGATGGACGTCGTCGAGCCGCCGTACATCGCGCCGTAGAAGATCGCCGCGAGCATCAGCATCCCGGCCACCGGGGGCAGCGTGAAGGTCACCGGCAGCAGCAGTGCGAGCGCGGCGAGCGGCCCGATGCCGGGCAGCACGCCGATCAGCGTGCCGATCACGCTGCCGAGCAGGCAGAACATCAGCATCTGCGGCTGCAGGATCAGCTGGAAGCCGTGCAGCAGGCCGGACAGGGCGTCCACTTCAGAAGCCCCAGGGGCCGCGCGGCAGCGGCATGCCGAGCAGCCGGCCGAAGACCAGCACGACCGCGGTGACCGAGCCCGCGGAGAGCAGCGCCGCCTGCAGCCAGCCGGCGCGCTCGACGGCGCGCATCAGGATCATCATCGTGACCAGGCCGGCGACCACGAAGCCGGCCCGCGGCAGCGCGAGGGCGATCGTCGCGAGGCCGGCGACGACGCCGGCGAGCCGCATCCAGCCGGCGCGGTCGGGCCACTCGATGCCGTCCGCGCGCAGCCGCGGCGACAGCGTCAGCGCGAGGCCGCCGGCGAGCACGCCGACGCTCGCGATGAACGGGAAGAGGCCGCTGTCCGGGCCGCCGGGGCCGACGAGCCCCATGTCCCACGCCATCCGGGCGCCGACCGCGCCGATCAGCACCCATACCGCGGCGAGCGTGCGCTCGGTCATCCCGCCGCGCCCGGACGGCGCCCGTCGAGCATGTCGCGCACCATCGCGGCGACCGCCTCGTGCGTCACCCGGCCCGGGTTCAGGCCGTTGTCGGTCTCGACGGTGATCGCCGCGCAGCGCTCGACGATCGCGTCGTCGAGCCCGAACGCGCGCAGCGAGGTCGGCAGCCCGCAGGTCACCAGCAGGTCGAACAGCGTCGCGCCGAGCGCGTCGGTGCCGAGCGTCGACGCCATCCGCGCGAGCGGCGCCGGTGCGTGGCGCGCGTTGTGGTGCGCGACGTGCGGCAGCACGATCGCGTGGGCGTGGCCGTGCGGCACGCCGAAGCTGCCGCCGAGGGTGTGCGCGAGGCCGTGCTGCAGCGCGAAGCCGCCGGTCAGCGCCGCGCCGCCGAGCATGCCGCCGTGCAGCAGGTCGGCGCGCGCATCGAGGTCGTCGGGCCGCGCGACGACGCGGGGCAGCGCGTCGACGATCGCGCGCGCGCCGTCGAAGGCCGCGGCGATCATCGCGGGCGCCGCCGTCGGCACGTAGATCGCGTCGACGCAGTGCGCGAGCGCGTTGAAGGCGCTCGCCGCCGAGGTCTCCACCGGCAGCGTGACGCTGAGCTCGGGGTCGTAGATCACGCAGTCGGCCAGCATGTCGAGGCTGGTGTGCATGCGCTTGACGCCGTCGATCGTGATGCCGCAAAAGCCGGTCATCTCCGAGCCGGAGTAGGTCGTGGGCACCGCGACGATCGGGCAGCCGAGCTCCAGGCCGATCGCCTTGCCCAGGCCGACCGACGCGCCGCCGCCGATGCTCACCAGCGCATCGGCGCCGGCGGCGCGGAAGCGCTCACGGCCGCGGATGGCGCTCTCGATCGGCACCTGCGAGATCGCCTCGGGCAGCAGGCCCGCGCAGGCGTCGCCGAGCAGCGCGACGGCACGCTCGGCGAGCCCACGCCGGCCGGGTGTCGAGACGACCAGCGCGCGGCGGGCGCCGAGCTCCCCGAGCACGCGCGGCAGCTCGCCGAGCGAGCCGGCGCCGAACAGGATCCGCGGCGGCGTCGCGTTGAACACGCCACCGGGCAGCTCGAACGCGCGGGCGCGTCCCGGCGCGTCGCGGCGGTCGAAGGTGAAGC
Source organism: Burkholderiales bacterium (assembly GCA_020248665.1). Taxonomy (GTDB): domain Bacteria; phylum Pseudomonadota; class Gammaproteobacteria; order Burkholderiales; family Burkholderiaceae_E; genus UBA4615. The sequence continues at coordinate 18,035 of JADCHE010000096.1, read as the reverse complement.
GCGGGGTCAGGTGCAGGCCGGCCATCGGGTCACCAGTCGACGATCGTGCCGTCGTCGAGGACGGCGTGGGTGGTGTGGATCACTTCCTGCTCGAACGGGTGCTTCGCGGCCTCTCGCTCGTCGATCTCGACGCCGAGGCCGGGCGCGGTCGGCACGCCCCAGGCGTTGCCGGTGCGCTTCATCGGCACGCGCACCACGTCGTCGTACCAGGGCACCGCGCCGCTCATCTCCTCCTGGATCACGAAGTTCGGCGTCGACACCGCGAAGTGCAGCGCGGCGGCACCGGCGATCGGCCCGTTCGGGTTGTGGGGCGCCACGCCCATGTAGGCCTGCTCGGCGGCGGCGGCGATGCGCTTGCCTTCGAGGATGCCGCCGGTGTGGTTCAGGTCGGGCTGCACGATGTGCAGCGCCTTCTGCCGGAACAGCGGCTCGAACTCCTTGAAGCCGACCAGGCGCTCGCCGGCGGCGATCGGCGTCGCGGCACGCTCGGTGACGATGCGCATCGCGTCGGCGTCGCCGGGCTGCACGGGTTCCTCGCAGAACATCGGCCGGTACGGCGCCACCTCCTCGATGAACTGCAGCGCGGCCGAGATCGACGCGGGCCGGCCGTGGAAGTCGATCATGATGTCGACGCCGTCGCCGACCGCGTCGCGCAGCGTCTTCATCATCGTGCCGACCGCGCGCCGCGACGGGATGTCGGCGGTGTAGTGGCCGTAGGGGATGAACACCACCTTGAGCGCGTCGTAGCCCTTCTCGACGACCTGCAGCGCCAGGTCGCGGATGCGCCCGGCGTCGAAGCTCTCGTAGACCGCCTTCATGTCCCCGAGGCCGAGGTGCGTGTAGAGCCGCACCTTCTCGCGGACCTGGCCGCCGAGCAGCCGCCAGACGGGCAGCCCGACGCTCCTGCCGAAGATGTCCCACAGCGCGTGCTCGATGCCCGAGATCGCGGTCGCGCCGATGATGCCGAGCCGGTAGTAGCTGTGCTTGTTCAGCACGCGCACGATCTGCTCGATGTCGCGCGGGTCGCGCCCGACCAGCAGCGGGCGCAGGTCCTCGATCGCGCCGACGACCGCCCGCGTCTTCCAGTTGAGGCTCGCCTCGCCCCAGCCGTACAGACCGTCCTGGTCGGTGTGCACCTTGACGAACAGCCAGTTGCGCATCTGCGCGTTGACGACGATGGTCTCGACGCGGGTGATGCGGATCGCGATCTCGGCGCTCAAGCTCGGGCTCCGATGAGCTCGGCGCGCGGGGCGCGCACCAGGTTCAGCAGCGGCCGGCCCTCGCGCAGCCGACGCAGCGTGTCGGCGATCAGCCGGTAGCGCCGCTCGGGCAGCGCGTGCATCCACACCGACGAGTGCGCGGTCGCGACCACGTTCGGCAGGCCGAGCAGCGGCAGCGTCGAGGGCTCGACGCGGTCGCCGGTGCCGGCCGGGCAGGCGTACCAGACGTCGAGCACCGCGCCGCCGATCGAGCCGTCGGCGAACGCGCGGCCGATCCGGCCGAAACCGAAGATCCCGACGGTGCGGCCGGCGAGTTCGCCGCGCAGCACGCGCGTTCGGTAGGCGTCGGACCGGGTACCGGCGCTGAACGCCATCCGTCCGTGCGGCAGCGCCCACATCACGTACTCGGCGATCGGCGTCTCGTGCTCGAAGACGTTGCTGACCGCGGTCGACGGGTGCAGCACGTCGAGCTCGACGCCGTTGCCCCGCACCTGCGGCAGCGCGAAGCGCGGCATGCGGCCCGCTGGACGCGAGAAGCGCAGCGGCACCTTCACCGGTGCCCCCTGCCGCGTCCGCGTGCGTCGCGCCCCATCCGCCGTCTCCCCGTGCGCGGCCCGATCCGGCGGAGCCGGCCGACCTTGCATCGTCGATCGTGCATTGTGCACAATCTGGTGGGCTTGGCAAGATCGGGTCCCCGGGGCATCCGGTGCGGCTGCTAGAGTGCGCGGGATCCGGAACCCACGTGCGTGCTTCGCGGGAGGGGCATGGGATCGAACGACTGGCGCACCGCGCGGCCCGAGGGCTCGGCGGTCGAGCGCACCACCATCGCCGAGAAGGTCTACGAGGACATCAAGGAGCGGATCCTCGACCAGACGCTCAAGCCGGGCGAGCGGCTGACCATCGAGTCGCTGTCGCGGCTGCTCGCCACCAGCTCGTCGCCGATCCGCGAGGCGCTCGCGCGGCTGGAGAGCGAGAAGCTGGTGGTCTCGCGGGTCTACGCGGGCTATTCGGTCGCGCCGCCGCCCGATCCCGCGTTCCTGAGCGGACTGCTCGACTTCCGCGCGCTCGTCGAGGGCCACTGCGCGCGGATCGGCGCCCCGCGCCGCGACCCGGCGATCCTGGAGACGCTGGAGTCGGCCTACGCCCAGATGTCGAAGACCAAGCGGCTCGGCACGCGCTACCGCGAGTACCGGCGTTTCGTGCAGGAGGACGCGCGCTTCCACCGCGCGATCGTCGAGAGCTCGGGCAACCCCGCGACCGCGCAGGTCTACGCGAACCTGCACGCGGTGCTGGTGCAGTCGCGCCTGTACGTGACCCGCAAGACCTCGGACGGTGCGCGGGCGGAGCAGGTGATGGCCGAGCATCGCGCGATCCTCGAGGCGTTCCGCGCCGGCGACGGCGAAGCGGCCGAGCGCGCGATCCGCGGGCACCTCGAGGGCGGACGCCGGCGGCTGCTGACGCCGTCGGGTGAAGCCGTGCCGCCGGGCCCTGCGGCCTAGATCGTCCGTCGGCGGCCCGCCGCACCGCATCGCGTACCATCGGTGGGTGAACGAAACCGCCGTGCGACCCGCCTCCGAGGCCGCCGACCCCGCGCTCGACGCGCTGCGCCGCGTCTGGGGCTATCCCGCGTTCCGCGGGCTGCAGCACGAGATCGTCTCGCACATCGCGGGCGGCGGCGACGCGCTGGTGCTGATGCCCACCGGCGCCGGCAAGTCGCTGTGCTACCAGGTGCCGTCGCTGGTGCGCGAGGGCACCGGCGTCGTCGTCTCGCCGCTGATCGCGCTGATGCAGGACCAGGTCGACGCGCTGCGCGAGAACGGCGTGCGCGCCGAGTATCTGAACTCGACGCTGTCCGCCGAGGACGCCCGCCGGGTCGAGCGCGCGATGCGCGCCGGCGAGCTCGACCTGCTCTACGTCGCGCCGGAGCGGCTGCTGACCGATCGCTGCCTCGAGCTGCTCGACGGCAGCCGCATCGCGCTGTTCGCGATCGACGAGGCGCACTGCGTCTCGCAGTGGGGGCACGACTTCCGGCCGGAGTACCTCGGCCTGTCGGTGCTGCACGAGCGTTTCCCGTCGGTGCCGCGGATCGCGCTGACGGCCACCGCCGACCCGCAGACCCGCCGCGAGATCCGCGAGCGGCTCGCGCTCGATGACGCGCGCGAGTTCGTCAGCAGCTTCGACCGCCCGAACATCCGCTACACGATCGTCGAGAAGGACGAGCCGCGGCGCCAGCTGCTCGGGCTGCTGAACGGCGAGCTGCGCGGCGCGGCGGGCATCGTCTACTGCGCGACGCGCAAGCGCGTCGAGGAGACCGCGACCGCGCTGCGTGCGCAGGGCTTCGACGCGCTGCCCTACCACGCCGGGCTGCCGGTCGAGGAGCGTGCGGCCAACCAGTCACGCTTCCTGCGTGAGGACGGCGTGGTGATGGTCGCCACGATCGCGTTCGGCATGGGCATCGACAAGCCCGACGTGCGCTTCGTCGCGCACCTCGACATGCCGAAGTCGGTCGAAGGCTACTACCAGGAGACGGGCCGCGCCGGCCGCGATGGGCTGCCCTCGCAGGCCTGGATGGCCTACGGGCTGCAGGACGTGGTCAACAACCGCCGGCTGATCGACGAGTCCGAGGCCGGTGACGAGCACAAGCGCGTCTCGCGCGCGAAGCTCGACGCGATGGTCGCGCTCGCCGAGGCCGACGGCTGCAGGCGGGTGCTGCTGCTGCGCTACTTCGGCGAGGCGAGCGGACCCTGCGGCAATTGCGACAACTGCCTCACCCCGCCCGAGCGCTGGGACGCGACCGAGGCCGCGCGCAAGCTGCTGTCGTGCATCTACCGGATCCGGCAGGCGAGCGGCTTCGGGTTCGGCGCGCACCACGTGATCGGCGTGCTGCGCGGCGAACGCGAGGACAAGATCCTCGAGCGCGGCCACGACCGCCTGTCCACCTTCGGCATCGGCGCCGACATCGATGCGCGCACCTGGCACGCGGTGCTGCGCCAGCTGGTCGCGCGCGGTCTGGTCGAGGTCGCGCACGAGCGCTACGGCGCGCTCGAGCTGACCGAGACCGCGGTGCCGGTGCTCAAGGGCCGGCAGCAGGTGATGCTCGCCAAGGCGAGCCTCGCGCGCGCCGAGCGGGTGAAGGGCGGCCGCTCGCGCACTCGCACGCCGGGCGCCGACCCGGCGCTCGCGATCGGCCTCGACGAGGACTCGGCCGGGCGCTTCGCGAAGCTGCGCGTCTGGCGGCTCGACACCGCGAAATCGCACGGCGTGCCGCCCTACGTGATCTTCCACGACGCGACGCTCGCCGAGATCGCGCGTCGCGCGCCGACCGGCCTCGACGACCTGCGCGGGATCCCCGGCGTCGGTGCGACGAAGCTCGTGCGCTACGGCGCGGCGCTGCTCGAGGCGCTCTCGGCCGCCTGACGCGCACCGCCTCCGGTGGCTCCGCCGGTGCCGCCCGTCGGCGCGCCTCGTCGGACGCGCCACGATCGCCTTGACAGTACGGCACGACCCTTTCGAGACTGCCCCGAGGAGCGTCCGAACCATGGTCCCGTCGATGCAGCGCCTCACCACCCTCGCCGCGAGCGTGCTCGCGTCGGGCCTGGCCGCGTGCGCTTCGGTCGGGCCCGCGCCGCCTTCGCTCGACGGTACCGCGTGGATGCTGTCGGGGATGAATGCGCAGACGCTCGCCGCCGACGCGCCGCGGCCGACCTTGCGCTTCGACGGGGACCGGGTCGTGGGCAGCGACGGCTGCAACCGCTTCGTCGGGCCGCGGCACGGCGACGGCGCCGCGCTGCGGATCGGCCGCGACCTGGCCGTCACCCGCCGGCCGTGCCCGGAGGCGCTCGAGGCCGCCGCCGAGGCCTACAGTCGCACGCTGGCGCGCGTGACCGCGTGGCGGCTCGACGGCACGTCCCTGGTGCTGCTCGATCGACGCGGTACGCCGCTCGCGACCTTCGCGCCGCAGCCCGCCGGCCTGACCGGCACCGTGTGGCGCGTCACCGGCTTCGCCGATGCCGGACAGGGCTGGTCGATCCCGCGCCGTGGCAGCCTGATCACCGTCGAGTTCGACTCCGAAGGCCGCGTGCGCGGCTTCGGCGGCTGCTCGCCGTACTCGGGGGCGTGGGCGGTCGTCGACGCCCGCCTTGACCTCGGGCTGCTGGTGCCGGTGCGCCCCGAGTGCGCCGGCACGACCGAACTCCGGGCGCAGGAGCGCGCGTACCTGCGGACGGTCGGTCGGGCGACCGCGCTCGAGCGCGACGGCGTCCGGCTCGCGCTGCGCGACGCGAGCGGCGCGGTGGTCGCCACCGCCGACGCGCTGCCGCGCGGCGAGCCTGCGGCGCAGGCCCCGGCCGCTACAGCGACATCGACGGCCGCGCCGCGAGCGCCTCGCGCCAGCGCACCACGTTCGGGTGCCGCGCGGGATCCGGCCGGATCCTGACGACCCGGGCGAAATCGACCGCGACCGCCGCGGTCACGTCCGCGAGCGAGAACCGTTCGGTCGCGACGAACGCGCGCCCGTCGAGCCTGGCCTGCAGCGTCTCCAGGAATCGCTCGACCCGTGCCCGACCGCGCTGCGCGAGCTCCGGGATCTGCGGGTAGTCGACCGGCCCCGGCAGCGCGCGGTTGGCCATCGCCGGCGAGCCGTTGCGCAGGCCTTCGGCGATCGCCATCAGGCCCTCGAACTCGCAGCGCCAGTGCCAGCCTGCGACCTCGGCCATCTCCGCCGGCGTTCGGCCCATGAGCGGCGGCTCCGGGTACGCCGCTTCGAGCCACGCTGCGATCGACGCGTTGTCGGTCAGCACGAGGCCGTCGTCGGTCTTCAGCACCGGCACCGTGCACTGCGGGTTGATCGCGCGGAACGCCTCGCCGAGCTGCTCGCCGGCCGCGAGGTCGACCTGCACCACCTCGTGCGGGACGCCCTTCTCGGCGAGCAGGATCCGCGCGCGGCGCGGCGACGGGGCGGTGCGGCAGTCGTAGAACACGATCGTCATCGGTGGCTCCATGCCCCTCGGGCGGTCAGATGATCCGGCTCGCGCGGCCCTGCCAGTAGCGGTCGCGCAGCAGCCGCTTGTAGAGCTTGCCGGTCGGATGGCGGGGCAGCTCCGCCTCGAAGTCCACCGACTTCGGGCACTTGATCGGCGACAGCCGCTCGCGGCACCAGGCGATCAGCTCGCGCTCGAGCGCCGGCCCGGCGTCGCGCATGTCCCGCGGCGTCACCACCGCCTTGACCGCCTCGCCGAGTTCCTCGTCGGGCACGCCGATCACCGCGACGTCGAGCACCTTCGGATGCGTGACCAGCAGGTTCTCGGTCTCCTGCGGATACACGTTGACGCCGCCGCTGATGATCATGTGCGCCTTGCGGTCGGTCAGGTACAGGTAGCCGTCGGCGTCGACGTAGCCGACGTCGCCGAGCGTGGTCCAGCCGTTCGGAAGGCGCGAGCCCGCGGTCTTGTCGGGATCGTGGTGGTACTCGAACGGCCGGCCGTTGGCGAAGTAGATCGTGCCCGCCTCGCCGGTCGGCAGCTCGCGGCCCTCGTCGTCGCAGACGTGCAGCTCGCCGACGACCGCGCGCCCGACGGTGCCCTCGTGCGCCAGCCACTCGTGCGAGTCGCACAGCGTCATGCCGTTGCCCTCGGTGCCCGCGTAGTACTCCCAGACGATCGGGCCCCACCACGCGATGATCTGGCGCTTGACCGGGATCGGGCAGGGCGCGGCCGCGTGGATCGCGCAGCGCAGCGACGACACGTCGTGGCGGGCGCGGAACTCCGGCGGGAGTTTCAGCATCCGCACGAACATCGTCGGCACGACCTGCGTGTGCGTGATCCGGTGCGCCGCGACCAGCCGCAGGAAGGCCTCGGCGTCGAAGTGCTCCATGACCACGCAGGTGCCGCCGAGCCGCAGCACGTTGAAGTTGAAGCGCAGCGGCGCCGCATGGTAGAGCGGCGCCGGTGACAGGTAGACGGTGTCCTCGCCGACCCGGTAGCGGTTGCGCATCGTCTCGGTGAGCGCGACCGGCGCATCGATCGCGCCCGCGTCCGGCGGCACGAACACGCCCTTGGGACGCCCCGTCGTGCCGGACGAGTACAGCATGTCGCAGCCGGCGACCTCGTCGGGGATCCGTTCGGCGGGCTGCGCCGCGATCGCGGACTCGTAGCCGTCCCAGCCGCTCGCCGCGCCGTCGATCATCCAGCGCGCGCGCAGCGCCTCTACGCCCTCGACCGCTGCGCACGCGACCGCGGCGGTGGCTGCCGTCGCGACGATCGCCTTCGCGCCGCAGTCCTCGACGATGTAGCGAGCCTCGCCGACGGTCAGCCGCGTGCTGATCGCGGTGTAGACCAGCCCCGCGCGGTGCGCGCCGAAGCACAGCTCGTAGAAGCGCGGATGGTTCTCGACGATCAGCGCGACGTGATCGCCCGCCCGCAGCCCGGTCGCGCGCAGCAGCCGCGCGAAGCGGTTCGAGCGTTCCTCGAGTTCGCCGTAGGTGACCGTGGTGCCGCTGCCGGCCATCACGATCGCCGGCTTGTCAGGCGTTCGGGCCGCGTGGTGGAACGGGTGCATGGGGCAGGGTCTCCGTCTGGTCGCGGCGCCCGGGGCGGCGGCCCGCCCCGGGGCGTCCGATCAGGGCTTGAACACGTAGCCGGGCCCGATCGCCGCGGCCGCCGGGATCGGCGGCAGGTCGGAGAACAGCTTCGGATGGTCGGCCATCACCTTCAGCATGTGCTTCGGCTCGATGTGCTTGTTGACGTCGAAGGTCTGCTTGAGGATGCCGAGCTTGAAGAGCCGGTCCTGCGCGGCGTGCATCGCGCGGTAGTTGTTGGCCGACAGGCGCCGGTCGGCCTGCTGGACGTTGAACTGCATCGCGGCCTCGGCGACGTCCTGCCTCAGGCCCGGGATCCAGCGGGTCGCGACCTGCGCGGCCTGCTTCGGGTTCGCGCGCATCCACTGGTCGGCCTCGGACACCGCCGCGAGGAACTTCTCGATCGTCGGGCCGTTCTTCTCGACCCAGCCGCGCAGCGCGACGTTGTAGCCGAGGTAGGAGATCACATCGCCGCCGCGGATCACCTCGATCGCGCCGGGCACGTCCCGCTGCGCGACGATCGGCCACGGATCCCAGGCGGAGAACGCGTCGATGCCCTTCGCGAGCAGCGCCACCGTCATGTCGGGGGGGGGCGTGTTGACCAGCGTCACGTCGGCCGGCGTCAGGCCCGCCCGCTCGAGCAGCGCGAGCACGTACAGGTGGTTGATCGTGCCGAACGAGGCGGCGATCCTCTTGCCCCGCAGCGACTTCAGGTCGCCCTTGGCGATACCCGAGTCGCCACGCGCGATCAGCGCCATCGTCGCGTCCGAGCCCATCTTGGTCGAGTTGCCGCTGTAGTTGCCGAGCGCGACCAGGTCCATGCCGCGCAGCACCGCGCCGATCATCGGCACGCCGACCTGCACGATCTCGTTCTCGCCGGACTGCAGCGCGTTCAGCGCGTCGACGCCGGTCGCGTACGGGCGCGCGATGGTCACGTCGAGCCCGTACTTCTCGAAGAAGCCGCGCTCGAGCGCGATCGGCAGGCCGATCTGATCGATGCCGGTCACCATCCCGGCCTTGAGTTTCACCAGCGCCTGCGCGTGGGCGGTGGCCCCCGCGAGCATCGCGGCCGCGAAGGCCAGCGTGCGCATCAGCATGCGTAACGTCATCGTGCGTCTCCTCGTCTCGTGTCGTCGTGGCGGTCGGTGGACCGGGTTCAGGGGGCGGGCTTCAGGGGCTCGACGCGCTCCACCCAGTACGGGCGGGCGAGCCGCGCGAGTTCGGTCCGCGGCACCCCGCGGACCTCGATGGTATGGCCCTCGGTGCCCGAGACGCGTCCGAAGCGCTGGAACACCAGCACGTGGAAGCGTTCGGGCGGGAAGGGGAGCGTGACCAGCACGTTGAGCTTCTCGCGCTCGGCGGGGAAGCCGTCGGCGATCTTGCCGGGCGCCGCCGCGCGCAGCCAGCCCTCGTAGGCGAGCCAGGCGACGAGCAGCGCGAGCGCGACCTTGCCCTGCGGCAAGCGCAGCACCGCGCCCAGCGCGACGCGCCACGGCGCCGGGCGCGGGCCCGCCGGGGCCACGCTCGGGGCTGCGTGCGTCCCGGCCGTTCCGCCGTCGCGACCGGGTGCGCTCACGCCGACCTCACCCGCGCGAGCACGCGCGCCGACAGCGACTTGAAGGTGTCGTCCTCGACGAGCGCGTCCCACTTGCGCGGATGCGGCAGGGGCACGTCGATCTCCTCGAGCACGCGCCCCTGCGACAGCACGACGACGCGGTTGGCGAGGAACACCGCCTCGGGCACGTCGTGGGTGATGAACAGCACCGTGGTGCGCCGCTCCTGCCAGATCCGCGTCAGCTCCTCCTGGAGCATCAGCCGGGTCTGCGCGTCGACGCTCGCGAAGGGCTCGTCCATCAGCAGCACGTCGGGCTCGTTGGCGAGCGCGCGCACGACCCCGACCCGCTGCTGCATGCCGCCCGACAGCTCGGCCGGATAGCGCTCGGCCGCGTGCGACAGGCCGGCGAGCGCGAGGTACTCGCGCGCGATCCGGTCGCGCTCGTCGCGCGGCACGCCGCGCATCTTCGGCCCGAAGCCGACGTTGTCGAGCACCGTCTTCCACGGGAACAGTGCGAACGACTGGAACACCACGCCCCGGTCGCGCCCCGGGCCGTCGACCGGCGTGCCGTCGACGAGGATGCGTCCGCCGGTGTGCGGCAGGAAGCCGGCGATCATGTTCAGGATCGTGGTCTTGCCGCAGCCGGACGGGCCGACCACCGAGACGAATTCGCCGGGCGCGACCGAGAGCGACACGTCGCGCACCGCGGTCACCTGCGTGCCCTTGTACGGGTCGAAGTACGTCTTCGACAGGCCCTCGAGCGTCAGCGACTTCATGTGCGCGTCACCATTCCCCAGCGCTGGCCGGTCGCGCGCTCGATCGGCGCGAGCACCCAGGCGTCCACCACGTACCAGAGCGCGCCGAGGATCACCATGCCGAGCATGATCTCGACGACGGAGCCCGCGCGGCGAGCGTCGAACATCAGGAAGCCGATGCCGCTGGTGCCGACGATGATCTCTGCGGCGATCAGCGCGCGCCAGCCGTAGCCAAGGCCGTTGCGCAGCCCGGTCATCACGTTCGGCAGTGCCCCCGGCAGCAGCACCTCCCAGATCACGCGCGCCGGCGAGGCGCCTAGGCTGCGAGCCGCGCGCACCAGGTCGGTAGGTACCGAGCGGATGCCGAGCACGGTGTTCAGCACGACCGGGAACAGCACGGTGTAGACGATCACGAAGGTCATCGTCGTGAGCCCGAAGCCGAACCAGATCAGCAGGATCGGCAGCCACGCGATGTCGCCGACCGCCTGGAAGAACAGCAGCACCGGCCACAGCACCGCATGCGCGCGACGGCTGGTGCCGATCAGCACGCCGAGCGGGATCGCGATCGCGATGCCGACCGCGGCGCCGACCGCGAGGCGGCCCACGCTGTCGGCGAGGTACTCGGGCAGGATCCCCTTGCGCACCAGCTCGACGAAGCTCTTCGCGACCTCGACCGGGCCCGGGAAGAACGCCTTCGGGAAGACCTCGAGCGCGGACGTGATCCACCACGCGGCCACCAGCGGCACGAACGGCAGGATCGAGCGTAGCGCGGGCCACGCGGTGGTCGCGCGGACCCATGCGCGCTGCACGCGCTGCCACGCGGTGGGCGCGGGCACGGCGGCGCTCGTCACGCCCTCACCATCCCCCAGCGCTCGCTGGTGAGCCGCTCGAGCGGCGCCAGCAGCAGCCGGTCGAGCGCGAGCCACAGCACGCCGATCACCACCATGCCGAGCACGATGACCTCGGTCTTGTAGAAGTCGCGCGCGGCGAACAGCATGTAGCCGAGCCCGACATTGGTCGCGATCATCTCGGCCGCGATCAGCCCCCGCCACGCGAAGCCGAGGCCGGTGCGCACGCCGGTGACGATGTTGGGCAGCGCGCCGGGCAGCAGCACCTCCGTCAGCATCGCCGAGCGGCCGGCGCCGAGCGATGCGGCCGCGTGCCGCACGGCCATCGGGATGCTGGAGACCCCGAGCAGCGTGTTGTAGGCGACCACGAAGAACACCGCGTTGAAGATCACGAAGGTGATCGCGCCGAAGCCGTAGCCGAACCACAGCGTCGCGATCGGGATCCACGCGATGCCCGCGAGCACCGAGAAGAAGCGCACGAGCGGCGTGAAGAACGCGGCGACCGAGGGCACGGTGCCCATCGCGACGCCGAGGGGGATGCCGATCGCGAGCGCGATCGCGGTGCCGGCGGCGACGCGTCCGAGGCTCGCCGCGACGTGCGCGACCAGCGTGCCGTCGGCCAGCGCCTCGGCGCCGGCCTGCACGACCGCGCCGACGCCGGGGAAGACGCGCGGGTCGACGTCGAACGCCCGGACGACGAGCGCCCACAGCACGACCAGCCCGGCCAGTGGCAGCACGAACGTGAGCGCCGCGCGCGCGCGACCCGCCAGGCCGTGTCTCGGCCCGCCTGCGAACATCGGGGTGCGTCTCCTCGGTGTCGCGCGGGCCCGTTCGGCACCCGCGTCGTGGCCGGCATGCTAGCCGGTGTCGCCGCGCCGCGGCAAACGCCCGAGGGGACGGCTCGGAACGGACCGCGCGGCGCAGCGTGGCCGCGGGCCCGGCGCCGTTCCTCGGTCCCGGGCCCCCGCCGGCCGTTCGGTCCGCGCACGGGTCCGGGGGGGGGGGCGCGCCAGGATGCTGCGGTCGCACAACGATCCTTCCGGTCGGCGCCGATCGCCCGCACCCGAGGTGGCCGGCCCGCCGGACCCCGCCGACATGGAAGGATTCCTGCTCGTGCTCGACGACGACCTCCTCACCGCCGTGCAGGCGATGATCGAGATGCTCGTCGGGCTGATCCGCTGACGCGGCGCACGCCGCCCGGGCCGTGCCCACGCGCCTCAGCGCGTGTTCGCACCCAGCTCCGCCGGCGGCTGCCAGCCGCCGCCCAGCGACTTCATCACGTCCACGCTCGCCGACAGCCGCGCCTGGCGGTTCTGGATGGCCGCGAGCTCGGCGGCGTTCAGCGTGCGCTGCGCGTCGAGCACCTCGAGGTAGGCCGAGTAGCCGGCCTCGTAGCGGATCTGCGTGACCCTGAGCGCCTCGCGGGCGGCCTTCAGCCGCGCCTCGACGTCGGCCTCCGATTCGGCCGCCGCGCGCAGCGTGTCGAGCGCGTCGGCCACCTCGCGCCACGCGACCTGCACGGTCTTCTCGTACGCCGCCGCGGCCTGCTCGGCGCGCGCCTCGGCCTCGCGCGTGCGGGCCCGGTAGCGGCCGGCGTCGACGATCGGCCAGACGACCGAGCCGCCGATCGACCAGACGCGCCCGCCGCCGCTCGCGATGTTCTCGAGCGCCGCGGCCTGGCCGCCGAGGAAGCCGGTGAGCGAGAAGGTCGGGTACTCCTGCGCCTTGGTGACGCCGATCAGCGCGGTCGCGCTCGCGAGCGAGGCCTCCGCCTGCCGGATGTCGGGGCGCCGCTCGAGCAGCGTCGAGGGCAGCCCGGCCGGCGGCACCGGCGGCACCGGCAGCGCGGCGAGGTCGCCGACGGGCACCGTGGCGCCGGGCGCGCCGGTCAGCACCGCCAGCTGGTGATCGACCAGCGCGCGCTGGCGCTGCAGCTCGCGCAGCTGCACGCGTGCGTCGGCGAGCGACGCCGTCGCCTGCTGGACGTCGAGGTCGGAAGCGATGCCGCCCGCGGCGCGACGCCGCGTCAGGTCGAGCGAGTCCTCGCGCGCCTTGACCGTACCGCGCACCGACGCGGCCTGCGCGTCGAGCGAGCGCAGCGCGAAGTACGCCTGCGCGGTCGCGCCCGCGAGCGCGAGGCCCACCACGCCCTCGGCGTAGCGGCTGCCGAGCGCCTGCGCGCGCGCGGCCTCGTCGGCACGGCGCAGCCGGCCCCAGAAGTCGAGCTCGAAGCTCGTCGACAGCACCAGCCGGTTCGCGCTCTGCAGCACCGGCGCGGTCGCGGGCAGCGGAATCGCTCCGACCGTGCTCGCGCGCGACCGGGTCGAGGCGCCCTGCAGGTCGATCTGCGGGAACATCGCGGCGCGCGCCTGGGCGAGCACCGCCTCGGTCTCGTCGACGCGCGCGGCGGCCGCGCGGACGTCGGCGTTGCGCACCAGCGCGTCGTCGACCAGCTTCATCAGGACCGGGTCGCCGTAGAGCGTCCACCAGCGCGGCTGCACCGCGGCCGCGGGTTGCGCCGTCTCGGCGGAGAAGGCGGCCGGAAGCACGACCTCGGGCCGGCGGTAGTCGGGGCCGACCGCGGCGCAGCCGGCGAGGGCGGCCGCGAGCAGCGCGGCCGGGGCGAGCGTGCCGACGGGTCTCATCACACCTCCCCCTCGGCGACGCCCGGCGGCCGGGCGCGGCGCCCCTCGTCCGGGTGCTCGTGCGAGGGCCGCGGCTTGCGCGCGAGCAGCGAGTAGAACAGCGGCACGAAGATCGGCGCGACGAAGGTCGCGACGATCATGCCGCCGAACACGCCGGTGCCCATCGACTGGCGCGCGGCGGCGCCCGCGCCGGTCGCGAACACCAGCGGCACGACGCCGAGCACGAAAGCGAGCGAGGTCATCACGATGGGCCGGAACCGCAGCCGCGCCGCCTCGGCCGCCGCCTCGGCCGCGGTCCTGCCCTGCTGCATGCCCTGCATCGCGAACTCCGCGATCAGGATCGCGTTCTTCGCGGCCAGGCCGATCAGCACCACCAGCCCGATCTGGAAGTAGATGTCGTTGTTCATCTGGCGCAGCAGCACGGCGCCGAGCGCGCCCGCGAGCGCGAACGGCACCGCCAGGATCACCGACAGCGGAACGCCCCAGCGCTCGTAGAGCGCCGACAGGATCAGGTAGACCATCACGATCGCGAAGCTGAACGCGAAGATCGACGCGCGCCCGGTGCGCTTCTCCTGGAACGCCTGGCCGGTCCACTCGGCGCTGTAGCCCGGCGGCAGCACGTCGCGCGCGACCTGCTCGACCGCGGCGATCGCCTCGCCCGAAGAGAAGCCGGGCCTCGCGCCGCCGAGCACCTTCGCGGCGATGTAGCCGTTGTAGCGCTCGATCTGCTCGGGCCCGATGATGTTCGAGACGGTGATCAGCGACTTGAGCGGGATCATCGCGCCGGTGGTCGTCGAGCGCACGAACGGCGTGCCGAGGTCCTCGGGGTTCGCGCGGTAGGGGGCGTCCGCCTGGATCATCACGCGGTAGGTGCGGCCCGAGCGGTTGAAGTCGTTGACGTAGAGCGAGCCCATCTGCGCCTGCAGCGTCTGGAACACCTCTGCCTGGCTGACGCCGAGCGCGAGCGCCTTCTCGCGGTCCACCTCGACGCGCAGCTGAGGCACCGTGGGCCGGAAGAAGGTGCGGTTGCCGGCGAGCGCTGGATGGGCCTCCAGCGCAGCGATGAACCGCTGCGTGACCTGCGCGAGCCGCTGCGGGTCGGCATCGAGGCGACCCTGCACGTAGACCTCGTAGCCGCCCGCCTGCCCGAGGCCCTGGATCGCCGGCGGCACGAACGCGAAGGCGATCCCGTCGCGCAGCGCGAAGCCCGCGCCCATCACCTGCTGGGCGAGCTGCGGTGAGGTCTGGGTGCGCTGGTCCCAGGGCACCATGGGGAGGAACATCGTCGCGGCGTTCGACTTGTTGCCGCCGCCGATCAGGTCGAAGCCGTTGATCGCGAAGAACGCCTCGATCGCCGGGTTCTTCGCGACCGCCTGCCGAAGCGTCTCGGTCGTGCGCGCGGTGCGCTCGAGCGTCGCGCCGTCGGGCAGCTGCGCCGCGGCGATGATGTAGCCCTGGTCCTCGGGCGGCACGAAGCTGCCCGGCACGCGCATCAGCAGGTAGACCGTGCCGCCGACCATCGCGAGGAACAGCAGCACCGCGATCGCGCGGTGGCGCAGCCCCAGGTGCACCGCGCCGAGGTAGCTCCGCGTGACGAAGCCGAAGCCGCGATCGAAGGCGCGGAAGAACGCGCCCATCACCCCGCGCCGTTCCTCGTGGACCTTCAGCAGGATCGCGCACAGCGCCGGCGTCAGCGTCAGCGCGACGACGCCCGACAGCACCACCGCGATCGCGACGGTGACCGCGAACTGCCGGTAGAGCTGCCCCGCGATGCCGCCGAGGAACGCGACCGGCACGAACACCGCGCACAGCACCAGCACGATCCCGATCACCGCGCCCTGCACCTCGCGCATGGCCTCGATCGAGGCCTCGACCGGGCTCAGGCCTTCCTCGCGCATCAGCCGCTCGACGTTCTCGAGCACGACGATCGCGTCGTCGACGACGATGCCGATCGCCAGCACCATCGCGAAGAGCGTCAGCGTGTTGACCGAGAAGCCGAACAGCCACAGCCCCGCGAAGGTGCCGATCAGCGACACCGGCACCGCGAGCATCGGGATCAGCGTCGCGCGCCAGGTCTGCAGGAAGACGAACACCACGATGACGACGATCGCCGCCGCCTCGAGGATCGTGTGCAGCACCTCGCGGATCGACGCCGACACGAAGCGCGTCGTGTCGTACGGGGTGAGGTAGTCGACGTCGTCGGGAAAGCGCTCCTTCTTCAGTTGCGCCATCTTCGCCTTGACCGCGGCGGCCACGTCGAGCGCGTTCGCGCCCGACTGCAGGAACACGCCGAGCGCGATCGACGGCTTGCCGTTGACGAAGCTGGTCGCGTCGTAGCTCTGCGCGCCGAGCTCGATACGCGCCACGTCCCTGAGCCGCAGCACGCCGCTGCCGCCGCCCGAGCGCAGCACGATCTCGCCGAACTGCTCCGGCTCGACCAGCCGGCCGCGCGCGGTGACGGTGTAGTTCAGCTGCTGGCCGGGCGGGGCGGGCTCGGCGCCGATCTTGCCGGCGGCGAACTGCGCGTTCTGCGCGGCGATCGCCTGCGAGATGTCGGCGGTGGTGACGCCGAGCTGCGCCATCCGGTCGGGCCGCAGCCAGATCCGCATCGCGTAGTCGCGCGCGCTGAAGTTGATCACGTCGGCGACGCCGCGGATCCGCTTGATGTCGTCGATGACGTTGAGCGTCGCGTAGTTCGACAGGAACAGCGTGTCCTTCGTGCTGTTCGGCGAGTTCATCGCGATCACCAGCAGGAAGTTCTGCGAGCGCTTCGCGACGATGACGCCGTTGCGGCGGACCTCGTCGGGCAGCCGCGGCGTGGCGAGCTGCACGCGGTTGTTGATGTTGAAGGTCGCCTTGTCGGTGTCGGTGCCGACCTCGAAGGTCGCGGTGATCGTCACCGTGCCGTTCGACGACGACGAGGAGTTGAAGTACAGCATGCCCTCGATGCCGGAGAGCTGCTCCTCGATCGGTGCGGCGACGGTGCGCGCGAGCGTCTCGGCCGACGCGCCGGGGAAGGTCGCGGTGACCGTGACGGTCGGCGGCGCGATCTCGGGGTACTGCGCGACGGGCAGGATCAGCGCCGAGACCAGGCCCGACAGCACGATGATGATCGACAGCACGGCCGAGAAGATCGGCCGCTCGATGAAGAAGCGCGAGAGCGGGACGCCCTTCACGACGCCGCTCCGCCCGCCTTCGGCACGCCCTTGCCGGCCGGCGCGCCGCCGGCGGGGGCGCCACCGGGCGGCGCTGCACCCGGCGCGCTCGCCGCGACCGGTGCGCCCGGGCGCAGCTTCATCACGTTGTCGACGATGACCCGGTCGCCCGCGGCGAGGCCTTCCTGGATCGCCCAGCCACTGCCGCTCCACGCGCCCGCGCGCACCGGGCGCGGCTGGGCGGTGCCCTCGGGGCCGACCACCCACACGAAGCGGCCCTGCTCGGACGTCATCACCGCCGCCTGCGGCACGACGAACGCGTCCTGCTCCCCGAGCTTCACGCGCGCGCGGACGAACTGCCCGGGCAGCAGCGCGAGCTTCGGGTTCGCGAACACCGCGCGCATCTGCACCGTGCCGAGCCGCGCGTCGACCGAGGTGCCCTGGAAGTTCAGCTTCCCCTCGGCCGGGTAGGTGCTGCCGTCGGGCATCACCAACGTGACCGTGGTCTCGCCGCTCGTCGCGCGCAGCCGCTGCCACTCGGGCTCGGACAGCGAGAAGCGCACCCAGATCGGGTCGGTGACCGCCATCCTCACCAGCAGGCTGTCGGTCGTCGGGTTCACCAGGCTGCCCACCGAGCGCTCGAGCCGGCCCGCGAGGCCGGTGATCGGCGCGGTGACGACGGTGTAGGAGAGATTCAGCTGCGCCTCGCGCACGCGCGCCTGCGCTGCGAGCAGCGAGGCCTCGAAGCGGCGCACCGCGGAGCGGGCGTCGTCCGCTTCCTTCTGGCTGATCGCGCGCTGCTCGGCGAGCGGACCGGTCCGCGCGGCCTCGCGCCGGGCCTGCTCGAGGTTGACGGTCTCCTGCGCGACCGCGGCGCGCGCCTGGTCGAGCGCGATCTCGAACGGCGCCGGGTCGATGCGGAACATCGGCGTGCCCGCCTTGACCACCTCGCCCTCGGCGAAGCTCTGCCTCTGCAGCACGCCGGTGACCCGCGCGCGCACCTCGACCTCGCGCGAGCCCTCGGTCTGGGCGACCGCTTCGATCGTGAGCGGGACGCGCTGCGGCTTCGCCTCGATCGCGGTGACCGGCATCGCGGACGGCGGCCCGCCCGCGCCGGCGGGCCCGCCGGGACCGCCCTTCGCCGGCGCGCCACCGGGTGGCTGCGCGCCCGCGCCGCGCTCGCCGCAGGCCGCGAGCGCGACGCAGGCCGCGAGCGCGGCGAGCACGAGCCGGCCGCGCGGCGCGATGGAGCGGACGGTGCGGGCGCAGTCAGATCGGAAGAG
>JADCHE010000095.1 GCA_020248665.1 Burkholderiales bacterium | reverse complement strand
GGAGAATCTCATGTCGTCGCTCAGCCGTTGAACTGCTCGAGGAAGCGCAGGTCGTTCTCGTAGAACATCCGCAGATCGCCGACGCCGTAGCGCAGCATCGCGAGCCGCTCGATGCCCGAGCCGAACGCGAAGCCGACGTAGCGCTCCGGGTCGAGCCCGATGTTGCGGACCACGTTCGGATGCACCTGGCCCGAGCCGGACACCTCGAGCCAGCGGCCGGCTAGCGGCCCGTCGGCGAAGCGCATGTCGATCTCGGCCGACGGCTCGGTGAACGGGAAGTACGAGGGACGGAAGCGCACGTCGAGGTCGTCGCGCTCGAAGAAGCGGCGCAGGAACTCGGTGTAGACGTTCTTCAGGTCCGCGAACGAGATCGCCTCGTCGATCCACATGCCCTCGACCTGGTGGAACATCGGCGAGTGCGTCGCATCCGAATCGACGCGGTAGGTCTTGCCCGGCGCGATGACCTTGATCGGCGGCGGGTGCATCCGCGCGTAGCGGACCTGCATCGGGCTGGTGTGCGTGCGCAGCAGCAGCGGCCGGCCGTTCGCGTCGTCGCCCTCGACGTAGAAGGTGTCGTGCATCGAGCGCGCCGGGTGGTTCTCGGGCGTGTTCAGCGCGGTGAAGTTGAAGAAGTCCTCCTCGATCTCCGGCCCGTCGGCGACGTCGAAGCCGATCGAGCGGAAGATCGCCTCGACGCGCTCGATCGTCAGCGTCACCGGGTGCAGACCGCCACGGCCGGCGCCGCGCCCGGGCAGCGTGACGTCGATCGACTCCTGCGACAGGCGCGCGTCGAGCGCGGCCTGGTCGAGCGCGCGCTGGCGCTCGGCGACCAGCGCCTCGATCGCCTGCTTGGCCTCGTTGAGGCGCTTGCCGACCGGGCCGCGTTCGGCGGGCGACACCGTCCCGAGCGCCTTCATCCGCGCGGTGAGCAGGCCGTCCTTGCCGAGGAAGCGGGCCTTCGCGTTGGCGAGGGCGGCCGCGTCGGCGGCGCCCGCGAGCAGCGCACGGGCCTCGTCGACGAGCCCCTGCTCGGCCGGGGCCGCGCCGTCGTCCTTCTTCGCGTCGTTCATCCGATCCGTCCGGTGCTGGAGTCGGGGCCGCGCGCGCGGCCCGTGGAAATGACGACGGGGCCGTCGCCGGCCCCGTCGTGGGCGGCGCCGCGTGCGGCACCGCCGTCCTTCACCGCATCCGTCCGGGCCGCGCCGTGCGCCATCGCTGCGGGCGGCCCGTCCGGTTCGCTGCGATCAGGCGCCGATCTGGGCCTTCACCCGGGCGACGATCGCCGCGAACGCCGGCTTGTCGTTGACCGCCAACTCGGCCAGCACCTTGCGGTCCAGGCCGACCGCCGACTTGTTCAGGCCGGCGATGAAGCGGCTGTAGGAGATGCCGTGCTGGCGCGCCGCGGCGTTGATCCGCGCGATCCAGAGCGAGCGGAACACGCGCTTGCGGGTGCGGCGGTCGCGGTACGCGTACTGGCCGGCCCGCATGACCGCCTGCTTGGCGATCCGGTAGACGTTGTTGCGACGGCCGCGATAGCCCTTGGCCAGCGCAATGATCTTCTTGTGACGGGCGCGGGCGGTGACGCCACGTTTCACGCGGGGCATGTCGTTCTCCCCTTACGCGTACGGCATCATGGTCCGGACGCTCACGACGTCGGACTCATGAACCTGGGTGGCACCGCGAAGCTGACGCTTGTTCTTGGTCGTCTTCTTGGTGAGGATGTGGCGCTTGAACGCCTGGCCGCGCTTGATCGAGCCGCTCGCGCGGACCCGGAAGCGCTTCGCGGCGCTCTTCTTGGTCTTCATCTTGGGCATGACTGCTCCGACTCTGTGACACCCCTGCCAGGTGGCCGGCCTGCTCGCTGGGAGCGGTCGACGCTTGGCTGACCCGAGGGGCTTCTCCTATCGGGACCGCCTCTGGGGCGACCCGGGGAACCTGCAACTATAGCAGAGGAATCAGCGGCTTACTTCTTCTTCTTCGGCGCGATGATCATGATCATCTGCCGGCCCTCGAGCTTGGGCATCGACTCGACCTGCCCGACCCCTTCCAGGTCGGTGCGGATCCGCTCGAGCAGGCGCACGCCGAATTCCTGGTGGGCCATCTCCCGGCCCCGGAAGCGCAGCGTGATCTTCGCCTTGTCGCCCTCGTCCAGGAACCGGTGCAGGTTCCGGAGCTTGACGTTGTAGTCGTTGTCGTCGGTGCCGGGCCGGAACTTGACTTCCTTGACCTGGATGATCTTTTGCTTGGCCCGGGCCTCGGCGGCGCGCTTCTGTTCCTGGTACTTGAACTTGCCGTAGTCCATCAGCCGCGCCACGGGCGGCTGTGCGGTCGGCGCGATCTCCACCAGGTCCACGTCGGCCTCTTCGGCCATCCGCATCGCCTCCCGCGTCGGGACGATGCCCAGCGGCTGGTTGTCGATGCCCATCAGGCGCAGTTCAGGGACGTTGATCTCGCCGTTGATGCGGTGTCCGCGGTCCCGTTCGTTCGCAGTAGCTATGCTGTCATCTCCGTCAGAGGACTCTCACGCCGACACGCTGGGAAGACCCGGCAAGGCAGAAAGCCGGCGACCCGCACCCGACTCGCCCGGAAGCTGCACTTCACTTCCGCTGGACGACATCTTCGGCGAGGCGCCGGCTGAACGCGTCGACGGGCATCGGGCCCAGATCGACGCCTCCGCGCGCGCGTACGGCGACCTGCCCAGCCTGCCGCTCCTTCTCCCCCACGACGAGGAGGTACGGAACCTTCTGCAGGCTGTGCTCGCGGATCTTATACGCGATCTTTTCGTTCCGCAAATCGGACTGGATCCTAAATCCTTGTTTTTTCAGCGCTTGTGCAACGTCACGGGCATATTCGGCATGCGTTTCGGTGATGCTCGCGACCACCGCCTGCACCGGCGCGAGCCACGCCGGGAACGCGCCCGCGTGGTTCTCGATCAGGATGCCGATGAAGCGCTCGAGCGAGCCGACCACCGCCCGGTGCAGCATCACCGGGTGGCGGCGCGAGTTGTCCTCGGCGACGTACTCGGCACCCAGCCGGTGCGCGGTGTTGAAGTCGACCTGCATCGTGCCGCACTGCCAGTGGCGCCCGAGGGCGTCCTTCAGCGTGTACTCGATCTTCGGGCCGTAGAAGGCGCCGTCGCCGGGCGCGATCTCGAACTCGACGCCCGAGCGACGCAGCGCCTCCATCACCGCGTGCTCCGCCTTGTCCCAGAGCTCGTCGGAGCCGACGCGCTTCTCGGGGCGCGTGGCGACCTTGTAGAGGATGTCGGTGAAGCCGAAGTCGCGGTAGACCGCGTGCAGCTGCTCGGTGTACTTCACGCACTCCTCGAGGATCTGGTCCTCGGTGCAGAAGATGTGGCCGTCGTCCTGCACGAAGCCGCGCACCCGCATGATCCCGTGCAGCGCGCCCGAGGGCTCGTTGCGGTGGCACGAGCCGAACTCGCCATAGCGCAGCGGCAGGTCGCGGTAGCTGCGCAGGTCGGACTTGAAGACCTGCACGTGGCCCGGGCAGTTCATCGGCTTGACCGCGTACGTCCGGTTCTCGGAGGACGTGGTGAACATGTGGTCCTTGTAGTTCTCCCAGTGACCGGACTGCTCCCACAGCGAGCGGTCGAGGATCATCGGGCAGCGGACCTCCTGGTAGTCGTGCGCCTCGTAGACGCGGCGCATGTACTGCTCGACCTGCTGCCAGAGCGCCCAGCCCTTGGGGTGCCAGAACACCATGCCGGGCGCGTCGTCCTGCAGGTGGAAGAGATCGAGCTGCTTGCCGAGCTTGCGGTGGTCGCGCTTCTCGGCCTCCTCGAGCATGTGCAGATAGGCGTCCTGGTCCTCCTTCCTCGCCCAGGCCGTGCCGTAGATGCGCTGGAGCATCTCGTTGCGCGAGTCGCCGCGCCAGTAGGCGCCGGCGAGCTTCATCAGCTTGAAGACCTTGAGCTTGCCGGTCGACGGCACGTGAGGGCCGCGGCACAGGTCGACGAACGCGCCTTCGCGGTAGAGGCCGATCGGCTCGCCGTCGGGGATCGACGCGATGATCTCGGCCTTGTACTGCTCGCCGATCGACTCGAAGAACTTCACCGCGTCGTCGCGCTCCCAGACCTCGCGCACGACCGGCTCGTCCTTCTTCGCGAGCTCGGCCATCTTCGCCTCGATCGCGGCGAGATCCTCCGGCGTGAACGGGCGCTTGTACGAGAAGTCGTAGTAGAAGCCGTTGTCGATCACCGGGCCGATCGTCACCTGCGCGTCGGGGAAGAGCTCCTTCACCGCGTAGGCGAGCAGGTGCGCCGTCGAGTGGCGGATCACGTCGAGGCCGTCGGAATCCTTGTCGGTGACGATCGCGAGCCGCGCGTCGCGCTCGATCCGGTAGGACGTGTCGACGAGCGTGCCGTCCACGCGGCCGGCGAGCGCCGCCTTGGCGAGGCCGGGGCCGATCGAGGCGGCCACCTCGTGCACCGTGGGGGGCGCCGCGAACTCGCGGACCGATCCGTCGGGGAGCGTGATTCTCGTCACGATCGCTTCCTGTCTGTGTGGGGCGTCTGGGCTGCGCGGGGCAAAAAAAAAGCGCGGACGAGCCGCACTTTTCGGGGGACGCTGACGCGCGTGCGAACTCGACCCGGGCCTATCGGGAACGGGTAGTTCGAACGGCCGACGCGGTGCGCTGCATGAGTGTCACGGTGAGTGTTGGTAGGCGCGATTGGACTCGAACCAACGACCCCCACCATGTCAAGGTGGTGCTCTAACCAGCTGAGCTACGCGCCTGCGAACCTGAGATCATACCAGCACCGCAGCAAGGCTGTCCAACCGCCCGGCGACAGGCGGCACGTGCTGGGCTATCCTGCGCCGCATCGCCCGCGTCGGCGCGCCTGCTGCGAACGCCCGTCCACGTGGCCACCGAATCCCCCTTCAAGAGCCGCGGCGGCGTCGCGCGGATCCTCGCCGCGACCCGCTACTCGATGGACGGCCTGCGCGCGGCCTGGGCAGGCGAAGCGGCGTTCCGTCAGGAGCTCGCGCTGTGTGCGGTACTGGTGCCGATCGCGCTGTGGCTGCCGGTGTCCCGGCTCGAGTCGCTGGCGCTCATCGGGACGCTCGCGCTGCTGCTTATCGTGGAGTTGCTGAACTCGGCGATCGAGGCGGTGGTCGACCGCGT
The DNA here is from genome assembly GCA_020248665.1 of Burkholderiales bacterium. Classification (GTDB taxonomy): domain Bacteria; phylum Pseudomonadota; class Gammaproteobacteria; order Burkholderiales; family Burkholderiaceae_E; genus UBA4615. Next base: position 28,244 of record JADCHE010000095.1, on the reverse strand, counting down.
CGGCGTCGAGCCCCATCCGCTGTCCAAGCGCGCGAAGGACATCGGCAGCGCGGCGGTGTTCGTCGCCTTGGCACTGGTCGGCACCACCTGGGGCATCGTACTGTGGCCCTTCGCGGTGCGCGCGCTGGGCTGAGCCCGCGTCAGCCGCGACGGAAGCTTCGGGCGAGGATGGTGACCGGCAGCAGCCCGACCGCGACGATCGCGAGCGAGGGCAGCGCGGCCTCGGCGAGGCGCTCGTCGGCGGCGAAGTGGTAGGCCACGACCGCGAGGGTGTCGAAGTTGAACGGCCGCAGCACGAGGGTCGCGGGCAGCTCCTTCAGGCAGTCGACGAAGACCAGCAGCGCGGCGGTCGCGATGCTCGGGCGCAGCAGCGGCCAGTGCACCCGCCGCAGCATCTCGAAGGGGCCGGCGCCGAGCGTGCGTGCGCTCGCGTCCATCGACGGGCTGATGCGCTTGAGCGAGGCCTCCAGGCCGTGCTGGGCGACCGCGAAGAAGCGCACGCAGTACGCGTAGACGACCGCCACCGCGGTGCCGCCGAGCAGCAGGCCCGCGCCCGGCCACAGCGCGGCGAGTCGGTCGATCGCGCCGACCACCGCGAGCAGGCCCACGCCGAGGACGATGCCGGGCACCGCGTAGCCGGCGCCCGCCACCGTCGCGAGCGCGCCGACCCAGCGTGCGGACACCTGTCGCACGGCGTAGGCGAGGCCGAGCGCGAGCGGCACGACGACGACGACCGCGAGCGCCGACAGCAGCGCGGTGTTCGCGGCCCAGCGAGCCATCCGCGCATCGAGCGCGCCGCCCTGCCCCCACCACGCGGACACCAGCAGGATCGTCGGCAGCACGAAGCCGAGCGCGACCGGCATCGCGCAGGCGAACGTCGCCGCCCACGCCGCGGCGCCATGCAGCCGGCGCGGGCGCGCGGGGCGCGACGAGCGGCCGTGGAAGGCCATGCGTCCGCGCTGGCGGCGCTCGATCCAGACCAGCAGCAGCACCGCGACGAGCAGCACCAGCGCGAGCCGTGCGGCGGCGCTGCGGTCGCCCAACCCCTGCCACGCGCGGTAGATACCTGCCGAGAAGGTGTCCACCGCGAAGAAGTTGACCGTGCCGAAGTCGGCGAGCGTCTCCATCGTCACCAGCGTCAGGCCGGCGACGACCGCGGGGCGCGCGACCGGCCAGGTCACCCGCCACCAGACCAGCGGCGCCGGGAGCCCGAGCGAGCGCGCGGCCTCGCCGAGCGACTCGCCGCGCTCGGCGAACGCGTTGCGCGCGAGCATGTAGACGTACGGGTAGAGCGCGAGCGACAGGAAGAGCGCCGCGCCGGTCAGCGAGCGCACCGGCGGAAACCAGTACTCGCCGATCGACCAGCCGGTGACTTCGCGCAACCAGCCCTGCAGCGGTCCGCTGGTGTCGAGGAAGTCGGTGTAGGCGTAGGCGAGCACGAAGGCCGGCATCGCGAGCGGCAGGATCATGCCGACCTCGAGCACGCGCCGGCCCGGGAACTCGTAGGCCGCGACGAGCCAGCCGGCGCCCACGCCGAGCAGCAGCACGCCGATCGCCACCTGCACGACCAGCAGCACCGAGGTGAGCGCGTAGCGTGGCAGCACCGTCGAGACGAGGTGGGCGAGCGAGTCGGCGCCTGCAGGCTGCACCGCGACCCAGGCGAGCGCCAGCATCGGCGCGACGACCGATGCGGCGACGCCGACCGCGAGCCAGCCGAGGGGCGAGCGGTTCATCGCGCGACGGGCGGCGTCGCGACGCGGCCACGGCTCGGGCTACAATCGTCCATAGAGATGAGAATTATAGGCAATCGCATCTGATGGACCGACTGCCGGGTGTCGTACTGCAGCGCCCCGTCGACGGCCCGGCCGTCGACAGGGCCGGGTCGCCCTCGCCGGCCGGGTCGGCAGCCCCGGCGCCCGGCGCCCCGCCCTCGCTGGAGGTCGACGGCCTGTCGGTGTCGTTCGACGCCGAGAGCGGCCGCGTGCGGGTGCTCGACGGCCTGTCGTTCGCGCTGCGCGGCGGCGAGATCGGCTGCCTGCTTGGCAGCTCCGGGTGCGGCAAGACCACCGCGCTGCGCGCGGTCGCCGGCTTCGTGACGCCCGACGCCGGGCGGGTGCGGATCGCGGGACGGCAGGTCTCGTCGGCCGCGTCGGTGCTGCCACCGGAGCGGCGCGGCGTCGGCGTGGTGTTCCAGGACTACGCGCTGTTCCCGCACCTCTGCGTCGCCGGAAACGTGGCCTTCGGCCTGCGCCGGCTCGGCACCGCGGCGCGCCGGGGGCGCGTCGCCGAGATGCTCGCGCTGGTCGGCCTGGAGGGCGCGGGCGAGCGCTTCCCGCACGAGCTCTCGGGCGGGCAGCAACAGCGCGTCGCGCTCGCCCGCGCGCTCGCGCCAGCACCTGCGCTGCTGCTGCTCGACGAGCCGTTCTCCAACCTCGACCCCGACCTGCGCGAGACGCTGGCGCTCGAGCTGCGCGAGATCCTCAAGCGCACCGGTACGACGACGCTGCTGGTCACGCACGACCAGTACGAGGCCTTCGCGCTCGCGGACACCGTCGGCGTGATGGAGCGCGGGCGCATCGCACAATGGGACGAGGCCTACCGGCTCTACCACCACCCCGCGAGCCGCAGCGTCGCCGACTTCGTCGGCATGGGCGTGTTCCTCAGGGGCTGGCTGGTCGATGAGGCCGGCGGTGCCTCGCTCGACGTCGAGTTGGGCGCGCTGCCGATCTCGCATCCGGACGACCTCGCGAACGCCCGGGCGAACGCGGGGCCCGGTGGCGAGCTCGTCGTGCTGCTGCGACCGGACGACGTCGTGCACGACGACGCGAGTCCGATCCAGGCGCACGTGCTGCGCAAGGCCTTCCGCGGCGCGCAGTTCCTGTACACGCTCGAGCTGCCGAGCGGCCAGCGGCTGCTCGCGCTGGTGCCCAGCCACCACGACCACCGGATCGGCGAGGCGATCGGCATCCGGTTCGCGGCCGACCACATCGTGACGTTCGCCGCGCGCTGAGGCGCGGCCGGGCGCACGCTCAGCCGACGATCAACGCCGCCTTGCGGTCCGCGAAGCGCTGGTGCAACTCGGCCGTGCGCAGCGACAGCGCGCGTCGGTCAGGGCGGCGCACCAGCAGCACCACGGTGCGACGCGAGTTGATCCACGCGACCTTGACCTCCTGGGGCAGTCCGTCCCGGCCGATCAGCTCGAGCCAGTCGCCGCGGCGCAGTCGCTCGAGCGCCCCGTCGGGCTCGAGGCGCAGGCGCTGCGGATGCTCGGGGAAGTCGCCGAGGTCGAGGCTGCTGAGCACGCTGAGCAGGCGCTGGTCGCCGGAGGGCTCGTCCTGCGGGTCGGGCGGCAGGATCGGTCGGCGCGGCAGCCCGGACGAGGCCCGCGGCTCGGGAGGTGTCGTAGCAGAGGCCGGCAGCGACTCGGGTGCGGGGTCGACGAGGTCGGCTGCGGGCGGTTTCGCCAGCGGGTCGGTCGGGGCGGCACGGTCGGTCGCCGGCGGCGGCATGCTGGGCATGATCAGCTTGGGCGGCGCGGTCGGCGCGGAACGAGCGGACTGCGCGGCGGGTGTCGAGGACGTCGACGCCGATGCGGTCGGCGGCGGGCTCGCGTGCGGAGGCGGGCTGGGGTCGGCCGACACGGCTCGCGCGCGCGAATCGGGCTGCGGCGCGGGCGGATCGAGGTCGGGTGGTGCAGCGCGCCCTGCCTCGGGCCGCAGCGGCAACGGGTCGGCCGGGACCAGTGGCTCGGCGGGCGGTCCGGACACCGGATCGTCGAGCGTCGGCGCGTCCGCGGGCCGCGCGTCGACCGCGGACGGCCCGGTGAGCGACAGCGGGCCGTCCTGCGACGCAGGCGCTTCGCCGGCGCGCGACGTCGACCGGTCGACGTCGCCGTCGCGTTGCACCTTCTGCATCTTGCGCAGGTGGATCAGGAACAGCTCGTCGAGGAACGGCCGGAACTCCTCGGGCCGCGCGCCGATGTCGTTGACGCCCTGCGTGAGCAACCTGATCAGCGGCGGGATGCGCCCGGCGAGCTCGCGGCGGCTCTGCCGCGGACCCGACGAGTCCAGGCTCCAGAGCAGGTCGTCGACGACCTGGATCGCGAGCCTGAACTGCGAGCTGTCCTCGCCGTCGCGCAGGAGCGCGGTGCGCAGGTGCCGCAGCCAGACGCCGAGCAGGAAGTCGCGGACCGACTCGGGCACCTCGCAACGCTCGAGCCGGTCGCGCAGCTCGGACTCGAGCCGCCGGGTGACGTCCTGCTCGCGCTCGCGCGACGGTCGTCGGCTGTAGTCGCGGCGGTTGCGCCGGCCCGGCGTCGACTCGAGCGCGGTGCGCTCCTTCGCGACGCGCGACACCAGTTGCGCGACGCCCTGCGCGGCACGCTCGTACTCGCGGCGGACCTGCTCGCCGAGCACCGACGAGCGCACCTGGAACGCGTGCGCGACGACCTCGACCGCACGCACGACGGTGTCGAGACGGCGGTAGAGCTCGCTCCCTTTGGTGATGTCGTCGGCGTACGCGATCGAGATCGCGGTCAGGTTCTCGACGAGGCGCCGCACAGAGCGGCGGTCGTCGCCGAGGAAGCCGGCGTCGAGCGCGGCGAGCGTGACCGTCGGCTGCTGAAGCCGCCAGAGCAGCGGCTGCGCGGCCGCGGGCATTCGCGCGTCGTCGACGACGTAGTCGAAGAGCGCAGCGACCAGGTCGAGCGCGGCGAGCTGGGCGGCCGGCGCATGAGCGGCGAGCATCCGGCCGCGCAACCCCTCGAAGAAGTGCTGGCGCGCCGGGCGCGTGTACGGTGCGACGCCGACGTGGTGGGCGAACGCAACCCCGTCCTGCTCGAGCGCCTCGGGCCGCGGCAGCAGGCCGGCGTGCCGATAGCCCGACTCGGCGCGACCGGCCGCGAACGGCTGCCGGCCGAGCACGTCGGCGACGCGGGTCGCGTGGACAAGCGCCTCGGCGGCGCGCTCCATCGGCGCGTCAGGCGCCGCGCCAGAGGTCGCGATCGCGTGCGCGGGTTCGGGCTCGGGCTCGGATTCGGACGCAGGCTCGGCCAACGACGACGGACCGGCGACCGGAGCCGGTGAGCGGGGCTCGATCGAGAGGACCTCCGGGGGCTCGATCCCCGGCGCGTCCGGCGCGTCGGGTCGCGCCACGCCTTCGCGTTCGGCCGCCTCGTCGGCCACCTGTGCGGCGGGCGCGTCGATCGGCGGGACGGCATCGGCATTCGGAAGCGCTCCGGGGATCGGCTTCGCTCCGGCGACCGCCGGGGCCTCGGCGATCGGCGCCGCTGCGGCCGTCTCCGTCGCGATCACCTCGTGCGTCCCGATCGCCTCGGCTTGCTCCTGCGCAGTCCGCGGCGCCCACGGCGCGACGCCCTGCGCCGCGAGCCACGCGTCGATCTCGACGATCGCATCGGCGAGCCGCGGCGCGAACCGAAGCAGCACCGCGTCGCCGAGCGCACCGCGGCTCGACGGCACGGACGTGTACGGGCGGAACGCCTCGAGCGCCGCGGCTGCGACCACGCCGGAGCCGAGCGGCGCTCGTCCGTCGTCGGAGGCCGTGCGGGTCAGCGCGTCGATGCGGCGCTGGGCGAGCACGTACGCCCCGCCGAGCCGCTCGCGCACCGCGTTCGAGAGCGCGTCGACGAGGATCTGGTGGTCGAGCTCGTCGTCGCCGAGCAGCGCGAGCAAGGGCGGCTCGCCCTCGACGACGCTCGCCGACTGGTTGATCTCGAGCAGCCTGAACGCGAGGTCGTAGAGCCGGGCGAGCGCGCGCTGCGTGCGCGGCGTCGCCTCGACGCGCAGCACCGCCGCCGCCGCGAACAGCTCGCGCCGGCCGCCGATCGGGACCGCGCGCTCGGCCGCCTGCTCGAGCGCGTCGGCCGCTTCGGGGAGCGCGCCGGACAGGGTCCGGACGAGGGCCTGCCCCAGCCGCTCGCGGGCCTCGGTGAACAGCGAGAATCGATCGGGATCGGCCACGAGGGGCGGGTTTCGGAACCCGGCGAATGCGGACGCACCGCAACGCCGCGATGCTACGGCATCGCCACGGGGGCCTTTGTGATGGAATTGACCGCATCCTCCGACCCCGCGCGGCGGCGCTCGCCGCCGCGACCCCTCATGCCCCGACGGATGCCGCCCGACACGACCGCCCTCCCAGCCGCACGCGCCGCACGAGCGCGCGCCGGCCGATGACGCCCCCCGTGGCCGTCGAAGCCGCACGCCCCGGCCCGCTCGCCGGCCTGCGCGTCGTCGAGTTCTCGGCGTTCGTCGCCGCACCGAGCGCGGGTCTCGCGCTCGCGCAGCTCGGCGCCGACGTGATCCGCATCGACCCGCCCGGCGGCAACATCGACGCGAACCGGCTGCCGGTCAATGCCGACGGCGCGAGCCTCTACTGGGCGTCGCTGAACCACGGCAAGCGCTCCGTGGAGATCGACCCGCGCTCGCCGCGCGGCCGCGCGCTGATGCGCGACCTGATCGCCGCACCCGGCGATGGCGGGGGCGTGCTCGTCACCAACCTCGGCGTCGACGGCGAGCTCGGCTACGAGGCGCTGCGCGCGTACCGCCCCGACCTGATCATGGTGATGCTGGCGGGCTCGTCGGACGGCACGAACGCGGTCGACTACACGGTCAACTGCGCGGCAGGCTTCCCGCTGGTCACCGGCGACGGCCGCACGCCGGTCAACCACGTGCTGCCCGCCTGGGACCTGCTCGCCGGCCAGACGATCGCGACCGCCGTGCTCGCCGCCGAGCGCCACCGGCGACTGACCGGCGAAGGCCAGCTGGTGCGGCTCGCGCTGTCCGACGTCGCGTTCGCCGCAACCGCGAGCCTGGGCTACGTCGCCGACGTCGAGGTCAACGGCTCGAGCCGGCGCGCGGACGGCAACTTCCTGTACGGCGCCTACGGCGACGCGTTCCGCACCGCCGACGAGCGCTGGGCGATGGTGGTCGCGATCAGCGAACGCCAGTGGCGGGCCCTCGTGGGCGCGACCGGCGTCGCCGACGCGCTCGCCGCTGCCGCCGCCGCGATCGGGTACCGGCTCGACACCGAGGCCGGCCGGTGGGAGGCGCGCGAGCTGGTCTCGGCCTTCCTCAAGCCCTGGTTCGCGCGCCGTACGCTCGCCGAGGTGTCCACCGCGCTGACCGACCGCGCGCTGCTGTGGGGGCCCTACCGCAGCTTCGCGCAGATGCTGGCCGAGGACCCGCGGGTCTCCGAGGCGAACCCGATGTTCGCCCGCGTCGAGCACCCCGGCTACGGCCGCTTCCTGACCGCGACCAGCCCTCTCGCGTTCGCGGCGTCGCCGCGCACCGCCCCGATGCCCGCTGCGCGGATCGGCGACCATACCGCGGACGTGCTCGCCGACGTGCTCGGCCTCGGACCCGATACGATCGAGGGACTGCGCGCCGAGCGCGTCGTCGGCGGCCCCGCCGCCGGCCGGTCCGCCGCCCCCACCGCACCGCTGGCGTCGCCGGCCCCCGACATACGATGAACGCACCCCTGCCCCACGCCGCCACCGACCTGCACGCCGCCTGCGACGCTGCGCTCGGCGCCGCCGACCGACTCGTGGAGTCGCTGCGCACGCGCCTGCTCGCACGCCTCGCGGCGGGCGGGCACGACGCGATCAATGCCGAGCAGGCCCGCACGCACGGCTTCGCCTGGGCCGCGACCTATGTGCGCGCGCTGCGCGAGATGCTCGGCTGGTCGCGCCGGCTCGCCGCCGCGGGCCGGCTTGGCGAGCTCGAGTCCCTGATGCTGCAGGCGGCGTTCGGCGAGTACCTCGCGCAGCTCGCCGGCGGCTTGCCGATGAGCCAGGGCGAACTGTTCCGCCCCGACTTGGTCGACGAGGACGGGACGGCGCTCGCAGCGTTCGTCGCCGACCCCGCGGTGCGGCGCCTGCGCGCCGAGGGCTTCGCGCCGCCGGTGCGCGCGCGCATCGCCGTGCTGCTCGCGCAGGGCCGTGCCACGCGCGAGTTCGGCGACCCCGGCTTCGACGACCCGTCGCTCGCCGAGATCCGCACGCAGTTCGCTCGCTGGTCCGACAATCACGCCGAGGCCGCGCACGGCTGGCACTTGCGCAACGAGCTGATCCCGGACGCGGTGATCGCCGAGCTCGGCGCGCTCGGGGTCTTCGGCCTGACGGTGCCCGAGTCGTGGGGCGGCTCCGGCCTCGGCAAGGCGGCGATGTGCGTCGTCACCGAGGAGCTGTCGCGCGGCTGGATCGGCCTCGGCTCGCTCGGCACGCGCACCGAGATCGCAGGCGAGTTGGTGCTCGGCGCCGGCACCGCCGCGCAGCAGGCCGCGTGGCTGCCGGGCCTGGTATCGGGCGCCACGATCCCGACCGCCTCGTTCACCGAGCCCGACACCGGCAGCGACCTCGCATCGCTGCGCACGCGCGCCGAGCGCGGCACCTCGGCCGACGGGCGCCCGGTCTGGCGGATCCACGGCAACAAGACCTGGACCACGCACGGGGCGCGCAGCGACGTGATGACGCTGCTCGCGCGCACCGACCGCAACGCGCCCGGCTACAAGGGCCTGTCGATGTTCCTCGTGCCCAAGCCGCGCGGCACCGACGCCGACCCGTTCCCCGCGCCCGGCATGCGTGGCGGCGAGATCGAGGTGCTCGGCTACCGCGGCATGAAGGAGTACGAGATCGGCTTCGACGGGTACGAGATCCCGGGCGAGGCGCTGCTCGGCGGCGTGGAGGGCCAGGGCTTCAAGCAGCTGATGCGCACCTTCGAGAGCGCGCGGATCCAGACCGCGGCGCGTGCGGTCGGCGTCGCGCAGAGCGCGCTCGAGCTCGGCCTCGGCTACGCCTGCGACCGGATCCAGTTCGGTCGCCCGATCGCCGCGTTCCCACGCGTGGCCGACAAGCTCGCCTGGATGGCGGTGGAGATCATGGTCGCGCGCCAGTTGACGCTGTTCGCCGCCCGCGAGAAGGACGCGGCGCGCCGCTGCGACCTCGAGGCCGGCATGGCCAAGCTGCTCGCGGCCCGCGTCGCCTGGGCGGCCGCCGACAACGCGGTGCAGGTGCACGGCGGCAACGGCTACGCGCACGAGTACCGGATCAGCCGGGTGCTGGTGGACGCACGGATCCTCAACGTGTTCGAGGGCGCGGCCGAGATCCAGGCGCAGATCGTCGCGCGGGCGCTGCTCGACTGATCGGGCGTCGCGCGACCGGGCTTGCGGTGCGGGTCGACACCCGCCCTGCCCGCGCCGCGGCGCAGTGTCCGTGCCGTCCCGCACACGCCGCTTGCCGACCGTCGGCCGCATCGTGCCTTCCGGCACGCTCCGGGTGCCGACCTCTCCGGCCTCGTCGCTAGAGTCGGTTCGTCAGTCACTCACCCGGACCGCCACCGGACCGCGCCATGGAACACAACGAAGAACAGCCGTTCGAGGACACGCAGATCCTGCCGGAGGCACCGAATTCGCTGCCCGGCATCCTGGATCCCGAGGCCGCGCTCGAGGCCGCCCGCCGCATGCAGCGGTGGTACCAGTCGAACCCGCAGGGCTCGGCCCACTCTCTGTTCGGCCGCGACGGCCGGCGCATCGAGGGTCGGATCGAGGTTGAACTCGCCGACGACGGCCCGCTCCGGGGCTGAGCTCGGCCGCCGCAGCGGCGCCCGCCCGAGCCGCAGCCGCCACCCCGCGCAGCGGACGTCCCCGCCGCGGCCCGCTCGAGCGGCACGAGGGTCGGACCGCGCGGCCGCGATCGCCGCACGGATCCCGGCCGCCTTGTCGCTGAGGTCGCTTCCTTCGACGTGCACGCGGCGCGCCGCGACGTCCGTTTCCATGTCCGCCATCGGCGCCACGCGCGCGACTGCCGCGCGGATCGCGCGCACGCAGCCGCCGCAGGCCCTGTCCTCGATCCGATAGGCCGGCGTCGTCTTCGCCGGTGGGATCACGGCGCCAGACTCGGCCCCGACACCGTGGGAACGTCAAGCGGGGCGCGCGCTCAGCCGCAGATCGTGCCGGCCAGCGCCACCAGCGAGCGGTCCGAGCCTGCCGGCCCGATCAGCGAGAGACCGAGCGGCGCGCCGAGCCGGCTCGCGAGTGGCAGGCTCACCTGCGGCAGCCCGGCCATACCGGCGATCAGCAGCAGCCGGATCGCCTGGTTGCGGTAGACGTCGAGCTGGCTTTCGTCGGACGACAGCAGCGGCGCGACGTCGGGCATCGTCGGCAGCACGATCACGCCGTCGGCACCGAGCATCGCGCGCAGCTTCGCGCGAAAGCGCGCGCGGAACGCGGTGGCGCTCGCCACCTGCGCGTCGGTCACCCGGCTCGCCCACTCGAAGCGTTCGGCGACGCCCGGCCCGAGCGGCGGCGCGAAGCGCTCGATGAACGCCCCGTCGGTCGACCAGCACTCGCGGCCCTGGACGTGGCGGAAGTGCCAGTAGGTGGCGTCCCAGCCCTCGTCGGCGGCGACCGAGACCTCGGTCGCGGCGCCGAGCGCACGCACGATGCGCTCGTACGCGGGCGCGAGCGCCTCGGCAGGCGCGGCGTCGATCAGCGCCCACGCGTCGGCCGGCCGCAGCAACCGCACGCGCGCCGGCAGCGGCACGGGGTCGGCGCCGAGCATCACGTCGGCGACACGGCCGAAGGTCTGCGTGTCGCGCGCGAAGAAGCCGCAGGTGTCGAAGCTCGGCGCGAGATCCATCGTACGCAGCAGCGGGATGCGGCCGTGGGTCGGACGGATGCCGAACAGCCCGCAGTGGCTCGCCGGCGCGCGCACCGAGCCGCCGGTGTCGGTGCCGAGCGCGGTGTCGCACATCCGGTTGCTGACCGCCGACGCCGAGCCGCTCGACGAGCCGCCCGGTATCCGGTCTGGCGCGCCGCCGTTGCGCGGCGTGCCGAAGTGCGCGTTGCGCCCGTTCATGCTGAAGGCGAGCTCGTCGGTGTGGGTCTTGCCGACGAAGCGCGCTCCGGCGTCGAGCAGTCGCTGCACCGCGGGCGCGGTCTCGCCCTTGATGCCCGACATCGCGAGCACCAGCGGGTTGCCACCGCCGGTGGGATAGCCGGCGACGTCGAACAGGTCCTTTGCGGCGAAGGTCAGCCCCGAGAGCGGGCCGGTGGATGCGCAAGGCACCGGCACGGCCGGGTACGGGACGAACGCGTGGGCGGGGTCGTGGGGCAGCAGCATGGTCGGTGGCGGACGCGCGGGGCGCGGCGGGATCTGGAACCGGGGGCGGTGCGCCGCGGACGGCGCGCCGGGCTCAGGTCGACGCCCGTGTGGCGTCGGTGCGCAGGCAGCGCACCGCGTGGTCCGCGGCAAGCTGGACGGCGGGCGGCACACCCTGCAGGCACGCGTCCTGCACGAACGTGCAGCGCTCGGCGAACGCGCAGCCCGCGGGCAAGTTCGCCAGGTCCGGCGGCGAGCCGGCGATCGTCATCAGCCGCGTGCCGCGCGCCATCGCGTGGCCGCCACCGGCGCGGCCGCGCAGCAGCGCGAGCGTGTACGGATGTCGTGGTGCGCGCACGATCGTGCGCACCGGCGCCTGCTCGACGATACGGCCCGCGTACATGACCGCGAACCGGTCGGCGACCTCGACCGCCGCGCCGATGTCGTGGGTGACGAACACGATCGCCAGGCCGAGCTCGCGCTGCAGCTCGCGCAGAAGCAGCAGGATCTGGATCTGCACCGTCGCGTCGAGCGCGGTCGTCGGCTCGTCGGCGAGCAGCAGCTGCGGCCGGCACGCGAGTGCGAGGGCGATCATCGCGCGCTGGCGCATGCCGCCGCTCATCTCGTGCGGATACGCGTCAAGCCGCCGCTCGGGGCTCGGGATGCGGACCCGCTCGAAGAGCTCGAGCGCGCGCTTCCTCGCGTCGGCCTCGGACACCGGCTCGTGGCGGCGGATCGACTCGACGATCTGCCGCCCGACCGTGTAGACCGGGTCGAGCGCGAGCAGCGGCTCCTGGAAGATCATCGAGGCGACCTTGCCGCGGTAGTCGGCGAGCGCACGCGCACCGAGCGACAGAACGTCGTGGCCGGCGACCTTCACCGAGCCCTCGATACGCGTCGTGCGCGGCGCGTGCAGCCGCAGCAGCGCACGCAAGGTCACGCTCTTGCCCGAGCCGGACTCGCCGATGAGGGCGACCGTCTCGCCGCGCGCGACCGTCAGGTCCACCCCGTTGACCGCGCGCACCGGCTTCGGCCCGCGTCCGAACGCGACCTGCAGGCCGCGCACCTCGACCAGCGGCTCGACGGCTGCCGACGGCTTCGGCACGGCGCTCATGCCGCCACCTTCGCGCGCGGCGCCTTCGTGTGCCCCGACCCCGGCTCGTACATCAGGCACGCGACCGGATGCGCCGAAGCGTCGGCAGACAGTCGCGGCACGCGCTGCGCGCAGCCGGTCTCGGCCGCGGCACAGCGGGTGTGGAAGCGGCAGCCCGCGGGCGGGTTGATCGGGTTCGGCGGATCACCGGCGAGCGGCGCCTCCTCGGTACGGCGGTCCGGGTCCATCGTCGGCATCGAGGCGAGCAGCGCGCGCGTGTACGGGTGCAGCGGGTCGGAGAACAGCACGTCGCTCGGGCCGAGCTCGGCGACCTGCCCGAGGTACATGACCATCACCCGGTCCGACACGTAGCGCACCACGTGCAGGTCGTGGCCGATGAAGACGTAGGTGAGTCCGAACGCCTCCTTCAGATCGAGCAGCAGGTTCAGCACCTGCGCCTCGACCGACTTGTCGAGCGCCGAGGTCGACTCGTCGAGGATCACCACGCGCGGCTGCAGCGCGAGCGCGCGCGCGATGTTGACGCGCTGGCGCTGCCCTCCGGAGAGCTCATGCGGATAGCGCTCGGCGAAGCGACGCGGCTCGAGCCCCACCCGCGCGAGCAGGTCGCGCGCACGCTCGACCGACTCGCGCGCCGCCACGCCGTGCACGCGGGGCCCGAACGCGATCGAGTCCTCGATGGTGAGCCGCGGGTTCAGCGACGAGTAGCTGTCCTGGAACACCATCTGCACCTGGCGCCGGTACTCCTTCAGCGGCAGGTCGCGCGAGCCGACGGCCATGCCGTCGAAGATGATCTCGCCGGCGTTCGGGTCGAGCAGCCGCATCAGCAGTCGCGCCGCGGTGCTCTTGCCGCAGCCCGACTCGCCGACCACGCCGAGCGTCTCGCGCTCGTACACGGTGAAGTCGATGCCGTCGACCGCACGGACCACCGCCGGGCGGCCGTCGTCGGACTTCTTGCCCTTCAGAGGGAAGTGCTTGACCAGCCCGCGGACCTCGATCAGCGGACGGGGCTTCTTCTCGGCAGCCTCGCTCATTGCTTGACGTCCATCGCCGAACGCAGTCCGTCGGACAGCGTGTTGAACGAGATCGAGGTGATGAAGATCATCACGCCCGGCAGCGCCGCGATCCAGGGCTGCGTGTAGATCGCCGTGCGCAGCGTGTTCAGCATCAGGCCCCACTCCGGCTCGGGCGGCTTGACGCCCAGGCCGAGGAAGGACAGGCCCGAGGCGAGGATCATCGACACCGCGATCAGACTGGTCGCGTAGACGAAGATCGGCCCGAGCACGTTGCCTAGCACGTGCACCCGCACGATCGTGAACGCGCCCGCCCCCGAGGCGCGCGCCGCCTCGACGAAGTCGCGCGTGCGCACCTGCGTCGTCACGCTCTCGGCCACGCGTGCGATCGGCGGCACGAAGACGATCGTCAGCGACAGCAGCGCGTTGAAGATGCCCGCCCCGAGCGCACCCGACAGCGCGATCGCGAGCAGCACCGACGGGAACGCATAGAACACGTCGATCGTGCGCATGATCACCGTGTTGATCGTGCCGCCCGCGTAGCCGGCGAGCAGGCCGAGCCCGGTGCCGATGACGAAGGCGCAGAGCACCGGCGTGATGCCCATGAAGAGCGACAGCCTCGCACCGATGATCAGCCGCGACAGCATGTCCCGGCCGAGTTCGTCGGTGCCGAGCAGATAGCCCTCGGTGCCGATCGGCTTCAGGCGGCTCAGCATCGACGACTTGTAGGGATCGGCCGGCGTGAGCCACGGCCCGAATACCGCGAGCGCGAGCAGCCCGAGCACCACGAGCGCGGCAGCGACCGCGACCGGATCGCGCCGAAAGCGCCGGAACACGCTCGTCCAGTAACCGGGGCTGCGCTCGAAGATCGGCCCCGGGATCTTCGACTCGTCGACCGCGACGTTCATGGCGTCAGCTCCGCGAGATCCGAGGATCCAACGTGCTCTGCACGATGTCCACGATGAGGTTCAACAGCACGAAGAACATCGCGAGCACCAGGATCGTCCCCTGCAGCAGGGGCAGGTCGCGCTGGAAGATCGCGCTGTTCAGGAGGAACCCGGTGCCCGGCCACGAGAACACCGTCTCGATCAGGATCGAGCCGCCGAGCAGGTAACCGAGCTGCAGGCCCATCACCGCGAGCGCGGTGGGTGCGACGTTCTTGACGACGTGGCGGAACACACCGACGTCGGTCAGGCCCTTGGCGCGCAGGCCTACGACGAACTCCTGGGCGAGCGTCTCGGCGACCAGAGCACGGACGGTTCGCGAGATGATGCCCATCGGAATGACGCTCATCGTGACCGCCGGCAGGATCAGGTGCCGGATGTGCGCCCAGTCCCAGGCCCAGTCGCCCGAGCCGCCGGGGCCGGCGCCGGTGGCGGGGAGCCAGTTGAGCTGCACCGCGAAGACGATCACCAGCACCATGCCGAGCCAGTAGTGCGGCACGCTCACGCCGATGACCGAGAGGAACGACGCCGCCTTGTCCGCCCACGAGTCACGGAAGTAGCCGGCGACGAAGCCGAACAGACAGCCGAAGAAGAAGCCGATCGCGGTCGCGACCGCCGAGAGGATCAGCGTGTTGCCGACCGCCTTCATGACCTCCGAGGTGACCGCTCGGCCGGTGGCGATCGAGGTGCCGAGGTCGCCCTGCACCGCCCGGCCGATCCAGCTCGCGAACTGCGCGGGGTACGAGCGGTCGAAGCCGTAGAGTGTGCGCATCTGCGCCTGCAGCTCGGCCGACGCGTCGGGCGGCAGCACCGAGACCAGAGGGTCGCCGGGCGCGAGATGCACGAGCGCGAAGCACACCAATGCCACGCCGAGCATGATCGGCAGGGTGTAGAGGATCCGGCGGGACAGGTAGACAAGCACGGAGCGGTCCGTAAGCGGCGGGAGGCGCATTCAGGAGGCACGACGGGGCGGACCCCGCCGCGGAACGCCCGCCGCGCGTCGGACGGACCGGGCACCCGGCGGGCCGGGCACCCGGCGGGCCGCATCGACGCGCGCCCGGCCTCGCGGCCGGGGCGCGGCGACCCGGGTCAGTCCATCGTCATCGTCGCGATGTCGATGAACCAGCTACGGGGCTGCACGACGTTCTTGACCTTCGTGCTCATCGCGCGCGGGCCCACGTCGTGAGCGATCCACACGAACGGCGCCTCGTCGACGATCCGCGCGTGCAGCTTCGCGAGCGCCTCGTCGCGCTTCTTGTCGTCGAACGTGTTGCGCGCATCGGTGATCAGCTTCTCGATCTCCTCGTTGCCGAAGTAGCCCCAGTTGTTCGACACCGGCGGGAAGGTCTTCAAGCTGGTGAAGCGCACCATCGCGAAGAACGGGTCCATCGCCGAGAAGCTGACGTTGATCGCGTTCGTACCGTTCGCCGTCGGGTCCTTCGCGCCACGACGCCAGTTGGTGAACAGCGTGTTCCACTCGATCACGTCGAACTCGACGTCGAACCCGCATTGCTTGAGCGACTGCTGGACGAACTCGTTCATCGGCAGTGGCTGCATCTGGCCCGAGCCCGACGCCGAGATCTGCACCTTGACCTTGAGCGGCTTGTTCGGGCCGTAGCCGGCCTCGGCCATCAGCTTCTTCGCCTCGGTCGGATCGTAGCGGATGTCGAACTTGGGGTTGCCCCACCACGGATGGCCCGGGGGCACCGTGCCCTTCGGCACGCCCATCATCCCGCCCAGCAACTTCAGCAGGCCCGTGCGGTCGACGCACAGGTTGGCCGCGTAGCGCACGCGCTTGTCGAGCCAGGGCGAGCCCTCGGCGAAAGACAGCTGCCACGGCCACACGTGCGGCTGCGGGTTGAAGTACATCTTGAAGCCGCGCTGCGAGATCGTCGGCATCGCGTCGGGCGCGGGCGCCTCGATCCAGTCGACCTGGTTCGACAGCAGCGCCGCGGTCCGGGCGTTCGCCTCGGGCATCGGCACCATCACGACCTTGTCGATCTTCGGCACGCGCTTCGGATCCCAGTAGCCCTTGTTCGCGGCAAGCTCGAGCCGCTCGCGCGGCACGAAGCGGGTCATCCGGAACGGACCGCTGCCCGAGGCGTCGGCCGCGAACGCGACCCAGGCCTGCTTGGCGCGCTCGACGTTGTCGGTGACGCTCGCCGGCACCGCCTTGAACTTCGCCTCCCAGTGGGCGGGCGAGGCCATGAAGAGGTTCGACAGGTTGATCGGGAGGAACGCGTCCGGCTCGCTGGTGGTGAGCTCGACAGTCATGTCGTCGATCTTGCGGGCGCTGCGCAGCGTCGGCATCCGCGAGGCGGTCACGCCGACCTGGCTCGCGTCGAAGTGCTTCGACGACTTGTCGAGCACCTTCTGAACGTTCCAGACGACCGCGTCGGCGTTGAACGCCGAACCGTCATGGAACTTCACGCCCGGGCGCAGCTTGAAGACCCACTTGGTCTTGTCCTTGGCGTCGACCGCCCAGGAGGTCGCCAGGCCAGGGATCAGCACGCTCGGCGCGTCCGCCTTCGACAGGTCCCACTGCGTGAGCGCGTCATACATCGGGATGCCGGTGAACCGGTTGCCCTCGAAGCCCTGGTCGGGCTGCCCGAGGGTACGCGGGATGTCTGCAGCGGTCATCGCGATCCGGAGGGTCTTCTCCTGCGCCACGGCGGGCGAGGCGACCAGCGAGAACGCGAACACGCTCGCCGAGGCCGCGAAGGCGGCGGCGAACCGGGACGACTGGAACGGGCGGGGCATCAGTTGGCTCTCCTATTGTTTTGCGTCGCAGCACGCCGGGCATTCCGGCGCAAGGGCCGTGCCAGCGGGACTCAGTGTTCCGATCCGGTGCATCCCGCCCCCGGAGACCGATGCCGGCAAGAGCGGAGATGGGCCCGATACCGGCGATGCACCCCGAACGTGCGCGGCGCACCCTCGTCGTGCCGAACCCGACCATTCGCTCCTCCGACAGAGGACAGCGCGTTGTATCAGGAAGGCGCGCGGACGGGCGCGATGACCCGTGGTGGTACGCTGGAATAGGCCGGGGGTCCGGACGGATGGGCTCGGCGCCCGAGTTCGCCGCGGGGCGCGGCGCCCGGGCCGGTCAGCGCGTGGGCAGCTCGGCGAGGGGACCGGCGAGCTTCGGCTTGTCGTGCACGTCCATGCGGCCGCCTGCGATCTCCGCGGTCGACCGATCGCACCAGGCGATGCGCGCGGCAGGCGGCGACTCGACGATCTTCTCGAACTGGCCGGCGTTGCGTCGCGCGATGCCCGCCTCGATCAGCTCGCGCTTCTCGACGTCGAACTCGCGCGACAGCACCCGGCGGGCGACCATGACGGTGCGCGCGTTGCGCCGCGCCCACTCGTCGACCGCGCCCGAGTAGCGTCGGGCCGAAGTCGGCAGCGTCGACACGCAGATCGATTCCGTGCGCCGGACGACGTCCTCGATGTCGAGCACGCCGATGACCGCGGCCTCGACCGCGGAGTCGACCGACGGGGCGGCGGGCGGCGCGCCGGGGGTCACCGTCGCATCCGCGCTCGCCTGGGCGGCGCGGCGCGGCTCCGACGTCGTTGCAGCCTTCGGCCGGCCGAGACGCGACGCGGTGTCGTTCGCCGAGCCCGGATCGACGGGCACGGACGCGACCGGCGCCGGCACGGGCGGCACAAGGGCCGGACCCTTCGGCGCGCGCAGCACGTCGATGCGCCCGTTGGGCCCGACCGACGACGGGGGCTGGTCGGCGTAGGTGACCCGTCCGTCCGGCCCGACGATCTTGTAGACCCCCTGCGCGTGCACGCAAGCCGGCCCGGCCGCGAGCGCGAACGTCGCGGCGGCCAGCATCGTCGCCCAGGCTCGGGGGCCGTCGTGCATCCGGGTCCTCGACGGGCGCCGCGGGGCGCCCCATGCCGCGGGCGCGCGTCGATCGCACGCCCTGCCGCGCGAGGTTAGCCTTCGGCGCCCGGGCTCGTCCCCGCGCCTCCCCGAGGGGACGCGCCCGGCCGACGGAAGGCGGTCTGGTCCGTCGCCCGCTGCCCGTCGGGAGCGGCTGGCCGGACCGTCGGAGCCCGCGCGGCGCGGTGCGGGCGAGGAGCTCCCGAATAGAAGGAACCGCCTGCGGGCGGTCCTTCGCGGGCGTGAGGGTGGCCGCCGATACCCGCATGGATAGGTCGCGCGAGAGACGTGCCGGTTCTGCCCCACCTGCGCGCCACCCACACTTCAGCCGTTGCGCCGCCGCACTGCCCGGGTACGACGGGGCGAGCCCCCCGAGACCGCGCTGCCGTGGCCGACCCGCTCGCCTACACGAGGGCCAAGGGGGCGCGTCTTCTCGCGCTGCCGACGGCGACAATGCGGGCCTCGCTCCTCGGGATGCGCAACTCGACCGAGCGCGAGCACGTCGGGTGCTGACGTCAGTAGGCGATGCGCGAGGTTCTCCAGCAGGCGGTCTCGCGCATCGAGTGGAATGCTCGCGTGGTGGTCAGAAGCTGTAGCTGAGCGCAACCAAGGCCGAGGTCGTACCTGTGTCGCGAACGATGGGGCTCGTCCGTGCGTCCCCTTGCAGCTCGGTGTACGTGACCGAGCCCGTGAGGCTCCAGGTCGCATCGATGCGATAGACGAGAGACGCGCTGACGCGCGCATCGCGAATGCCTGACTTCGGGGCGTACGGCGCATAGCCACTGCGGACGGCTTGATTCGCATCGATGCCGAAGAACTCCTGCAGATAAGCGGCATTGGCCCAGGAGGCTGATGCGCCGAGCCCCAACAGAAGACTCGGGCTCAGACTGGTGCTCCAACCGGCGCCCAGGTCCAGAACGAGACCGTCTCGCCCGTTGCCGCTTCCAAATCGTAGCGAAGAGCTGAGCGTGACGTCCCTGGCGGGGCTGAAGTTGAAAAAGGCACCGAAGTCGAACTGGGGGTCAATGTCGCCAAGGCCACGAAGCGCTTCGCTGCGGCGCTCCTGCCGTCCGAACTCGGGTGTCACGCGAACCCCATAGGACAGGTCAGGTCGCGAAGAGGCGTTGTAGCCAACGCCGCTGACGACGCCCGCGAAGAAGCCATTGCGCCACTGGTACTCGAGGCTGGGCAACACTCGGACTCGCGACTCGTCGGAGCCTTGGTATTCGCGTCCGACGAGCATCACCACACCGGCTCGCCCGCCTTCCAGGACGCCGGGAGGCGTGATCCGCCTGTTGAAGTCGAACTGTGCGTGAGCGAAGGTGCAGGTGCCGGACATTGCGGCTGCAGCAAGGAAGAAGGAGACTCGCTTCATGTCTTTCGAGTGCATTTCTCAAGAGGGGTGTCTTGGTTGGGGTTTACGCTGGCAAGGGCCTTGAGGCATCGATTTCCGTTCTCGGCGGTGAAGGCTCCCATAGACATCGCCAGAACACTCGCATGACCGTCGAATGCAGGGGCTTTGACCTCCTTGTCCGCGGTCGGCAGACGGATACCCGCGACGAGGACATGAACATCCGTGAACACGGTGAACGTTCCGTCGCGCGGCCCACCGTCCAGCGTGGCGCGGCGCATCCCGGATTGGATGAAACTGCGCGAAAGCGCGTTGCTCGGCGCGATGGCGGGGACCTTCAGCACGACCTGGTTCCGCTCGAGTGCAGCGAGGCCCGTCGACCAGTCGTCAATGAAGGCCCGGTGTCGACGGTCGAATCCGGGGAGCAGAACCGAACCGCGACGAGGCAGGTCCGCAGTGAGACGGAACAACTCATCGCTGAGCGTCCGACCTACGACGTCAGGAGTCCTGGCCGGGTAAGGCGGCGTCGCGCTTGCGCATGCCGCGCTCGTCATGAACGCGAGTGCGAGGAGCTTTCGGGCGATGTGCGTGGTTGCATTCGAAGCAGTTCCAAGTGTGAGCGCCACCCGCTGCCCGACAGTCTTGATCGGTACGAATCGCATGGTGGGACGATTCACCGCCTCGCAGATCGCCTCGGCATCGGCCGCGCCGTTCTCGTAGCGCTTGACGTAGGGCTTCACGAACTGCGGCGCCATGGAATCCTTGCGTCTTCCACCGGTTGGATGGATTCGGGCCCACCGAAGTCCCCGATCTCCAGACGCCCGATGGTCTCGGCCGGCAACCTCATGCGCGCCGCCCAAATGCGCGCCATAGGAACAGAAGCCCCAGGGCCATGAACCAGACCTGGATCCCCGTCGTGGACAAGACGATCGAAACCGGCGGCGCGATACCAAAGAGTTCAAGGGCAGGAAAGGCAACGAGGACGCCGACCACGACGCCCATCAGACCCGCCCAGGCCGGCACCTGCTTGTCGCGCAGCATCAGAAGGCTTGCGGCAATGGCCCAGATCGAGGCGAAGGCCGCGACGCCCAACGTCTCTCCGATGGCACCTCCCCAAGCGTTGATGGCGGCCTGCATGTTCTCGATCGCCGCACGGCCTTCCGCGGACAGTCCGGGGGCGGCATGGGCCTCGGCCAGGGCCACGCTGCCCGTCAGCCACCGCAGGATGCCGATCGCCCGAGCGAGTGCCGAGGCTGCAGCCGCTCCGATCGCGATGAAGGCCAATGCGCCGAGCGCGCCGGGCCGGGCCGCCACGCGAACCGTCAATACGCCGGTCACCAGGAAGAGCAGCGAATAGGCAAGGTAAAGCCCGTATCCCAGCCGGACGGCGTCCAACTGCTCGCGCAGCAGCGGCAGCATCTTCGATGGCGCATAGTCAAGGCTATCGGGCCAATTGATGGCGCTGCCGAGCACGGCCATCGGCGCAAAGAGGCTGAAACCCTGAAGGAGCAGGACTAGCCCCGCTGCCAGAAACAGTCTGCGGGACCTTGGGTTGTCGCCGGAGGGTGGACTATGGGTTGTCATGAGGGCACCAGCAAGGCCAAATGCGGCTATTGTGTGGAGGCTTCGTCCGGTACGCAATTGCTTGTTTCTGGGAATCTGTATTTCATTTATGAATAGCTTGTTCGACTGGTCGCTTGTGCGCTCATTCCTGGCCGTGCTCGAGCAGGGCAGTCTTCTCGCCGCCGCACGACAGTTGCAGTCGAGCCAACCCACCATCGGTCGGCATGTGACTGAACTGGAATCTCAGCTGGGCCTGGTTCTGTTCGAACGGACCGGACGGGGTCTGCTGCCTACCGAGGCTGCACTTCGACTGGCCGAATCCGCACGCGCCATGCAACTTGGGGCTGATGCACTCGCCCGCAGCGTCATGGGTGCTGATCACGCGGTATCAGGGACAGTGCGCATCACGGCGAGCCAGCCAGTGTCCTGCTATGTATTGCCTCCGTTGCTGGCTCAGATGCGCCTGTCGCTGCCCGACGTCCAGGTGGAATTGGTAGCCAGCAATGCCGTAAGCAATCTCCTGCGGCGAGAGGCCGATATCGCGGTACGAATGGTTCAGCCCGAGCAGGCCACGGTCATTGCGCGCAGGGTCGGAAAGGTGGCGCGCAGAGCTTGTGCCCATCAAGATTACCTGCGTCGGCGTGGCATGCCGCGCCAGCCTGCCGACCTGCTCGAGCACCACCTCATTGGGGGTGACCGCAACGACGAGACCCTCAAAGGCTTCGCCGCCGGAGGTATCCCTGTGACACGGGAGCAGTTTGCTTTCAGGACGGACGACTTGATCGTCGTGTGGGAAGCCGTACGGGCCGGGCTGGGCATCGGCTTTGTCAGCGAGCACCAGATCCGAACGGATCCCGCGGTCATACCGTTGCTGCCGAAGCTGAAGATCCAACCCTTCCCGGTTTGGCTAGCTGTCCACAAGGAGGTCCGAACCAGCAAGCGAATCAAGGCGGTCTATGATTTCCTGGCAGAGGCGCTGCCCAGGGCCATCTGAGCGCTGATCCCGGCGCAGTTGCTTGCGTCGCACGGCTTTGCCGTGCTCGTTCGCCCCGAGGATCCGGAAGACCCAGGCGCATCCCAGTTCCCCGAAACGCGTGAATACTCGATCTTCGGGTTGATCAGGGCGGACTACTCGACACGTTCGACGGGTTCCGGGTCCGGGCGACGCATGCCATCCTCGCAAGTACGCCGTGCTGTGCGGCGCGGGCAAAACATGCGCCTGCTGCTGCGAGCGCAGGCCATCCCTTCCTGCCCACGGAAGAGCCATAGCCTTTGACCGCTGGACACTTGGAGGCTCTGGTCCCGGCTGCAGGCGGATGGGCACGAGGGCCGGCAGCGCGGCCCGGTTGGCTCGCCAGTTGAAGCGCCAGAACTCCGCGTCCTGCGCGGCGGCCAGCGAGTCGCAGCGCCTGGGGCTGCCGGTCGAGTCCGCATGCTCGAGACCCTCGGCGAAGGCATGGAGATGTCGTCGGACAGCCGAACATGCGCTTGAACGTGCTGCTGATATACGCTGAACTCGAAAAGCCGGCGGAGTGAGCCGTTTCGGTCAATTTGCCGCCGGCAGCGATGGTGCGCATCACGGCGGCCATGCATCGCCACAGACGACAGCCCCGGGCCAACGTACAGCGCACGCGCCGGACCCCCAGATGCGCGGAACGACAGGCGATTCTTGAAAGCCCGAACCGCCCTGCTCCGACACGATGTCGACATCGATTTTCCGGTGGGTGCACTCCATGCAAGACCTTCCTGTCCTTCTCGCGATCGCCGGCTTCGCCGTCATGGGCATCGGCGCGATTGCCAAGCCCGCCCTCGTGACGGCCCAGTTCGGAATTCTCGAACTTACACCGGCCGGCCGCAGCGAGGTGCGGGCCGTCTACGGCGGCTTTGGCATCTTCATTGCGCTAGCACTGCTGGTGGCCCTGCGACAACCTGAACTGCGCAGCGGCATCCTCTTCGCCGTGGCTGCGGCGCTCGGCGGCATGGCCGCTGGCCGCCTGGTGTCGGTTGCGATTGACCGCACCATCGACCGGACGCCGCTGGGCTACCTCGCGCTGGAAATTTGCGTTGCCGTGATGCTGCTGGCGGTTGCATGAAGGCCGCGACGCGACGAACGTCTGCTTGGGCGGTGCCCGGCACCGTCTACGCGTTGTGGCTGCTCGCCGGCACATCCATCTTCGTGGCCCCCGCTCAATTCCACGCATTCACCCCCGGCGTCGCCCTCTTCGGGCCGTTCAATGCGCACTTCATCCGGGACGTGGGCCTGGTGTACGTGGCCAGCGGGCTCGTCGGGCTGTACGGAGTGGGGTCTGGAAGCGTGCCGGTAGCCGTCGCGGCGGCGCTATGGTCATGCTTGCACGCCGTGTTTCACCTGCACGTGTGGATCGACCGGGGGTTGCCCCTGGACGGCATCTTTCTGTTCGACCTGAGTTTCGTGATCGTGCCGCCGTTTCTCGTTGTCCTGGTCTTGCTGACGAACCGGAGCCAAACGCAGACGAATCCATGACTACGCCCTTCGATTCTCCGGGTCGCTTCGGCGACTCGATGCTGGGATCGGCCACCTGGGGACGCGCCAACGGCGGACGCCTGACGATGGCAGAGCAGTCCCGGTTTGCCATGCAGACTGTGGTCGCCCACTTGCGGCTGCAGTGGCAAGGCCGTGGCGCCATGTCGGACGACATGAGGCAACGCTGGAGTCGCCTGGAGCCCGATCGCATCGAACTGCCCGACACGCCGACGGTCGCCCGTGCGCTGGAACTGTTGCAGCAGTCCGTGCCGGTCTGGCTGTGTCGGCACAGCCTGCGGACGTGGGCGTGGTCGACACTGCTCGCGCAGAGGGATGCGCTGAAGCAGGACGCAGAGGTGCTGGCCGTTTCCTGCCTGCTGCACGATATTGCGTTGCTGCCGAACGGTCGGCCGCCAGCAAGCCTGCGCTGCGCTTGCTTTGCGATTGACGGTGGCCAGCGGGCGCGCCTGTTTCTGCAAGAGCAGGGATGGGCAGATAGCCGGGCCCTCGCTGTGGAGAACGCGATCTGCCTTCACATGAACCCGCGTGTCCCGCCGGGCGCCGGTATCGAGGCGCACTTGCTCCAACAGGCTGCGGCCATGGATGTCGTCGGGGCGCGGGTGAACGGAATCGACGCCGCGTCGAGACACGCCGTGCTGGTCCGCTACCCACGCACGGGCTTCGCGCAGCGGATGTCAGAGGCCATGCGACTGCAAGCGAAACGTGCTCCGGATACACGCACGCGACTGCTTTGGCGAATGGGCTTCGAGCGAGCAATCCGCCGATCCATCTGGCAGGAGTGACCGCACCCCTACCGTACCCGGGGTCAGGCTCCAGGTCCCATAGCAACTGATTCAACCCAAAGGAAATCCATGAAATACGTCTCCATCGTCGCCCTGCTCGTGGCAGGCATCATTCACCTGCTACCCGTCCCCGGAGTGATGGGGGTGAGCACACTTGCGCGGCTCTACGGGATCGAGGCGAACGATCCGAACACGGCCATCCTTCTGCAGCACCGGGCGCTGCTGTTCGGCGTGCTGGGTGTGCTGATGCTCAGTGCCATCGCGCTGCCCTGGTTACGCGTCACGGCGCTGACAGTTGCGCTCTTCAGCGCGGCCAGCTTCATCGTGGTTGCGATGGCGGTCGGCGGGTACAACCCGGCCATCGGAAGGGTGGTGGTCGCCGACGTCGTGGCTTCGGTGCTGTTAGCGGCCGGTCTGCTGGCAGAGCTGTGGCCGATTGCCAGGAGGATGACGTAGGTCGCCGTCCTGACCGCGATGGCTGCAGGACGAGGTCGACTGCGAGTCGTGTCTTCAGCGACTTACGGCAATACGCGCATCGATCTGGTGATGACGACAACCAGCCGAGGTTTGCCCGATAGCAGTCATCGGTCGTGGTCCGCTCCTGGCCGATGGGAGTCGTCTGCACTAACGATGGCAGAACTTGAATATTCGAATCCCCAACGTTGGCAACCCGCATGAAACCTGTATTTGCGCAAAAGCTCCTGACTTTCTTGCGGCAGTACGGCGTCTGTGGTTACTGCCGAATCGCGTAACTCGTTGTTCCAATCGGGATTCTTCGAACTCGCTCAGTCAGGCGCACCGTCGGCGAGGGGCCGCCGTACCTGAAGATCGTGGGGAAGGTCCTGTACCGGCTCAAGGACATTGAGGCCTACCGAGGAAGCCAGTCTGGTCCGGAAGACATTCTAGGAGCGCCTTGGTAGGCCCCGAACGGATTGGAAATTGTTCGAACGACTTGGAATCAGTTCGAATGAATTCTGGCGGAGAGGGTGGGATTCGAACCCACGGTGCCGTTGCCGGCACGCCTGATTTCGAGTCAGGTACATTCGACCACTCTGCCACCTCTCCGTGGTCTCTTCTCGTCGGCCGCCAGCATTGCCGACGCAAGCGATCTGTATCTGAGTGTAGCACGGGACGCCGACTGCCGTCCGTCGGAGGAGGCCCGCCCTCGGGTCGGAACCTCGGACATCCGAAGTGCCGCACCTCATGGACACGCCGATATCGTCGCCCTGCTGACGCCCGTCGCCGCGATGCTCGGGCTGTACGACACGCCGACGGACCAGGTCGCGCGCTTCGCCGGTCCGTCGATCGGCGCGTTCAGCGCGATCTTCTTCACGCGCGGGGTCTCGCGCCGCGGCTGACGACGCGCCGGGCGAGCGGGGGATCGGGCCTAACCCGCCCGCAGCACCTCGAGGCCGCCGAGGTACGGACGGAGCGCGGCGGGCACCCGGATCGAGCCGTCGGCCTGCTGGTGGTTCTCCAGTACCGCCACCAGCGTGCGGCCGACCGCGAGACCCGAGCCGTTCAGCGTGTGCAGCAGCTCGGGCTTGCCCTGCTCGTTGCGGAAGCGCGCCTGCATCCGGCGCGCCTGGAACGCCTCGCAGTTGGAGCACGACGAGATCTCGCGGTAGGCACCCTGCCCCGGCAGCCAGACCTCGAGGTCGTAGGTCTTGGCGGCACCGAAGCCCATGTCGCCGGCGCACAGCGCCATCATCCGGTACGGCAACTCGAGCCTGCGCAGGATCGCCTCGGCGTGCCCGGCCATCTGCTCGAGCGAATCGTACGACTGCTCCGGCCGCACGATCTGCACCATCTCGACCTTGTCGAACTGGTGCTGGCGGATCATGCCGCGCGTGTCGCGCCCGTAGGCGCCGGCCTCCGATCGGAAGCACGGCGTGTGCGCGGTGAGCCGCATCGGCAGCGCCTCCGCCGGCACGATCTCGCCACGCACGATGTTCGTCAGCGAGACCTCGGAGGTGGGGATCAGGTACATCGGCGCGGCGTCGTCGACGTCGCCGCCCTTGCGCACCGCGAACAGGTCGTCGGCGAACTTCGGCAGCTGCCCGGTGCCGCGTAGGGTCTCGGCGTTGACGAGGTACGGCGTGTGGCACTCGACGTAGCCGTGCTCGGTGGTGTGCACGTCGAGCATCAGCTGCGCGAGCGCGCGGTGCAGCCGCGCGATCGGCCCGCGCATCAGCGCGAAGCGCGCGCCAGAGAGCTTCGAGGCGGTCTCGAAGTCGAGGCCGAGCGGCGTGCCGAGGTCGACGTGGTCCTTCGCCGCGAAGCCGAGCGGCGCCGGCTCGGTGCCGCCGCCCGGCGCCCAGCGCCGGACCTCGACGTTGTCGTCGCTCGAGCGGCCCTCGGGCACCGACTCGTGCGGCAGGTTCGGGATCGCGAGCAGCCACGCGTCGACGCGTGCCTGGATGGCGTCGTTCGCCTCGGCGCTCGCCTTGAGTTCGTCGCCGAGCCCGGCGACCTCGGCCATCACGGCAGACGTGTCCTCGCCCTTCGCCTTCAGCTGGCCGATCGACTTCGACAGCGCGTTGCGCTTCGCCTGCAGCGTCTCGGTGTGCGTCTGGACGGCCTTGCGTTCGGCCTCGAGCGCGCGGAACGCGTCGGCATCGAGGGTGAAGCCCCGGGCGGCGAGACGCGCGGCCACCGCGTCGAGGTCCCTGCGGAGGAGGTGGATATCGAGCATGGCCGCCATTCTAGCGGGCGGCGCCGGCCGGGACGGCCGCGGGGGACGCGGCTCGGACCCGCGCCCGGGGGCGGCGCGTCAGCCCTGGCCGCGCGCCTTCGCGTCGAGCCCACGCAGCCAGACGAGCTTCTCGGCGATCCGGATCTCGAGCCCGCGCGGCACCGGCCGGTACCACTCGGGCTCGTCCATCCCGTCGGGCATGTAGCGCTCGCCGGCCGCATAGCCGTCGGGCTCGTCGTGCGCATAGCGGTACTCTCGCCCGAAGCCCAGGCCCTTCATCAGCTTCGTCGGCGCGTTGCGCAGGTGCACCGGCACCGCGCGCGAGGCGTCGCGCTTCACGAAGTCGCGGGCCTCGTTGTAGGCGGCGTACCCTGCGTTCGACTTCGCGGCGCAGGCGAGGTAGAGCACCGCCTGCGCGATCGCGAGCTCGCCCTCGGGCGAACCGAGCCGCTCGTAGACCTCGGCCGCGTCGAGCGCAAGCCGCAGCGCACGCGGGTCGGCGAGGCCGACGTCCTCGATCGCCATGCGGACCACGCGCCGCGCGAGGTAGCGCGGGTCGGCGCCGCCGTCGAACATCCGCACCAGCCAGTACAGCGACGCGTTCGGGTGCGAGCCGCGGACCGACTTGTGCAGCGCGGAGATCTGGTCGTAGAACGCGTCGCCGCCCTTGTCGAACTGGCGCACCCGCTCGGCGAGCACCTGCGCTACATGCGTGGCGGCGAGCCGCGGCGGCGCCGCATCGGCCGCGGGCTCGGGCGCGTCACGGTCGAGCGCGCCAGCGGCGGTCGCGGCGAGCTCCAGGTTGTTCAGCAGCCGGCGGCCGTCGCCGTCGGCCGACTCGACCAGCAGCGTCGCCGCCTCGTCCTCGACCTCGAGGCCCCCGAGGCAGCGCTCGGACGCGCGCGTGATCAGCGTGCGAAGGTCCGCGTCGTCGAGCCGGCGCAGCACGTAGACGGCGGCGCGCGACAGCAGCGCGTTGTTGACCTCGAACGACGGGTTCTCGGTGGTCGCACCCACGAAGGTGAACAGCCCCGACTCGACGTGCGGCAGGAACGCGTCCTGCTGCGCCTTGTTGAAGCGGTGGACCTCGTCGACGAAGACGATCGTGCCGCGCTGCGCGGTCTCGCGCTCGATGCGCGCGACCTCCACCGCCTCGCGGATCTCCTTGACCCCGGCGAGCACCGCCGAGATCGCGACGAAGCGGCAATCGAAGGCCTGCGCGAGCAGCCGCGCGAGCGTGGTCTTGCCGACGCCCGGCG
>JADCHE010000094.1 GCA_020248665.1 Burkholderiales bacterium | reverse complement strand
CGCGCATCGCCCGCGTCGATGTGTCCGTGCGGCCGACTCGCCGGTGCGGCTCGTGCACCGGCCGCGACCGGTTCCTGACCGAGTCCCGTGAGCGTCGGCGTCCCGTCCCCCGCCGCCGTGCCGCGGGAAGCCACCGGAGCGCTCGCCGTGCGGATCTTCGGCTGCTTCGCGGCCGGCTACTTCATGTCCTACGGGCTGCGCTCGGTCAACGCGGTCCTCGCGCCCGAGCTGACGGCCGAGCTGGGTCTCACGAACGCGCAGCTCGGCTCGCTGTCGAGCGCGTACTTCCTCGCGTTCGCCGCGATGCAGATCCCGCTCGGCGTGTGGCTCGACCGGTACGGGCCGCGCCGCGTCGACGCAGTGCTGATGGGCGTGGCGGCGCTCGGCTGCGCCGCGTTCGCGCTCGCCGAGTCGCTCGGCGTGCTGTGGCTGGGCCGCGCGATGATCGGTGCCGGCGTGTCCGGGGCGCTGATGGCCTCGCTCACCGCGTACAGGCAGTGGTTCCCGGCCGAGCGCCAGACGCGGCTCGCCGCATGGATGCTGATGGCGGGCACGGTCGGCGTGCTCGTGACCACGGTGCCGGTGCACCGGGCGCTGCCGCTGCTCGGCTGGCGCGGCGTGTTCTGGGTCGCCGCCGCGATGCTCGCCGCGGTCGGCCTGGCGATGTGGACGCTGCTGCCGCGCGACCGCGAGCGCGCGCCTGCTGACGGCGCGGGCACGGGCTCGTTCCTCGCGGCGCTGGCGGGCTACCGCGAGGTGTTCTCGAACGGCTACTTCTGGCGGATGACGCTGACCGCCGGCGTGATCCAGGGCGGCTTCGTGTCGATGCAGAGCCTGTGGGTCGGGCCCTGGTTCGCCACCGTGCTCGGTGTGCAGGGCGCCGCGCGCGCCGACCTGCTGTTCGCGTTCAACTTCGGACTGATGTGGTGCTTCCTCGCGCTGGGCTGGATCGCGCCGCGCATCGGCGCCGACCGAGCGTCGCTCGCGCGGATGGTGGCCCTCGCCACCGTCGCGGTGGTCGCGTTCGAGGTCGCGATCGCGTGGGCGCACGGCCCCTCGGCCTGGTGGCTGTGGCTCGGCTACGCGGCGGCGGCGACCGTCTACACGCTGGTGCAGCCGCGGGTGGGCCTCGCGTTCCCCGCCCGCCTCGCAGGGCGGGCGCTGACCGGCTTCAACCTGCTGATCTTCTCGTGGATGTTCGCGAGCCAGTGGGGCTTCGGCCTCGCGATCGATGCGTTCCGGGCGGACGGGCTCGACGAGGTCGCGGCGTTCCGCGCGGCGATGCTCGCGTTCGCGTCGCTGCACGCGGCCTGCCTCGTGCTGTTCGTCGCGTGGCCGAGGCGCTGGGGCGGGCGCTGAGGCTGCGGCCGCAGCGGCGTCCGGTCTCGACGCGAGCGTCCTTGCCTCAGTGCGCCGACTCGAGCGGCCCGCGCTGGAACGTGCGCACCCCGACCGCGACGCCCGCCACCAGCAGCGCGATGCCAGCGACCGCGCCGCCCGACGGCGGCGCGCCGCGCCACAGGAAACCATAGGCGAGCGCCGCCAGCGTCTCGAACACGATCAGCTGCCCTGCCAGCGAGGTCGGCAGCAGCCGCGATGCGCGGTTCCACAGCAGCGTGCCCAGCCACGAGGCGGCGAGTCCGATCGCGGCCATCAGCAGCACGAACTCGAGCGGCCGCGGGCCGAGCGGCATCTCGAACGGCCTGCCCGAGGCGTCGGCGAGCGGGCTCGCCGCATGCCAGGCCGCGAGCGCCAACGCACCCGCGAGCGCGAGCGGCAGCGTGGTGAGCCCCTGCGCGGTCGCCCAGGTCGCCGAGCTCGAGCCCGGGTTGCGCTGCATCCAGCGCGCATTGCGGATCGGGTACCAGGTCCAGCACGCGACCGCGCCGAGCGCGAGCAGCGCGCCGAGCGCGAGCCGCGGCCCCGCATCGGGCTCGGTCTCGCGCAGCCGCGCGAGCTCGGCCTGGTTCACCAGAACGATGCCGGCGGCGATCGTCGCGAGCGAGGGCGCGAGCCGACGCCAGGGCAGGGTGCGCTCCGACAGGTTCGAGACGACCGCGATGACGACCGGCAGCGTGCCGATCAGCATCGTCGGCAGCGGCACGCCCGCGGTCTGGATCGCGGCTGCGAGGCATGCGTAGTAGACCAGGTTGCCGACCAGCGACAGCCTGGCCGCCTCGACCCAGTCGGCGCGCGTGAGCCGTGCGAGCGCCTCGCGCGCCGGCCACGCGAGCGCGAGCGCGATCAGCCCGAACGCCAGGTAGCGGCCGACCGACAGCACCGCCGCCGGATAGTCGGGCAGCATCACCGGCGCGACGAAGACGAGGCCCCAGGCGAGGCCGGCCGCGAGCGCGCACGCGAGGCCGGCGCCGAGTCCGGCGGCGTCCGGCGCCGGGCCTGGCGACGAGGTCGAGGTGGGGCCGGGCGGGCGGGCGGGCCCGACGCCCCCGGTCATCGCGCGAACGCGATCGTCCGGTCCGGCTGCGGGAACGGCTCGGCGCGGTACAGGCCGTTGGCGAGGTTGTGCGGATGCGCGGCCGCCTCGAGGAAGTCGAGCACCGGCGTCAGGCACGCGTCGCTCGACGCGGCCGCCGCGGCCCAGTCGTCGCGGGTGCGCGTCGCGAAGCGCTCGGCGAGCACGCGCGCGGTCTCGTCCCAGGTCGCGCGGTCGTTCTGGCGGCGCGGATCGAGCGTGCCCTCGAGTCCGGTGACCTTCAGCAGCTGCGCGTAGAACTTCGGCTCGATCGCGCCGACCGCGACGAAGCGATCGTCCGAGGTCCGGTAGACGCGGTAGTAGGGCGCGCCGCCGTCGAGCAGGTTCACGCCGCGGCCGATCTTCCAGGCGCCTGCCGCGAGCAGACCGTAGAAGATCGGCGACAGGCCGACCGAGCCGGCGAGGATGCTCGACTCGACGACGCCGCCGCGGCCGTCGATGCCGCGACGCACGAGCGCGGCGAGCACGCCGACCGCGAGGTGCATCGCACCGCCGCCGTAGTCGCCGACCACGTTGAGCGGCGGGACCGGCGCGTCCTTCGCGCCGATGCCGTTGAGCAGCCCGGTCAGGCCGAGGTAGTTGATGTCGTGGCCGGCGCGCTCGGCGAGCGGGCCGCTCGAGCCCCAGCCCGACAGCCGGCCGACCACGAGGCGCGGGTTGCTCGCGAGGAGTTGCGCCGGCGCGAGGCCGAGGCGCTCCAGCACGCCGGGCCGGAAGCCCTCGAGCAGCACGTCGGCCGCGTCGATCAGCGAGCGCGCCTGCGCGAGCCCGTCGGCCGACTTCATGTCGATCGCGACCGGGCGCTTGCCTGCGTTCGAGACGTCGAACTTCGGGTCCGACGACACGCCGAGGCCCGGGTCCGCGGGCGGCGAGATCCGCGTGACGTCGGCGCCCAGGCCGCGCAGCAGCTGTCCCGCGAACGGCACCGGGCCGATCGCGTGGAGCTCGATGATCTTCAGGCCGGCGAGCGGCAGGGCGGCGGAGTCGGTCATGGCGGGGCGCCGCGCGGGCGGCGGTCCTGAAGCGGGGTGAGCCGACGATTCTAGCCGCGGCGACCGTGCGGGGCGCCGGCGATGTGCCGCGTGCGGAATCGAGGCGTCCGGCACGGCGACCCGGCCGCGGATCGCGCCCGCCGCGCCCGCCGGCCCCGAGGGAGCGCGACCGCGGCGCGGGGTCCCCGTCAGGCCCGGTCGCGCGCCTGCGTCATGGCATCGAGCAGCGTATCGGTGCCGGCCGCGCCCGAGATGCCGACCTTGCTGTCGAACACGAAGAACGGCACGCCGGTGATGCCCATCTCGCGAGCGTGTCGGTCCATCGCCTGGATCTCGGCCGAACCGGTGTCCGAGGCGAGCATCTCGCGCGCGGCCTGCGCGTCGTAGCCGGCCTCGCCCGCGAGCCGCGCCAGCGCGTCGCGCTCGCCGACCGGCCGGCCCTCGACGAAGTAGGCGCGGAACAGCGCCTCGACCATCGCGGTCGCGTCGCGCGACGGGTCGGACTGCGCCCAGGCGATCAGCCGGTGCGCGTCGAGCGTGTTCGGCTGCCGCTCGATGCGGTCGATCGCGAGCTCGAGCCCGGCGGTACGCCCGGCCGCGCGCACGCGCTCGTAGATCTGCGCGGCCCGCTCGGCGCCGCCGAACTTCGCCTCGAGGTAGGCGCGCCGGTCGACGCCCTCGGGCGGCAGGTCGGGGTTGAGCTGGAACGGGTGCCAGCGCACGACCGGCCGCTCGTCCTCGGGCAGGCGCGCGATCGCGGCCTCGAGCTGTCGCTTGCCGATGTAGCACCACGGGCAGACGACATCGGAGACGACGTCGACGGTACGGGAGGGCGGGGTGGGCGTGTCCATCCCCGCGACTGTACCCGCTCGCCGGGGGACCTGCGGCCGGCTATCCGAAGCGCCGATAGCCGATCGCCTCGGCCACGTGCACCGGCGCGGGCGCGGCCGCGCCGGCGAGGTCGGCGATCGTGCGCGCGAGCCGCAGCAGCCGCGGCAGCGCGCGTGCCGACAGGTCGAGCTTCTCGATCGCCGCGCCGAGGAGCGCGCGGCCCGCGTCGTCGATCGCGCAGTGCGCCTCGAGCGCGGCGCCGGCGAGCGCGGCGTTCGGCGCGCCCTGGCGCGCGATCGCGACGGCGCGCGCGGCGACGACGCGGGCGCGTACCGTCGCGCTCGTCTCGCCGCGCGGCTGGGCGAGCAGGTCGCCGCGGGGCACCGATGGCACCTCGACATGCATGTCGATGCGGTCGAGCAGCGGGCCGGACAGCCGGCCACGGTAGCGCGCGACCTCGGCCGGTGCGCAGCGGCAGCGGCCGCTCCCATGGCCGTGCCAGCCGCAGGGGCACGGGTTGGTCGCGGCGACGAGCTGGAACGCAGCGGGGAACTCCGCCTGCCGGCCGGCGCGCGAGATGGACACGCGGCCGGTCTCGAGCGGCTCGCGCAGCGTGTCGAGCACGCCGCGCTGGAACTCGGCGAGCTCGTCGAGGAACAGCACGCCACGGTGCGCGAGCGAGATCTCGCCGGGGCGTGGTGCGCTGCCGCCGCCGACCAGCGCCGCGCCCGAGGCCGAATGGTGCGGCGCGCGGAACGGCCGCCGGCCCCATTCGGCAGGCGCGCCTGCGGCGAGCGACAGCACCGCCGCCGACTCGAGCGCCTCGTCGTCGGTCATCGGCGGCAGCAACCCGGGCAGCCGCTGCGCGAGCATCGACTTGCCGCTGCCCGGCGGGCCGATCAGCAGCAGCCCGTGGCCGCCGGCGGCCGCGATCTCCAGCGCCCGCCGCGCGCCCGCCTGGCCGCGCACCTCGGCGAGGTCCGGTGCGGCGCCCGCGGCGCATGCCGGCGACGCGACCGGCGCGCACGGCGCGGTCGCGTCGCCGAGGCGAGCGAGCGAGCCGCCCTCGGCGACCGCCGCCCACACCTCGCGCAGCGTCGCGGCCGCGCGGGTGCCCTCGAAGGCGGCCGGCGCGGCGTCGGCCGCGCTCGGGGCCGGCAGCACCAGCAGCCGCTGCGGCGCATGGCGCCTGACGGCGAGCGCGAGCACCAGCGCGCCGCGGACCGGCCGCAGCGCGCCGGTCAGCGACAGCTCGCCCATCAGCTCGAAGCCGTCCAGCACCTTCGCCGGCGTGCCGGCCGCCGCCGCCAGGATGCCGATCGCGATCGGCAGGTCGAAACGGCCGGAGCCCTTCGGCAGGTCGGCGGGCGCGAGGTTCACGGTGATCCGCCGCGCGGGGAAATCGAAGCCGCCGTGCAGCAGCGCCGCCCGGACCCGTTCGCGGCTCTCGCGGACCTCGGCGTCGGGGAGCCCGACGACATGGAAGGCCGGCAGGCCGTTGGCGAGGTGGACCTCGACCGACACCGGCGGCGCCTCGACGCCGACCAGGCCCCGACTGTGGACGACAGCGAGCGACACGGGCCCTCCCTCGCGGGATCCGAAGATGAATGCAACGTTGTGAGCTAGCGCTCGCTTCGGCACCCAGGAGGTGCCGCCGACCGGTCAGCCGGGGCGTTCGGCCTCGCCGGCGAGCCGGGCCTCCAGCGCCTCGACGCGCCGGCGCAGACGGGTGATCGTCTCGAGCTGGACCTCGAACTCCTCGCGGGTCACCAGGTCCATCCGCTGGAAGGTCTGGGCGAGCATCGCCTTGACGTTGCGCTCGAGGTCGGCCGCCGGACTCGAGCGGATCAGCTCGGCGATCCGCTGCTGGACGTCCTGCACAAACGCCTGCCTCTCCATGGTCCGGGTGCCTCCAGATGCCGAGCCAGTCTAGCACGCTGGGTTCGGGCGATGCCGCCGCAGGCTCGGCCCGGCGGCCGATGCCGAACGACCGAGGCGCCGGCGCGGACGACCGCCCCGCGGGCCGTTCGGCACCGCCAGCGAGCAATGGCGCACCATGGCAGTGCGCCATCTCGGCGCATCGGATCGATCCCCGTGGCGCCCGGCCCACCCCCTGCGCGCCATCCTGGTGCGTCACGCAGTGGCACAGGAAATGCTCAGCTGAGGCGTCCCGACGTCCCACGCGCACTCGATCCGTCACACCGAAGAAAGACCTCCGGAGCCCATCGATGAAGAAACCGCTGATCGCCCTCGCCACCGTCGCCGTCTCCGCGGCGGTGGTCCCGTCCCTCGCCAGCGCACAGGCGGCCGCCCCCGCGAGCCCGCTGACCGGCAACCTGACGATCACCTCGGACTACCGGTTCCGCGGGATCTCGCAGAGTTTCAGGCTGCCCGCGGTCCAGGGCGGCATCGACTGGGCGCACTCGAGCGGCGTGTACCTCGGCAACTGGAACTCGAGCGTCTCGGGCAACCAGTACCCGAACGGCGCCAGCCTCGAGATGGACTTCTACGGCGGCTACAAGTTCCCCGTCGGCAAGGACGTCACCCTCGACGTCGGCGCGCTGTACTACTACTACCCCGGCGCCTTCTACAACGGCTTCACGGGCAAGCCCAAGTACGACAACTTCGAGCTGTACTTCGGTGGCGTGATGGGGCCGTTCAGCGCGAAGCTCTTCGTCGCGGTCACGGACTTCTTCGGCCTCGACACGACCACCGGCGGCAAGTCGTCATCGGGCTCGTACTACGTGGACCTGAACTACTCGACCGAGATCGCGCCGAAGCTGACCGTGGGCGCCCACATCGGTTACCAGAACGTCCGGAACTACTCGAGCCTCAGCTACATCGACTACAAGCTCGGCGTGACGTACGACTGGACCGGCTGGCTGCTCAGCGCCGCGATCGTCGGCTCGGACGCCGACAAGAATCTGTATTTCGCCACCGACTCGTCCGGAAAGATCAAGCGCCTCGGCGAGACCGGCTTGGTGCTGTCGATCGGCAAGACCTTCTGATCATTCGGGCGCGGGGCGAGGCGCCCCGCGCGCGGCCTGGAGCGCAGGAGTCCACCCATGAAACTGATCACCGCCATCATCAAGCCCTTCAAGCTCGACGAGGTCAGGGAAGCCCTGTCCGGCATCGGCGTGCAGGGCATCACGGTCACCGAGGTCAAGGGCTTCGGTCGCCAGAAGGGCCACACCGAGCTGTATCGCGGCGCCGAGTACGTCGTCGATTTCCTGCCGAAGGTGAAGATCGAGGCGGCCGTCGCCTCGGAGCTCGTCGAGCGCGCGATCGAGGCCATCGAAGGCGCGGCGCGCACCGGCAAGATCGGCGACGGGAAGATCTTCGTCTACGACCTCGAGCAGGTCATCCGGATCCGCACCGGCGAGACCGGCGGCGACGCGCTCTGACCGAATCAACGACTGGAGGACCCACGATGAATCGCATCGCACGCACGCTGGCGCTGGTCGCCGCGCTGTGCCTCGCACCGGTGGGCGGCGCCATTGCCGCCGACACCGGCACGCCCGCGGCGAACGCCGCTCCGATCCTGCTCGCGCAGGCCGACGCCAAGAAGGACGAGGCCGCGGCCGCCGCGCCGCCCGTGCCCAACAAGGGCGACACCACCTGGATGCTGGTGGCCACCGCGCTCGTCGTCCTGATGACGATTCCCGGCCTCGCGCTGTTCTACGGCGGCCTGGTGCGCAGCAAGAACATGCTGTCGGTGCTGATGCAGGTGATGGTGGTGTTCTCGCTGATGTCCCTGCTGTGGATCATCTACGGGTACACGCTCGCCTTCGGGGGCGCCGGCAGCTTCTACGGCAGCTTCGACAAGCTGTTCCTGAAGGGCGTGACCACCGACTCGGTCGCGGCGACCTTCAGCAAGGGCGTGTACATCCCCGAGTACGTGTTCATCGCGTTCCAGGGCACGTTCGCGGCGATCACGCCGGCGCTGATCGTCGGCGCGTTCGCCGAGCGGATCAAGTTCTCGGCGGTGCTGCTGTTCTGCGTGCTCTGGTTCACGTTCTCGTACTTGCCGATCGCGCACATGGTCTGGTACTGGGACGGCCCCGACGCGATCACCGACGCCCAGACGCTCGAGGCGGTCACCGCGAGCGCGGGCTGGCTGTGGCGCGAAGGTGCGCTCGACTTCGCCGGCGGCACCGTGGTGCACATCAACGCCGGCGTCGCGGGCCTGGTCGGCGCC
The DNA here is from genome assembly GCA_020248665.1 of Burkholderiales bacterium. Lineage (GTDB taxonomy): Bacteria > Pseudomonadota > Gammaproteobacteria > Burkholderiales > Burkholderiaceae_E > UBA4615. The sequence goes on along the minus strand of JADCHE010000094.1, from coordinate 12,285 downwards.
TACATGCTCGGCAAGCGGATCGGCTACGGCCGCGAGTCGATGGCGCCCCATTCGCTCGCGTTCACGATGGTCGGCGCGTCGCTGCTGTGGGTGGGTTGGTTCGGCTTCAACGCCGGCTCGAACCTCGAGGCCAACGGCCTGACCGCGCTGGTGATGATCAACACCACGGTCGCCACCGCGGCGGCGGTCCTGGGCTGGACGTTCGCGGAGTGGATGAGCCGCGGCAAGCCCTCGATGCTCGGCGCGGCCTCGGGCGCGGTCGCCGGTCTCGTCGCGATCACGCCGGCCTGCGGCTTCGTCGGCCCGATGGGCGCGATCGTGATCGGCCTGGTGTCGGGCGTCGTCTGCCTGTGGGGTGTCAACGGCCTGAAGCGCATGCTCGGTGCCGACGACTCGCTCGACGTGTTCGGCGTGCACGGCGTCGGCGGCATCCTGGGCGCGCTGCTGACCGGCGTGTTCGCGGCGCCGGCGCTCGGCGGCTCGGGGATCTTCGACTACGTGGCCAACGCGGCGAGCGCCGACTACTCGATCGCCGGCCAGGTGTGGACGCAGCTGAAGGGCGTGCTGCTCACCATCGTGTGGTCGGGCGTGGTCTCGGTCGTCGCCTTCAAGCTGGTCGACATGATCGTCGGCCTGCGGGTGCCCGAGGACGAGGAGCGCGAAGGCCTGGACATCACCTCGCACGGCGAGTCCGCCTACCACTCCTGAACGGTTCTTCCTCTCGTTTCTGGACTCGGTTCGCGCCGGGCGCAGCCCGGCGCGTTTCTTCTCGGGCCCTCCGCGCATGCGCGTCGAGGCGCGTGACGATGCTCCCGGCCGCGCGCCGCGGCTACACTCGTGCGATGACCTCCGCCTGCCTCCTCGCCCGACGTCCGGTGCTGCGCGGCCTCGTGCTCGCCGCGGTGATCGGAGCGATCGCGTTCACGCTGCGCACGCTCGTGATCGAGCCCGCCTCGATCGCGCACGCGTGCGACCCGGCGCCTTGGCACGGCGCGTGCGCGGCCCGCACCGCGCTGATGCGCAGCTTCGTCCACCAGGAGATCGGCTGGGCCGGGCTCGCGGCCGGCGTGCTCGCGACCGTGCTTCGAGGGCGGCGGACGGCCGCCGCCGCCCTCGCGCTGGGTGCGGCCGGGCTCGTGCTCTACAGCCACGAGCCGGCCGCGGTCGGCGCGCTGCTCGGGCTGCTGGTGCTCGTGCGGGCGAGCGCGCACGCTCCGAGCACGGCCATCAGCGCGGCGTAGCCGAGCGCCTGCGCATTCGCCGGGCCTTCCCTTGCCGCCATCAGCGCGGCGCCGGCGAGCAGCACCACTCCGAGCCAGCGCTCCTCGAGCGCGCCCGGCGCTCGCGACGCGCCCGCGATCCACGCGAGCGCCGCCGCCACCGCGGGCGGCGCGAAGAGCGGCCAGTCGAATCCCCGGTAGCGCGCGTCGAAGGCGTGCAGCACCACGGTCGCGGCCGCGCAGAACAGCACGGCCGCTTGCAGCATCGACACCCAGCCGTCGAGGCCCGGACGGCGCTCGCTGCGCAGCCAGCCCCGCATCGCGGTGGACGCGGGCGGCAGCGGCGCGGCGGCGTCGCCGGCGAGCCGCCGTGCGAGCCACAGCGCCGACACGACGCACGCCGCGAGCGCGACCGCGGTCGCGGCGATGCTCGCACTCCACTCGGCCGGCCAGCGGTTCCAGACGACGAGGTAGCGCGCCTGCTCGGCGAGCGTCGCGCCCAGCCCGGCGCCCGCGAGCGCGCCGACCGCCGCGTGCAGCGCCGGGCCGCGGCGCCGTCCGGCGAGCGCGAGCGCGGCTGCGCCGAGCAGCGCACCGGCGAGCGCGGCGGTGCGCCACGCGGTCCAGTCCTCGCGCGGGGCCACCGGGCCGTGCCAGTCGAACTTCGGCCGGCCGTCACTGTCGAGCAGGCCCCAGGCTCCGCCCATCGCGCCCTCGAGCGCCCGCTTCCACGGCTGGTCGAACGCCTCGATCAGGTTGTACCGGATGCCGTGCTCGGCCGCCGCGCGCGTGAACTGCCGCACGAAGCGCGCCTGCTCGACGCGCCCGGGCACGGCGTCGCGCCGCGCGCGGCCCTCGCTGGGCCAGCCGGTCTCGCCGACCAGGATCTCACGGCCCGGAAATCGCCGCTGAATGCCGCGCCAGACCTCGACCACGTGCGCGATCGCCGCGTCGATGCCGACCGGCTCGTCCTCCCAGTAGGGCAGGATGTGGATCGTCACGAACGAGACGGCCGGCGCGATCGACGGGTGTCGGAGCCAGAACTCCCACACGTCGGCGTAGGTGACCGGGACGTTCGTCGCGCGCCGCACGCGCTCGATGTAGCCGACCAGCTCGGCTTCGGGCAACTCGCGCCGCAGCATCACCTCGTTGCCGACGACCACCGCGCGCACCGTGCCCGCGTACTCGCGCGCGATCCCGATCGCGGCCTGCACCTCGGCATCGTTCTCGCGCCGGTCGCGCCCGATCCAGGCGCCGAGCAGGACCGTCATGCCGAGCCGCTGCGCGACCGCCGGCACCGCGTGCAGGCCCTGCGACACCGCGTAGGTGCGCACGCACGCGGTCCGCGACGCGAGCAGCCTCAGGTCGGCCTCGATGCGCGCCTCGCTGACGAATGCGCGCGGATCGAACGGCGTCTCGCCAGGACGCCGGAACGGCGCGTAGGACACGCACTCGACCTGTTCGGCGCCGGGCTCCCCGACCGCCAGCGGTACCGACATCCGCCAGCCGTGCAGCAGCGCCGCGAACGAGGCCAGCGCCAGCAGCGCGAGCACGACCGCACGTCGGACCGGACCGGGGCCGGGCGCGGCGGCAGCGCGATCCTGCGCGACCGGGCCCGCCGTGGTCGCGGGTCCCGGCTCAGCGACCATGCCGCCGTCCTCCCTCGGGATGGGGTCCTACGGAACGCCCGGATTCGATCACGGTAGACTTCGCGCCCGCTCGGACGGATCGGGTACACGGATTGCAGGTGCCGAGCGTTCGATGAAGACCGGCCCGGTTCGCCGCGCGGCATCATAGCGCGGGCGGACCGCTGCCGAGGTCGGGCCGCCTGCCGGTACCGCTCGATCGCCCCTCGGAGGGCGACGCGGCATCGCCGAGGAGGCAGCGTTCGTAGGAGACCCGATGCGGCCGCGGACCGGCCGCAGACATGACGGTACCGCCCGCCCGTCGAGCGGCGCATCCCCCGGATGGACATGGAAAGACAGACCTCGATCGGCCGTCTCGTCGGCCTGCTGCTCGCCGCGACCCTCGCGGTCGGCAACCTCGTCGCGTGGGACGCGTGGCACCGGCCGGTGTCCGCGCCCGACTCGCCGGGCCCGATCGCCGGCTTCGCCTACAACGCGTTCGGACGCTGGGACTCGCCGATCGAAGGGAAGTACCCGGGCAACGAATCGATCTCGGCCGACCTCGCGCTGCTCGCGCAGCACACCGGCCGCATCCGGACCTACAGCTCGAGCGAGTTCCCCGACCTGCCGTCGATCGCCGCGCGGCACGGCATGAAGGTCACTGCGGGCGTGTGGCTGGACGGGCGCGCGCTGAACGACCGCAAGGAGATCGAGGCGGTCAAGCAAGCGGTGCGGCTGAACCCGAACATCGAGCGGATCGTCGTCGGCAACGAGGCGCTGCTGACCGGCAACCTGACCGTCGAGCAGCTGATCGACCACCTGAAGGAGCTGCGCCGCAGCGTCCGCGTGCCGGTGTCGACCGCGGAGCCGTGGCACATCTGGATGCGCTTTCCCGAGCTCGCCCGCAATGTCGACTACGTCGCGGTCCACCTGCTGCCGTACTGGGAGGGCATCCCGTCGGAACAGGCGATCGACTACGCGTTGGAACGCTTCGAGCAGGTCAAGGCGCGCTTTCCGGACAAGCACGTGGTGATCGGCGAGATCGGCTGGCCGAGCCGCGGCGACCGCCACACCTACCGGGGCGGCACCGCGACCGCGTCGCCGGTCGAGCAGGCGCGCTTCATGCGCGAGTTCCTCGCCCGCGTGAAGGGCAAGCCGATCGACTACTTCGTGATGGAGGCGATCGACCAGCCCTGGAAGGCGAACAACGAGGGCCGGGTGGGTGCCTACTGGGGCCTGTACAACGCCGACCGCACGCCGAAGTTCGACCTCGCCGGCCCGGTGTCCCCCGACGCGAACTGGGAGGTCAAGGCGGTCGCGGCCTCGGTGCTCGGCTTCGTCGCGATCGCCTGGTTCGCCATGCGCTTCGCGCGGCTGCGCCTCGCGAGCCGGGTGGCGTTCGCGCTCGCGCTGCAGGCGATCGCGTCATTCGTCGTCTGGCTGCTCGCGGTACCGTTCGACCACTACATGCGCCCGCTCGACTGGATGGCGCTCGCGGTGATCGTGCCGGTCCTGGCGCTGATGGTCGCGGTGATCCTGGCCAGCGGCTTCGAGTTCGTCGAGATGTTCTGGCGCGGCAACCTCAGGCGCGAGTTCCCGCCTCGCCCGGTGCCGCCCGGCGCGCCCGAACCGAAGGTCTCGCTGCACCTCGCCTGCTGCAACGAGCCGCCCGGGATGGTGATCGCGACGCTCGAGAGCCTCGGCCGGCTGCGCTGGACGAACTACGAGGTGCTGGTCGTCGACAACAACACGAAGGACCCGGCGCTCTGGGAGCCGGTGCGCGACTGGGTCGAACGCCGCGGCGACGCGCGTTTCCGCTTCTTCCACCTGCCGAGCTGGCCGGGCTACAAGGCGGGTGCGCTGAACTTCGCACTCGGTCAGACCGCCGCCGACGCCGACGTGATCGGCGTGGTCGACGCCGACTACCTAGTCCACCCGGAGTGGCTGCGCTCGAACGTGGGCCACTTCGAGGACGCGCGGGTCGCGGTCGTGCAGTCGCCCCAGGCGCACCGCGGCTGGGAGCGCCAGCCGTTCCGGCGGATGATGAACTTCGAGTACGACGGCTTCTTCCGCATCGGCATGCACCACCGCAACGAGCGCGACGCGATCATCCAGCACGGCACGATGACGCTGATCCGGGCGCGCGCGCTGCTGGACGAGGGCCGCTGGTCCGAGTGGACGATCTGCGAGGACGCCGAGCTCGGACTGCGGCTGATGAAGGCCGGGCTGCGGACCGTCTACGTCGATCGCGTGATGGGCGAGGGGCTGACGCCCGACGACTTCGCGCAGTTCAAGAAGCAGCGCCGTCGCTGGGCGCAGGGCGCGATGCAGATCCTCAAGGGGCATGCGGGCACGCTGTCCGGGCGCGGCGGGCCCCTGACGCCGGCGCAGCGCTACCACTTCGTCGCCGGCTGGCTGCCCTGGATCGGCGATGCGCTGCACCTGGTGTTCACGTTCGGCGCGATGGCCTGGACGATCGGGCTACTGGTGGCGCCCACCCGCGTGCACTTCCCGATCACCCTGTACCTGCTGCCGCTGATCGTGTTCTTCACGGTGCGCGCGATGCTCGGGCCGCTGCTCTACTGGCGGCGCGTGCGCTGCTCGATGCGCGAGATCCTCGGGGCCGCGCTCGCGGGCATGGGCCTGTCGCACGCGATCGGGCTCGGCGTGTTCGCCGGCCTCGCGCAGCGCGAGGGCGTGTTCGAGATCACGCGCAAGGGCGCGGGGAAGGCGAACGCCGGTGCCCCCGGCCGCGCGCTCGGCGGCGCGCGCGAGGAGGCGCTGCTGCTGCTCGGGCTGGTGATCTGCGCCGTCTCGGTATCCCTGACCCGTCAGGTCAATCACCTGGAGTCGGCGCTCTGGATCGGCGTGCTCGCGCTGCAGGCCTTCCCGTACCTCGCCGCGGTGCTGTGCGCCTGGATCTCGATGCTGCCCGAAGCGCCGGCGAGCGCGACCGAGCCGGTGCGCGTGCCCGAGGTGCCGCGCGCCGCACGGGCGTCGTCGGGCGCGTCACCGGAGCCGTGGGCCGGGGTGATGCTGCAGCGATCGGCGCTGCCGCCCGGACCCGGGAGGCGCTGAGCGGACGGACCACGGACGCGCCCTCCCACCGGCGCGCGCCGCGGCCGCGTCCGTGCCCGGGGATCGCCTGCAGGTTCGCGACGGCTCGGCCATAATCGGCGGATGCTGTCCGAACACCACTTCACGCTGACGATCGACTGCCCCGACCGCGTGGGCATCGTCGCCGAGGTTTCGCGGTTCATCGCCGAGCGCGGCGGCTGGATCCTGGAAGCCAACCACCACGCCGATCGCGACCGCGGCCGCTTCTTCATGCGCAACGCGATCCTCGCGTCATCGCTGAAGGACGGCGCCGACCGCTTCGTCGCCGACTTCGGCCCGATCGCCGAGCGCTGGGAGATGACCTGGCGGCTGTCGGATTCCGCGAAGCCGCGCCGCGTCGCGCTGCTGGCGAGCAAGCTCGACCACTGCCTCGTCGACCTGCTCTACCGTCGCCGCGCGGGCGAGCTGCGCTGCGAGATCCCGTGCGTGATCGCCAACCACGACGACCTGCGCGGCGACGTCGAGGTGCACGGTATCCCGTTCGTCCACGTGCCGGTCTCCCCGGACACCAAGCCGGCCGCGTTCGCCGAGATCGAGCGGCTGCTGGCCGCGCACCGGGTCGACACGATCGTGCTCGCGCGCTACATGCAGATCCTGCCTCCGGATCTGTGCCGGCGCCATCCCGGGCGGATCATCAACATCCACCACAGCTTCCTGCCTTCGTTCATCGGCGCGAAGCCGTACCACCGTGCCTTCGAGCGCGGCGTCAAGCTGATCGGCGCGACCAGCCACTACGTCACCGAGGACCTCGACGAGGGGCCGATCATCGAGCAGGACGTCGTCCGCGTGGAGCACGACGACACCGTCGACGACCTGGTCCGCTACGGCAAGGACGTCGAGAAGTCGGTGCTCGCGCGCGCGCTGCGCTACCACCTCGAGGACCGGGTGCTGCTGAACGGGCACCGGACGGTCGTGTTCCGGTAGGACATCAGCCGGCTCCCGCCGGAATCACGTCCGGGACGCACCAGGCCGCCGCAAGCATGCGACGCTGCGCGGACGGCGAGCAGTGCCCGCCGGATCCCCCGCTTCGCCTCCGCCGGCGGCGAGCGTTGCTCACCGAAATCCCGGCTCCGCCGCTACAATGGCCGGCCCCGGATGCCCGACCGCCCATGGTCCCCCACTTCGTCACCGCCCTGACCGGCCCGCTGCTCGAGCTCGAGCGACAGCTCCTCGACGCGACCCCGCGCATCGAGCGCTGGTTCCGATTGGAGTGGCAGGAGCACACGCCGCCGTTCTACTGCTCGGTGGATCTGCGCAACGCGGGCTTCAAGCTGTCGCCGGTCGACACCAACCTCTATCCCGGCGGCTTCAACAACCTGTCCGCCGAGGCGATGCCGCTCGCGGTGCAGGCCGCGACCGTCGCGATCGAGAAGTACTGCCCCGACGCGAAGAACCTGCTGCTGATCCCCGAGAACCACACCCGCAACACCTACTACCTGCAGAACGTGGTGCGCATCGCCGCGATGCTGCGGCAGACGGGGCTCACCGTGCGGCTCGGGTCGCTGAACCCCGAGATCACCGCGCCGACGCCGGTCGAGCTCGGCGACGGGCAGGTGCTGACCGTCGAGCCGCTGGTGCGCGCGAACGGCCGAGTCGGGCTCGACGGCTTCGACCCCTGCGCGATCCTGCTCAACAACGACCTGTCGGCCGGCATCCCCGAGATCCTGAAGGACCTGCAGGGCCAGATCCTGCTGCCGCCGCTGCACGCCGGCTGGGCGGTTCGGCGCAAGTCGAACCACTTCGATGCGTTCAACGACGTCGCCAAGCGCTTCGCCAAGCTGATCGACGTCGACCCCTGGCTGCTCAACCCGTACTTCAGCACCTGCGGCAAGGTCGACTTCCAGGCGCGCGAGGGCGAGGAGTGCCTCGCGACCAACGTCGAGGCGACGCTCAGGCAGATCCGCGCGAAGTACAAGGAATACAGGATCGACGCGACGCCGTTCGTGATCGTCAAGGCCGACGCCGGGACGTACGGCATGGGCATCATGTCGGTCAAGGACGCCGCCGAGGTCCAGAACCTGAACCGCCGGCAGCGCAACAAGATGGCCGTGGTCAAGGAGGGGCTCGAGGTCTCCGAGGTGATCATCCAGGAGGGCGTGCCGACGATCGAGACGGTCGAGAACTGCGTCGCCGAGCCGGTGGTCTACATGGTCGACAAGTACGTCGTGGGCGGCTTCTATCGCGTGCACGCCGAGCGCGGCCGCGACGAGAACCTGAACGCGCCGGGCTCGCGCTTCGTGCCGCTGCCCTTCGCGTCGAGCTGCAACCTGCCCGACGCCGCGGGCACGCCCGAGTGCGCACCGAACCGCTTCTACGCGTACGGCGTGGTCGCGCGGCTCGCGCTGCTGGCCGCGTCGCTCGAGCTCGAGCGCACCGACCCCGATCCCTCGCGCTTCGGCTGACGCCGCGGCCGCGGACCCCCGACCGAGCGCGCCGCGCCGAGGATCCCGATGCGCATTCTGATCGTCGCCGACCCGATCGAGTCGTTCAAGACCTACAAGGACTCGACCTACGCGATCATGCAGGCGGCGGTCGCGCGCGGCCACGCGCTGGCGTTCTGCGGGCAGTCGGAGCTGTGGCTCGAGGGCGGCTCGGCGTGGGCCGACGCGCAGCCCCTCGAGCTCGCCGGCCCGCAACTGGGCGAGCCCGGCCACGACCCGCATCGCTGGTGGCGCCTCGGCGCGCCGCGCGCCGAGAAGCTCGTCGCGTTCGACGCGGTGCTGATGCGCAAGGACCCACCGTTCGACCTCGAGTACGTCTACTCGACCTACCTGCTCGAGCACGCGGTCCGCGAGGGCGCGCGGGTGTTCAACGACCCCCGGGCGGTGCGCGACCACGGCGAGAAGTACGCGATCGCCGAGTTCCCCGAGTTCACCGCCGACACGATGGTCACTCGCGACCCGGCGCGGCTGCGCCAGTTCGTGCAGAAGCACGGCGAGGCGGTCTTCAAGCTGCTCGACGGCATGGGCGGCGCGTCGATCTTCCGTGCGCGTGCCGGCGACCCGAACCTGTCGGTGATCGTCGAGACGATGAACCAGTTCGGCGCACGCAGCGTGATGGCGCAGCGCTACCTGCCGCAGATCGCCGACGGCGACAAGCGCGTGCTGCTGATCGGCGGGCAGCTCGTGCCGTTCGCGCTCGCGCGCATCCCGAAGCTCGGGGAGTCGCGCGGCAACCTCGCCGCCGGCGGGACGGGCCACGCGCAGCCGCTGTCGGTGCGCGACCGCGAGATCGCCGAGTCGCTCGCGCCGCGGCTGCATGCGCGCGGCCTGTTCCTCGTCGGCCTCGACGTGATCGGCGACTGCCTGACCGAGGTCAACGTGACCAGCCCGACCTGCTTCCGCGAGATCGTGGAGCAGACCGGCTTCGACGTCGCCGCGATGTTCGTCGAGCGCCTGGAGGCCGAGGTGGTGCGCGACGCATGATCGGCATCCTCGTCGTCTCGCACGAGCCGCTCGGTACTGCGCTGATCCACTGCACGCGGCACATCTTCGGCCGCATGCCGACGCAGCTCGCCGCGCTCGACGTGATCCCCGACGAGGATCCGGAGCTCGCGCTCAGCGCCGCGCGCGAGTTGCTCAAGCGGATCAACGACGGCACCGGCGCGATCGTGCTGACCGACCTGTTCGGCGCGACGCCCGCGCGGATCGCGTCGCGGCTCGCCGAGCCGGAGCGCGTCGTCGTCATCGCGGGCGTCAACCTGCCGCTGCTGGTCAAGGCGCTGACGCACCGGCGCGGGCCGCTCGACGAGGTGGCCGAGAAGCTGCTCGAGGGCGTGCGCGAGACGATCCTGCCGATCGAGCCCGCTGACGGAGAAGGCCGTTGAAGAAGATCGAGGCGACCATCGTCAACAAGCTCGGGCTGCACGCGCGGCCGTCGGCGGCGCTGACGCAGGCCGCGACGCGCTACAAGTCCGACGTGTGGCTCAGCAAGGGCGTGCGCCGGGTCAACGGCAAGAGCATCATGGGCGTGATGATGCTCGCCGCCGCGTGCGGGGCGACCCTGGTCGTCGAGGCCGACGGGCCCGACGAGGACGAGGCGCTCGCGGCGCTCTCCGAGCTGATCGCGTCGGGCTTCGGCGAAGGGGCCTGTCCGCCGGATCCGCCGGGGCGCTGAGGCGAGCGCCGCGATGTTCGCGCTGCACGGCACCGGCATCGGCGGCGGCATCGTCGTCGGGCGCGCGGTCGTGCTCGAGTCGCGGCTGATCGACGTGCCGCGCTACCGGGTCGAGTTCGCGATGCGGCTCGCCGAGACGTCCCGGCTCGCACGAGCGGTCGAGACGGTGCGCGCCGAGCTGCGCGCGATCGCCGAGCACCTGCCCGCCGATGCACCCTCCGAGGCGCAGGCGCTGCTGCAGGTCCACGCGATGATCCTCGACGACCCGTCGCTCGCGCCGCAGGCGACTGTCGCGATCGAGTCGCACGGGCAGAACGCCGAGTGGGCATTCGCCTCGCAGGCCGAGCACCTCGCCGCGCAGTTCGAGCAGTTCGAAGACCCGTACCTGCGCGAGCGCGGGCGCGACGTCACGCAGGTCGCCGACCGGGTGCTCAAGGCGCTCTCCGGCTCGGGCCGCGCGTTGCGCACACGCGTACCCGGCGAGGTGCCGCTGATCTTCGTCGCGCACGACGTCTCGCCAGCCGACATGCTGCAGCTCAAGCACGCCGGGGGCTTCGCGATCGACCTGGGCGGCACCGCGTCGCACACCGCGATCCTCGCGCGCAGCATGAACGTGCCTGCGGTGGTCGGCCTCGGCCACGCGAGCCAGATGGTCCGCGACGACGACTGGCTGGTGCTCGATGGCGAGTCGGGGGTACTGGTCGTCGCGCCCGATGAGTCGGTACTCGACGAGTACCGCCACCGGATGGCCCTCGGGCTGCTCGAGCGCAAGCAGCTGTCGCGGCTCGTCAACGTGCCGTCGGCGACGATCGACGGCGTGCCGATCGAGCTGCACGCGAACATCGAACTGCCCGCGGAGGCCGAGCAGGCGCGCGAGGCGGGTGCCGCCGGGGTCGGCCTGTTCCGCACCGAGTTCCTGTTCATGAACCGCGCCGAGCTGCCCGGCGAGGACGAGCAGTTCGAGGCGTACCGTGCTGCGGTCCTCGGGATGCGCGGCCGCCCGGTGACGATCCGCACGCTCGACATCGGAGCCGACAAGTCGCTCGACAGCAGCGACGACACCCAGGGCCCCGCGGCCGCGCCCAACCCCGCGCTCGGCCGCCGCGCGATCCGCTACAGCCTCGCCGAGCCCGACGTGTTCCTCGAGCAGCTGCGCGCGATCCTGCGCGCCGCCGAGCACGGGCCGGTGCGGCTGCTGATCCCGATGCTCGCGCACGGCCACGAGGTCGACCAGTCGCTGCGGCTGATCGCGCAGGCGCGCGCGCAACTCGTCGACCGGCTCGGCCGCGACATGCCGCCCGTACCGGTGGGCGGCATGATCGAGGTGCCGGCGGCGGCGCTGACCGCGCCGTTCTTCGCGCGCCGGCTCGACTTCCTGTCGATCGGCACCAACGACCTGGTGCAGTACACGCTCGCGATCGACCGCGCCGACCACGCGGTCGCTTCGCTCTACGACCCGTTCCACCCGGCGGTGCTGCAGCTCGTCGCGCAGACGATCCGCGCCGGCGAGCGCGCCGGCAAGCCGGTCGCGGTCTGCGGCGAGATGGCCGGCGACCTCGAGGCGACCCGGCTGCTGATCGGCATGGGGCTGCGCTCGTTCTCGATGCACCCGGCGAGCCTGCTGCGGGTCAAGCGCGAGATCCTGCGCTGCGACGCCGGGCGGCTGCGCGCGCGGGTGGCTCGGCTGCTCGCAGCCGACGATCCGGTGAAGGTCCGCTCGGGCCTCGAGCGGCTGCGCGACGCCTGAGAGGCTGGATCCCCACAGGCGGACCGGGTCGCGTTGACACCCGCGGGAGGGCCCGCTATGGTTGCGCCTCGCGCCGATTTGAGACCAGCTTGCGGGCGCGTTACAAATACGGCTAAAGCGGCGCACCGCGACCCCGCCCGTGCCCGACCGCAGCCACCAAGCGGGTCGGGCATGTTCGTTTCCGGACGGACGCAGGACGCACGCACGATGACCGCTTCGGCCGGGGCCCCGACCCCGCAACGGCTACGCTTCGACGATCCGCTGGCGCTCGCGAGCGGCCAGACGATCGCCGGCTACGAGCTGGTCTTCGAGACCTACGGGACGCTCTCTCCCGCCCGCGACAACGCGGTGCTGGTCTGCCACGCGCTGAACGCCTCGCACCGGGTCGCCGGCGTGTCGGCGACCGACCCGACCGACGTCGGCTGGTGGGACAACATGGTCGGGCCGGGCAAGCCGGTCG
>JADCHE010000093.1 GCA_020248665.1 Burkholderiales bacterium | reverse complement strand
CTGACGGCGGGTCGCCCTTACAATCGGTCGGACACCGATGCGGAGTCCGACCATCGCCCGACCGATCTCGCTGTTCCTCGACGTCGACGGCACGCTTCTCGAGTTCGCGTCGCACCCCGACGCGGTCGTCGTCGGGCCCTCGCTCGTCGAGCTGCTCGGTGACCTGCATCGCGCGAGCGGCGGCCTGCTCGCGCTGGTGAGCGGCCGCTCGATCGACGCCCTCGACCGGCTGTTCGCGCCGTTCCGCGGCGTCGCGGTGGGGCTGCACGGCCTCGAGCTGCGTCGCGACCCCGATGCCTCACCCGAACGCTCGCGCACGACACCGCCACCCGAGGCACTGCGCCGCGCACTCGAGCTGAACGCGGCCGCGCACCGCGCGACGCTGATCGAGGACAAGGGCGCGGCGATCGCCATCCACCACCGCCTGCCCGCGCCCGCGATGCAGGCGCTGCGCCGCGCGCTGCAGCAGGCCTGCGACGCACTCGCGCCGCAGTGGACCGTGCTGCGCGGCCGGCAGGTGCTGGAGATCAAGCCCCGCTCGACGACCAAGGGGCACGGCGTGGACGCGCTGATGGCCGATGCGCCGTTCCGGGGCAGCGTGCCGGTCGCGTTCGGCGACGACGTCACCGACCTCGACATGTTCGAGGCGATCCACCGCCATGCGGGCACCGCGGTGGCGGTCGGCCCGCGGATCGCCGGCAGCGGCGACCTGCAGCTCGACGCGCCTGGCGAGAGCATCGTGCTGCTCGCCGAGCTGCGCGACGCGCTCGCCGCAGGCGCCGACGCCGCGCGGATCGGCCGGGTGCTGCGGAGCCGCGCGCATGCATGACGCGCCGCGCGAGCGGCGCGCCGACCACGTCGTGCTGGTCGGCGACGTCGGCGGCACCTTCGCGCGCTTCGCGCTCGCGCGCGAAGGCCGCCTGCTGAACACGCCCGAGCGCATCGAGCGAGCGGGCTGGCCGGACCTCGCGTCGGCGTGCAGGCACTACCTCTCGGCGCACGGCCACGGGCTGCGCATCGACGGTGCGGCGATCGCCGCTGCGGGCCGCGTGCAGGACGGCCGCATCGCGATGACCAACGCAGACTGGTCGGTCGACCCGCCGGCGCTCGCGGCCGAGCTCGGCCTGCGCGCCCACCGGGTCGCGGTGCTCAACGACTTCGGTGCGCTCGCCTGGTCGCTGCCCTGGCTCGCGGCCGACGAGCTCGCGCCGCTGCCCGGCGGCGCCGCGGCGCGCGCCGGCCGTCCGCCGCCCGCCGGCGTCGGGCATGGCCACCGCGTCGTCGTCGGCCCGGGCACCGGACTCGGCGTCGCAGCTGTGGTGCACACCGCGCACGGCTGGCAGCCCATCGCGAGCGAGGGCGGCCACGCGAGCTGCGCCCCCGAGACCCCGTTCGAGCAGGCCGCGCACGCGCTCGCCGCACGCCGCTTCGGGCGCGTGTCCTGGGAGCGACTGCTGTCGGGGCCGGGGCTCGCGCTGCTGCACGAGGCCGCGTGCCTCGAGGCCGGCGTACCACTGCCGAAGGGCGGCGCGGCCGCGGTCGTCGAAGGCTGCGCGCGAGGCGACGCGGCCGCGGTCCGCGCCGCGCGCACCTTCGTCGAGCTGCTCGGCGCCTTCGCGGGCGACCTCGCGCTGATCTACGATGCGGCCGGCGGCGTCGTCGTCGCCGGCGGCGTCGTGCCGCGGCTCGCGGCGGTGCTGCCGCTCGATGCGCTGCGCGGCCGCTTCGAGGCCAAGGGCCGCTTCGCGGACTGGCTCGCGACCGTGCCCGTCGGCCTGCTGACCGCCCCGTACGCCGCGCTGCGCGGCGCGGCGATCGCGTACCGCGGCTGACGGCCGCGCCCTCCTCCACTGCGCCTGCGCGACGATGACCGCACCGACTCCTGCCACACCGTACCGCAGCTCGCTCGACCTCGGCCTGATCGGCAACTCGCGCACCGGCGCGCTCGTCGACGCACAGGCCGGCATCGTCTGGTGGTGCCACCCCAGGCTCGACGGCGACCCGGTCTGCAGCGCGCTGCTGTCGGGCGAGCCGCGCCCCCGGCAGGGCTTCGTCGACGTACGGCTCGAGCGGCAGGTGAGCGCCGAACAGTCCTACCTGACGAACACGCCGATCCTGTGCACGACACTGACCGACAGCGAGGGCAGCGCGGTCGAGGTGATCGACTTCGCGCCGCGCTTCTACCAGTTCGGCCGGATGTTCAACCCGGCGATGCTGGTGCGGATCGTGCGCCGCGTCGCGGGCCGCCCGCGCGTGATCGTCCGCACGCGGCTCGCACGCGACTACGGGCGCGAGAGCGCCGAGCGTGTCGTCGGCACCCATCACATCCGCTGGCTGCTCGGCGACTCGGCGATCCGGATGACCACCGACGCGCCGATCACGCAGGTTGTCGAGGAGCGCGCGTTCTTCGTGAACCGGTCGGTGACGATGCTGTTCGGGGTCGACGAGACGCTCGGCGGCGCGCCGGCCGAGGTCGGCCGCCAGTTCCTCGAGGAGACGCGCGGCTACTGGCTGCGCTGGGTGCGCAACCTCGCGGTGCCCTTCGAGTGGCAGGACGTGGTGATCCGCGCGGCGATCACGCTGAAGCTGAACGCGTTCGACGACTCGGGCGCGGTCGTCGCGGCCGTCACCACGTCGATCCCCGAGGCCGCCGCGAGCGGACGCAACTGGGACTACCGCTATTGCTGGCTGCGCGACGCCTACTTCGTCGTCAACGTGCTGAACCGGCTCGGCGCGACCGGCACGATGCAGCGCTACCTGAACTACATCCTGAACGTCGTCGCCGACGCCGGCGACGGCCCGATGCAGCCGGTCTACGGCATCACCGGCGAAGCGGCGCTCGACGAGTCGATCGCGGGCGCGCTGCCCGGCTACCGGGGCATGGGGCCGGTGCGCGTGGGCAATGCCGCGTACTTCCAGGTCCAGCACGACGTCTACGGCGAGGCGGTGCTCGCCGGCGCACACGCGTTCTTCGACCGCAGGCTCGAGCACACCGCCGACACGCGGATCTTCGCCGAGCTCGAGAAGCTCGGCCTCCGCGCGGTCGCGCACCACCAGGACCCGGACGCGGGGCTGTGGGAACTGCGCGGCAGCAAGCGCGTGCACACCTTCTCGAGCCTGATGTGCTGGGCGGCGTGCGACCGCCTCGCGCGGATCGCCGCGCAGCTCGGACTGGACGACCGGCGCACGTTCTGGGGCGATCACGCGAAGCGGATCCACGCGACGATCTGCGAGCGCGCGTGGAACCCGCAGCTGCAGGCATTCGCGTCGACCTTCGGCGGCGACCGGCTCGACGCGAGCCTGCTGCTGCTCGCCGAACTGCAGTTCCTGCCCGCGAGCGATGCGCGCTTCGCCTCGACCGTCCGCGCCATCGAGCGGCGGCTCAAGCGCGGCGACTTCCTGCTGCGCTACGACGAGCAGGACGACTTCGGCTACCCCGAGACCGCATTCCTGGTCTGCACGCAGTGGTGGGTGCTCGCGCTCGCCGCGCTCGGCGAGACCGAGCGTGCGCGCGAGATCTTCGGCAAGCTGCTCGCGATCCGCAGCCCGCTCGGGCTGCTGTCCGAGGACGTCGACCCGGCCACCGGCGAGCTCTGGGGCAACTACCCGCAGACCTATACGATGGTCGGGCTGATCCAGTGCGCGATGCGCCTGTCGCGGCCGTGGGAGGACGCGTACTGAGCGGGCGCGGCGCCCCGGCTACGCCGCCAAGTCCCGGCTCTCCCGCGCCCGCGCCTCGGTCCGCGAGCGCAGCTGCTGGCGCTGCCGCACCCGCGCCGCGTCCATCAGCATCCGGCCGGCCCAGCGGTAGACGTTGTTCTCCTTGACCGTGCGCCGCATCAGCCGCATCCGCTCGCGGCGCTCGTCGCGGTCCATCCGCAGTGCCATCCGGATCGCGGCGGCGGTCTCGGAGATATCGTAGGGATTGACCAGCAGTGCCTCGATCAGCTCGCGCGAGGCGCCGGCGAAGGTCGACAGGATCAGCACGCCGCCGTGGTCGTCGCGCGCTGCGACGAACTCCTTGGCGACGAGGTTCATGCCGTCGTGCAGGCTGTTGACCAGGCAGAAATCCGCCGCGCGGTAGAGCTCGAAGACCTGCAGCGGCTCCTGGTGCTCGCCGATCAGCACGATCGGCTTCCAGTGCCCGGTGCCGAAGCGCGCGTTGATCCGCGCGGCGGTCTCCTCGGTCTCCTGCCGAAGCAGCCGGTAGGCCGGCAGCTTGCCGCGCGTGGGCGCGGCGACCTGCAGCAGGCTCACCTTGCCGCGCAGCGCCGGGTCCGACTCGAGGAGCTGCTCGATCGCGAGGAAGCGCTCGACGATGCCCTTGGTGAAGTCCCAGCGCTCGACGCCCACGCCGATCCGCACGTCCGGGTCGAGGTGGTAGCGCTCGCGGACCGTGCGCGCGCATTGCTCGGCCGACGGCAGCTGCTCGAGCCAGCGGGGCGGCCACTCGATCGAGATCGGGTACGGCGCGACCTGGCAGACGTGGCCCTGGATCGTCACCGTCATGTTCTCGCGGTCGATGTGGCACTCGACGTAGCGGTCGACCGTCTCGAGGAAGTTCTGGCAGTGATGGCGCGTGTGGAACCCGAGAATGTCGGCACGCAGCATGCCGAGCAGCAGCGCCTCCTTCCACGGGCACACGCCGAAGGTCTCGGCGTTCGGCCAGGGAATGTGCCAGAACACGACGATGGTGGCGCCGGGGATCCGCTGGCGCACCATCGAGGGCAGCAGCGCGAAGTGGTAGTCCTGCACGAACACCACCGGATGGTCGGTGCGCGCCTCCTTGAGCACCACGTCGGCGAACTTGCGGTTGACCGCCTGGTACTGCTTCCAGTCGGCCTCGCGGAACGAGGGCCGCACGTAGGCGAGGTGGCACAGCGGCCACAAGCCCTCGTTCGAGAAGCCGAAGTAGAAGCCGTTCTCCTCCTCCTCGGTCAGCCACACGCGGCGCAGCGTGTACGCCGGATCGGACGGGGGGACACTCACGCGGTCGTGCAGGTCGACGACGTCGCGGTCGGCCGAACCGGAGCCGTGCGCGACCCAGACGCCCGAGCACGCGCGGATGATCGGCTCGAGCGCGGTCACCATGCCGCTCGCCGGCACCTGCACGACCGGACGGCCGTCGGCGCCGCGGTTGTGGATATACGGCTCGCGGTTGGAGACGACGATCATCTGCGGCGAGTCGAGGCTCTGGCGCACGACGTGCGCGAGCGCGTTCGGCGTCCAGTTCTCGCGGTAGTCGATCTCGAGCCGCTGGTCGTGCTCGATCTCGCGCAGCACCTTGCGGACCTGCGACAGGATCGGCACGCTCGAGTGCCCCTCGGCGTCGTCGAGGAAGCGGCGGCTGCGGATGTCGCGCACCAGCAGCGCGCCCCAGCGGCGCAGCAGCAGCCAGGCCGCGGCGACCGACAGCAGCGCGAGTACCAGCGCCGACATCACGCCGAACGCGATCAGGTAGTCGCGCGCCTTGGTGTAGCGGCGGTCGACGAACGACATGTCGTGCACGAGGATCACGACCGCGGGCTGGCCGTCGGCCGCGACCACGTCGTAGCGCGCGAGGTGGATCGTGCCTTGCGGCGTGCGCAGCACGCGGCTCGCCGGTTCGTCGGCGAGCGCGGCCAACGCGCACGACACCTGCGGCGGCGTTCGGTCGGTCTGGTGGATCGCCTGCCCGTTCGGGCGGCAGGCGAGCACGGCGAGCAGGCGCTCGTCCTCGGTGACCTTCGACAGGAAGCGCCGCAGGCGCGGCAGCTCGGACCGGTCGAGCAGCGTGGGCAGCGTCTCGCCCATGCTGCTCATCACCACCTTGGCGCGCATGTCGACGTCGGTGCGGAACCACTCCGTGAGCATCCGCTCGACGTAGGGGACCGCGATCCAGGCGCCCACCGACAGCGCGACGAGCACGGGTACCGCGAATCGCCAGAACAGGGTCCTCAACATGCTTCGGCTCCCCGGGGGCGGTCAGGTGGCAAGGATACCCGCAACGTCGCGGCCGCTTCCGGAAACGGGACGGCCGCGGCGGAGGCGAGCTTCGTGCCCGGCGAATCCGGGTGGACAATGGTCCCGACGGCGCGCCGACGGGGCCGCGCCCGATCCGGGAGACCCACGATGCAGTACCGCAAGCTCGGCCGCAGCGGCGTGTCGGTGTCGACGCTGTGCCTCGGCACGATGATGTTCGGCGACCGCACCTCCGAGGCCGACTCCATCGAGATCGTCGCCGCGTGCCGCGACGCCGGCATCAACTTCATCGACACCGCCGACGTGTACTCGACCGGCGAATCGGAGCGCATCACCGGGCGCGCGATCGCCGCCGACCGGCACCGATGGGTGCTGGCGACGAAGGTCGCTAACCCGATGGGCACCGACCCGAACGAGCGCGGGCTGTCGCGCCGCTGGCTCGCGCGCGCGATCGACGCGTCGCTCGCGCGGCTCGGCACCGACCACGTCGACGTCTGGTACCTGCACAAGGAGGACCACGACACGCCGCTCGAGGAGACGGTGGCCGGCGTCGCCGACGCGATCCGCGCGGGCAAGGTCCGCTACCTCGGCGTGTCGAACCACCGCGCCTGGCGGATCGCCGAGATCGTCGCGCTGTGCCGCGACGCGGGCATCCCCCCGCCCGCGGTCTGCCAGCCGTACTACAACGCGTTCAACCGGATGCCCGAGGTCGAGGTGCTGCCGTGCTGCGGCCGATACGGCATCGGCGTCGCGCCCTATTCCCCGATCGCGCGCGGCGTGCTCGCCGGCAAGTACCGGCCGGGCGAGGCGCCGCCGGAGGGGTCGCGTGCCGCCCGCGGCGACCGGCGGATCATGCAGACCGAGTGGCGCGAGGAGTCGCTGGTGCTCGCGCAGCGCGTCGCCGACCACGCCCGCGCGCGCGGCATGACGCCGACGCAGTTCGCGGTCGCCTGGGTGCTCAACAACCGGCTGGTGACCTCGGCGATCGTGGGCCCGCGCACGCTCGAGCAGATGCGCGAGTACCTCGACGGCGCGGACGTCGCGTTCACGGCCGAGGACGAGACGCTGATCGACGGGATGGTCTCGCCCGGCCACCCGTCGACGCCGGGCTACAACGACCCGGCCTACCCGCTCGAGGGCCGGGCGCCGATCGCCGGCTGAGGCCCCGGGCGGCGCCGGGGACCTCGCCCGGGGCCGCATTGGAGGGGGCCGCCCGGACATGGGAGAATAGCGGGCTCACCCGACCCAGAGCGCCCGCTGCCGCGCGTGCGCCCCCCGCCCGCGTCGTGACCGCTCCGATCCTGCTGCTGCTCCTGCTGTGCGTCGTGGCCGCGCTCGTCGGTGCCTACGTGCTGTGGCCGCTGCTGCGCCGCCCGCCGCCGGCAGGGCCCGACGCCGACGCCGCCGCGGTCTCGCGCGCGGTGCTGCGCGAGCGGCGGCGCGAGCTCGAGGCGTCGCTCGCGCACCTGCCCCCCGACGCGCCCGAGCGCCGGGCCGCGCTCGCCGAGTTCGCGGCCCAGGCCGAGAACGAGCTGTCCGGCGGCGCGGCCGCTGGGGCCGCAACGGTCGCGGTGCGCAGGCCCTGGGCCGCGCTCGCGCTCGTGCTGCTGCTCGGCGTGCCGAGCTTCGCGCTCTACCTGCTCGCCGGCGCGCCGCAGGCCGCCTCGCCCGAGATGCGCGCGGCCCGCGAGCCGGCCAACCTCGACGAACTCGCCGCGGACCTGCGCGCTCGGCTCGCGACCGACCCGAAAGCGCTCGACGGCTGGCGCCTGCTCGGCCGCGCCGAGCTCGCCCGCGGCCGGCCCGACGCGGCGCGCGAGGCGTTCGAACGCGCGCTCGCGCTCGCGCCCGACGACGCGCAGGCCCGCGTCGACCTCGCCGACGCGATGGCGCAGGCGCAGGGGGCGGTGCTCGAGGGTCGGCCGATCGAGTTGATCCGCGAGGCGCTGAAGCTCGACGCGCGCAACCCGAAGGCGCTCGCGCTCGCCGGCGCCTACGAGGTCTCGCGACGCGACTACACCGCGGCGATCGGGCACTGGACGCGGCTGCTCGAGGTGCTGCCGGCGGACTCCGAGCAGTCGAGGCAGGTCGCCGGATTCGTCGCCGACCTGAAGGCCGGCCGCGCGCCGCAGGTCGGGCCTCGCGAAGAGGCCCCCCCGCAGGCGGCAGCGCCGCAGGCCGCCCCGGGCGGTGCCGCGCCCCCGGCCACGCCCGCGGTCGCGGGCGGTCCCGGCGCGCTGCGCGGCCGCATCGAGCTCGAGCGCCGCCTCGAGGGCCGGCCGCGGCCGGACGACACGCTCTTCGTCGTCGCCCGCACGATCGACGACACCGGGCGCCCGGTCGGCCCGCCGGTGGCGGTACTGCGTGCGCGCGCGGGTGACCTGCCGCTCGAGTTCACGCTCGACGACCGGATGGCGATGAGCCCGGCCGCACGGCTGTCCGCGGTCGCGCCGGGCACGCGGGTGGTCGTGCTCGCGCGTGTGTCGCGCAGCGGCGAGGCGGACGCGAAGCGCGGCGACCTGCAGGGTGCCTCGGCGCCGATGCGCCCCGGCGCGAGCGACCTGCGGGTGCTGATCGACACGGTGGTCGATTGACGACGGCGCTCGCGTTCGACGGGTTGCGCGCCGACGGCCTCGCGCTGACGCGCGGCGAGCGCCGGCTGTTCGCGGGCCTGTCCTTCGAGCTCGGGGCGTGCGAGCTGCTGCTGCTGCTCGGCCCGAACGGCTCGGGCAAGAGCAGCCTGCTGCGCGCGCTGCTCGGGCTCGCGCCGCTCGCCGCCGGCACGCTCGCGACCGGCACGGGGCCGGTCAAGCCGCGCCGCCTGTGCGACGCCGCGCTCTACCAGGGCCATGCGGGCGCGGCCAAGGGCGAGCTCACCGCGGTCGAGAACCTCGCGCTGTCCGCCGCCCTCGACGGCACCGTCGCCGCCGGGGCGGGCGAGGCGGCGCTGCGCGACGCGCTCGACGAGGTCGGGCTCGCGCGTCAACGCCACATCGAGACGCGGCGGCTGTCCCAGGGTCAGCGCCAGCGACTGTCTCTCGCGCGCTTCGCGCTCGCGCTGCGCGCGCCGGTGCGCCCGCTGTGGCTGATGGACGAGCCGAGCGCCGCGCTCGACCGCGACGGCGCGGCGCTGCTGGTGCGGATGCTCGACGCCCACCTCGCGCGCGGCGGCGCGGCGATCGTCGCCACGCACCTGCCGGTCGCGTCGGCCGCGGGCCGGGTGCGCGAACTGCGGCTCGACGCGTTCGCGCCGCGGCGCGCGGCGGCGCCGGCCACGCTCGCCGACGACGGGGCGTTCGCGCGATGACCGGGCTCGGCGCGTTCGCCTGGGCGCTGCGCCGAGACCTGCGCCTGGCGATCCGCCGGCGCAGCGACGCGCTCAACGTGCTCGGCTTCTTCGTGCTCGCCTGCTCGATGTTCCCGCTCGCGATCGGCCCGCAGCGGGAGTGGCTGATGCGGATCGGTCCGGGGGTGATCTGGGTCGCCGCGCTGCTCGCGACGATGCTCGCGCTGCCGCGGCTCTTCGAGCACGACCACGCGGACGGCACGCTCGACGCGATGATCGCGAGCGGCCGCTCGCTGCCGCTGATCGTCGCCGGCAAGTTGCTCGCCGCGTGGCTGGTGACCGCGCTGCCGCTGATCGTGCTGACGCCGGTCCTCGGGGTCGCGTTCTCGCTGCCGGACGGGGCGCTACCGACGATGCTCGTCTCGCTCGCGCTCGGCACGCCGATCCTGCTCGGACTGGGCGCGATCGCCGGCGCGCTGACGCTCGGCCTGCGTGCCGGCCCGACCCTGGTCACGATGCTGTGCCTGCCGCTCTGCGTGCCGGTGCTGGTGTTCGGCGCCGGCGCGGTCGAGGCCCAGGCGAGCGGGCTGTCCCCCGACGCGCATCTCGCGCTGCTGGCCGCTGGTATGCTGATGGTGGCGCTCGCGGCGCCGCCCGTGGCGGCCCAGGCATTGCGCATCTCGGTCGAATGACCCCACCCCCATGAACGCCTTCCGCTTCGCCGCCCCGCAGACCTTCTACCCGCTCGCCGGGAAGATGGTGCCGTGGTTCGCCGCGGCCGCGATCGCGCTCGCCGCGGCGGGGCTGTGGGTCGGCTTCGGCATCGCGCCCGCCGACTTCCAGCAGGGCGAGGTCTACCGGATCATCTTCATCCACGTGCCCGCGGCCTGGATGGCCATGTTCGTCTACACGGTGATGGCCGGCTACGCGGCGCTCACGCTCGGTTTCCGCACGCGGCTGTCGGCGATGATGTGCCGCGCGCTCGCGCCGACCGGCGCGCTGATGGCCGCGATCTCGCTGTGGACCGGCGCGATCTGGGGCCGCCCGACCTGGGGCACCTACTGGGTCTGGGACGCGCGGCTCACCTCGACGCTGATCCTGCTGTTCCTGTACCTCGGCTACATGGCGCTGATCGCCGCGATCGAGGACGAGCAGCGGGCCGACCGAGCGGGCGCGCTGCTGCTGCTGGTCGGCGTCGTCAACATCCCGATCATCTACTTCTCGGTGCGCTGGTGGAACACGCTGCACCAGGGCGCGAGCGTGAGCCTGACCGCCGCGCCCAAGATGGCCTCGACGATGCTCACCGGCATGCTGCTGATGAGCCTCGCCGCCTGGATGTACACGATCGCGGCCGCGCTGCACCGGGTCCGCTCGATCATCCTCGAGCGCGAGCGGCACACCCGCTGGGTGCGTCAGCTCGCCGGCCGCGGCGCGACCTAGACGCGCCATGACCGAGCACCACTGGACCTTCGTCGGCGTCGCCTACGCGTTGAGCGCCGCCGCGATCGTGATCGAGATCGTCGCGCTCGTGCGCCGCCGCCGGCAGGCGCTCGCGCGCGTCGAGCGCGAGCGCGACTTCGACGAGGACGAGCGCGGCTGAGCCGCGCGCGCCGACCGCCCCACCTATCGGACGCAGCACCCCGATGAATGCCGTATCGCCCCCCGCTCCCCGCGGGATGACTCCGCGCCAGAAGCGCTTCGCCTGGATCGCCGTCGGCCTCGCCGTGGTCGCGTCCGCGGTCGGCCTGGTGCTGTACGCGCTGTCCTCGAACATCGTGTTCTTCTTCACGCCGACGCAGGTCTCGAGGAACGAGGCGCCGCAGGGCCGTGCGTTCCGCATCGGCGGCCTCGTCGAGCCCGGCAGCGTGCAGCGCGACGGGCTCGACGTGCGCTTCAAGGTGACCGACAACGCGCAGGCGATCGCGGTCGTCTACCGCGGCACGCTGCCGGACCTGTTCAAGGAGGGCAAGGGCGTGGTTGCGCAGGGACAGATCGGACCGGACGGCGTGTTCAAGGCGTCGGAGGTGCTCGCCAAGCACGACGAGAACTACATGCCGCCCGAGGCCGCCGAGGCGCTCAAGCAGGCCGGACACCCGGTGCAGTCGGGCACGGTGAAGCCCAAATGATCGGCGAACTCGGCCACTTCGCGCTCTGGCTCGCGCTGGCGGTCTCGATCGTGCAGGCCCTCGGCGGCCTGCTCGGCGCGGCGCGCGCCGACGCCGCCTGGATGCGCACCGGCGCGAACGCGGCGAACGCGCAGTTCGCGCTGATCGTGCTCGCGTTCTGGGCGCTCGCGAGCTCGTTCGTCTCGAACGACTTCACGCTGATCAACGTCGCGAACAACTCGAACTCGCAGCTGCCGATCGAGTACCGGATTGCCGCGTCCTGGGGTTCGCACGAGGGCTCGCTGCTGATGTGGGCGCTGATGCTCGCTGGCTGGACGGCCGCGGTCAATGCGTTCGGCGGGCAGCTGCCGGTCGCGTTCCGCGCGCGCGTGCTCGGCGTGCTCGGGCTGGTCGCGATCGGCTTCCTCGCGTTCATGCTGTTCACCTCCAACCCGTTCCTGCGCCAGTTCCCGCCGCCGCCGGACGGCCGCGACCTGAACCCGCTGCTGCAGGATCCCGGCATGGTGATCCACCCGCCGATGCTCTACATGGGCTACGTCGGCTTCTCGGTCGCCTTCGCGTTCGCGATCGCCGCGATGCTGGGCGGCCGCGTCGACGCCGCCTGGACGCGCTGGGCGCGACCCTGGACCACCGCGGCGTGGTGCTTCCTCACGATGGGGATCGCGCTCGGCAGCGCCTGGGCCTACTACGAGCTCGGCTGGGGCGGCTGGTGGTTCTGGGACCCGGTCGAGAACGCGTCGTTCATGCCGTGGCTGGTCGGCACCGCGCTGATCCACTCGCTGGTCGTCACCGAGCGGCGCGGGGCGTTCAAGGCCTGGACCCTGCTGCTCGCGATCGCGGCGTTCAGCCTGTCGCTGCTCGGCACCTTCCTCGTGCGCTCGGGGGTCCTGACTTCGGTCCACGCGTTCGCGACCGACCCGACCCGTGGCGTGTTCATTCTCGCGTTCCTGGTGGTGGCGGTCGGCGGCTCGCTGGTGCTCTTCGCGCTGCGCGGGCCGGGCATCACCGGCAACGTCGCGCCGGTGTCGTTCGCGCCGAGCTCGCGCGAGGGCTACCTGCTCGCCAACAACGTGCTGATGGCGACCGCGGCCGGCTCGGTGCTGCTCGGCACGATGTACCCGCTGGTGCTCGACACGCTCGGGCTCGGCAAGATCTCGGTCGGCCCGCCGTACTTCGAGGCGGTGTTCTTCCCGCTGATGGCGCCGGCCGCGTTCCTGATGGGCGTGGGCCCGATCGCCCGCTGGCGCGACGCACCGGTACCGCAGCTCGCCGCGAGGCTCAAGTGGGCGTTCGCGATCGCGGTCGCCGCGACGCTCGGCATCGCGCTCACCTCGGGTCGCTTCGGCGACGCGCACGCGGGCGGCTCGGCGCTCGGCGCGGCGGCGTTCGCGATCGGGATCTTCCTCGGGCTGTGGCTCATCGCGGCGAGCGTCGTCGCGGTGATCGACCGCGCGTCGCAGGTCAAGGCCCCGGGCTGGGTGGCGCGGCTGCGCTCGCTGCCCGGCGGCTTCTGGGGGATGATCGTCGCGCACTCGGGCGTCGGGGTGTTCTGCATCGGCGTGGCCGGCGTCATGACGCTCGACGTCGAGATCGACGCGGCGCTCGGGCCCGGCGAGACCACGACGGTGCGCGAGTACCAGCTCCGGCTGCAGTCGCTGGCCGAGGTGCAGGGGCCGAACTACCGCGCGGTCCAGGGACGGATCGAGGTCTCCAAGGACGGCCGTGCGCTGTTCGACCTGCTGCCCGAGAAGCGCTTCTACAGCACCACGCAGATGGTGATGACCGAGGCGGCGATCGACTCCGGCCTCACGCGCGACCTGTACGTGTCGCTCGGCGAGGTCCTGCCCGACGGACGCTGGACGGTGAAGGCCTGGGTCAAGCCGTACGTCGACTGGATCTGGGCGGGCTCCTTCATGATGGCCATCGGCGGCTTCATCGCGATCTCCGACCGGCGCTACCGGACGCAGCGCGCCGCGGCGAAGGCTGACGGGCGAGCCGGCGCGCGCGCCTGAGGCGGCCTGACGATGCGCTCGCTGAAGTACGGGATCCCGATCGCACTGTTCGCGCTGCTGTCGGTGTTCCTGCTGGTCGGCCTGTGGAAGGATCCGCGCGAGATCCCTTCGCCGCTGATCGGCAAGCCGGCGCCCGCGTTCTCGCTGCCGGAGCTGCGCGCGCCCGACCGCGCGTGGTCGCCGAAAGAGATGGCAGGGCAGGTCTGGCTGCTGAACGTTTTCGCGTCGTGGTGCGTGCCATGCCTCGTCGAGCACCCGGTGCTGATGCAGATGTCGCGCGAGAAGCTGCTGCCGATCGTCGGCTTCAACTACAAGGACGAGCCGGGCGCGGCGACCGGCTGGCTCGCGAAGCACGGCGACCCGTACGTCGCGATCGTCGCCGACCGTACTGGCTCGGTCGCGTTCGACTACGGCGTCTACGGCGTGCCCGAGACCTTCCTCGTCGACCGCACCGGCACGATCCGCTTCAAGCATGTCGGGCCGCTGACGCCGGAGGTCGTGCAGGGCAAGCTCCTGCCGCTGGTGCGGGAGCTGTCACGATGATCGCGACGAGGTCGGCGCTCGCCGCGGTGCTCCTCGCCCTCACCGCCTCGGGGTTCGCGCAGTCGTCGGGCACGCCCCCTGGCCCGCCCGCGGGTCTGACGCCCGAGCAGGTCGAGCAGCTGGTGCGCAGCGAGCGCTTCCGCACCCTCGCTGCCGAGCTGCGCTGCCTCGTGTGCCAGAACCAGACGCTCGCCGACTCGGGCGCGGACCTCGCGATCGACCTGCGCAACGAGGTGCTGCGGCAGATGGCCTCGGGCAAGGACGATCGTCAGATCAAGGCGCATCTGGTCGAGCGCTATGGCGAGTTCGTGCTCTACCGGCCGACCTTCTCGGCACGCAACCTCGCGCTGTGGGCAGGCCCGGCCGTGCTGCTCGCGATCGGCGCGACCGTGCTGTGGCGCACCAGCAACCGCCGGCGCGCGACACCGCCCCCGGGCCTGGTGCCGGCCGACGTCGACGCGCGGCTCGCGCGCATCGACCGCATGCTCGACGACGACGCGGCGACACCGCGCTGACCCGGGCGGATCGGCCCGCCGCGCGCTCAGCGCCCGGTCGCGATCCGCCAGAGTCCGCGGGCCGCGCAGTCGGCGTCGGCCCGCACGAAGCGGTCGGGCACGCACTCTCGTCGATCGCCGGGCAGTGTCGCGCGCACCGACGCGAGCGTGTGCTCATACAGCCCCGCGAGCCGAGCGTCGGCGACCAGCACCAGCGGCTGGCCAGGGTCGATCTCGGCGCCGAGCGGGCCGAGCAGGGCCTGCCGCAGCTCGGTGGCGAGCAGCCAGCCCGACAGCCGCGAGCGCTCGTGCGCCCCGGGCACGCCCTGCCCGACGACGCGCGCGCGAAAGCCGAACAGCGCGTGCAGCCAGCGGGCATCGGCGTGCGGCGCGAGCGCCTGCGCGACGCCGGCGTCGAAGCCGCCCTCGTCGATCGGCGCCGGCTCGCCGAACGCCTTCGCGAGGCTGCCGTGCGCACCGAGGAGCTCGTAGAGCTCGCCGGTGAACCAGGTCGCGAACGCGTCGACGATGCCGCCGCGCAACCGCAGCCACTTCGCGTGCGTGCCCGGCATGCACAGCAGCCCGTCGGCGAGGCCGGTGCCGAGCGCCTGGGTCTCCTCGCCGCGCAGCACGTCGGGCTCGCCGCTGCGCAGGCCGCCGACGATCGCGAGCGGCCGGCCGATCGAGGTCGTGACGTGCGCGAGCCGCGAGCGGATCGAATCGACGCCCGCGGGCACGTCGACGTAGGGCGCCTCCATCCACGCGCCCCGCGCGCCCACCATGCCGCAGGCGAGCATCGGCGCGCCGGGCCGCGCCCCTGCCCAGTCGCCGACCGTGCGCGCGAGCACCGCGTCGAACCGGTCTCGCGGCAGGCCGATCGCGCCGTCGTCGCTCGCTCGCCGGTCGCGCACCGTGCCGTCCGCATCGATCAGCCACGCGCGCAGCCGCGACGAGCCCCAGTCGATCGCGATCATGCCCGCGGTCGCGTCCATCGGATCCATCGCCTCCTCCCGAGCGTCGAGCGGGGGCGATGGTAACCCGGGCGCGACGACGTGCCGCGGCACGCCGCGTTGACAGCCCCGGGGACCAGGTGTCGAATCGGCCGATGCCGGAGCCGCCCACTTGAGCTGGGACGTCACGATCGCGGTGCTGCTCGCCGCGGCGGTGCACGCCGGCTGGAACGCGCTGATCAAGCGCGGCAGCGACCCGCTGTTCGAGACGACGCTGATCCACGCGTGGGTCGCGCTGCCCGCGCTCTTCGCGATCGCGCTGCTGCCGCTGCCCGGGCCGACCGCGGCCGCGTGCCTCGCGGCGTCGACCGCGGTCCACTGCGTCTACTACCACGCGCTCGCGGCCGCGTACCGCAACGGCGACCTGAGTTTCGCGTATCCGATCATGCGCGGCAGCGCGCCGATGTTCACGGCGCTGCTCGCAGCGGCGCTGCTGCACGAACGGCCCGGTGCGCTCGGCTGGCTCGGCGTCGCCGCGGTCTGCGCGGGCGTGCTCGCGATCGGGCTCGCGCGCGCACGCGACGTGGACCGCGACGCACGCCGCCGCTCGCTTGGCTGGGCGCTGCTGACCGCGGCGACGATCGTCGCCTACACGCTGATCGACTCGACCGGCGCGCGCGCGGCGCCCACCCCATGGAGCTACGTCGCCTGGCTCGCCGCGCTCGAGGGCCCGGTGATGTTCGCTTTCGTGCTCGCGCGCCACGGCCGCCCGCTGCTCGACTACGCACGGCAGCGCGGCGTGGCGCCGATGGGCGCGGGTGTCGCGTCGATGCTCGGCTACGGCGTCGCGTTGTGGGCGATGACCCGCGCGCCGGTCGCGCTGGTGGCGGCGCTGCGCGAGACCTCGGTGCTCTTCGCGCTGCTGATCGCGCGCGCGATGCTCGGCGAGCGTGTCGGCGCGACCCGATGGGCGGGCGCTGCGTCGATCCTCGCCGGCGTGCTCGCGCTCAGGCTCGGCTGAACGGGACCGGACGGGACGACCGGAAATACGAACGCCCCCGGGCGGGGGCGTCTGACGGGGGCCTCGCGCTGGGCGAGGCGAGGCTCACTTGGCCTTCTTCTTGTTCACCGCCGCCTTGAAGGCCGCGCCGGCCGAGAACTTCGGCACGGTCGCCGCGGCGATCTTGATCTTCTCGCCGGTGCGCGGGTTCTTGCCGGTGCGGGCCGCGCGCTTGCTCGAGTAGAACGTGCCGAAGCCCACCAGCGTGACGCGATCGCCCTTGGTGACGGCCTTCTCGACCGCGTTGACGATCGCGTTCAGCGCGCGTTCGGCCGCCGCCTTGCTGATGTCCGCCTCTGCGGATACGGTTTCGATCAGCTCACTCTTGTTCATGTATCGACCTCCGTCGGGTGTGCTCGAGAGCCGTGTCTCGTATGGGTGTGCAGGTGTCGGGTTGTCGAGCGACGACGAAGGCCGTGCCTCTCCCCCTGGAGCCCGAACCGCCAAGATTTTACAGATGTCGGTCGGTGCGGCCTATGCCCGTGCCTATTTTGGCACAAGGATGTCCTTGACATGCGGGTTTCCAGGGGGCGCTCACGACGCGGCACAATGATGGCCGCCGATGCACCAGACAGGCCCGATGGACCCTTCCCGCCCGCTGCACCCGGACTCGCTGCTGCTGCACGCGGATGACGCACTGCACGACGGCACGTCGCTCACGCCCTCGATCCCGTGGTCGGCCACCTTCACCGCCGCCGACGCCGGGGCCTTCGCGCGGATGGCCTCGGAGCCGATGCATCCGGCCTACTACACGCGCTACGGCAATCCGCTGCACCGTCGCGTCGCGCGCATCGTCGCCGACCTCGAGGGCGCCGCGACCGGCCTCGTGGCCGCGAGCGGCATGGGCGCGATCGCGACCGTCGCGATGGGGCTGCTCGCGCAGGGTGATCGGGTCGTCGCGCAGCGCAATCACTACATGGGCACGACGAAGCTGCTCTCGGAGCTGCTCGCGCGCTTCGGCGTGCACGCCGAATTCGTCGAGCAGACCGATGTCGAGGCGTTCGCACGCGCGCTCGAACGCCCCGCGGCGCTGGTGATGCTCGAATCCCCGACGAACCCCGACTGCAGCCTGACCGACCTCGAGGCGGTCGCGCGGCTCGCGCACGACGCGGGTGCGAAGGTGGTCGTCGACAACACCTTCGCGACGCCGCTCAACCAGCGGCCGCTCGCGCTCGGCGCGGACCTCGTCGTGCACAGCGCGACCAAGTACCTCGGCGGGCACCACGACCTCACCGCGGGCGTCGTCGTCGGCGACGAGGCGACGATCGAGCGGCTGTGGGCGACGCAGATCGTGCTCGGTGCGACGCTCTCGCCGATGGACGCGTGGCTGCTGCTGCGCGGGCTGCGCACGCTCGCCGTGCGGGTGCGCCGGATCAACGACAGCGCGCTCGCGGTCGCGCGCGCGCTCTCCGCACATCCGGCGATGGAGTCGGTCTCCTACCCCGGGCTCGAGACGCATCCGCAGCATGCGCTCGCCCGCCGCCAGATGAGTGGCTTCGGTGGTGTGATGGGGCTGCGGCTGCGGGCCGACTACGCGGCGACCGCGGGCTTCGTCGCCGGGCTGCGGCTCGCGCAGCACGCGGTGAGTCTCGGCGGCGTCGACTCGCTCGTCGTGCACGCGGCCGCGATGTGGGCCGGCTCGCTCGACGATGCCGGCATGGCGCTCTCGGGCATCGAGCCGAACCTGGTGCGCCTGTCGGTTGGGCTCGAGCATCCCGACGACCTGGTCGCCGACCTGACCCGGGGACTCGACGCGATCGCTCGCCCGGCCGGGTGACGCGCAACCCTGTTGCGGACGCGCCATTCGATGACCCCCGGCGGCCGCAGCGCAAAGACCCCGGCACCTTTCCGGTTAGACTTCGCGCTTTCAACGAGCCCCGCCCCAGGAGCCAGGCCTTGCCGAGTGCGTCCGTTGCGATCGCCCCCGCCCGCGGCGCCGGCATGGCCACGGCAATCGCACTGGCGCTGGCGGGCTGCGGCGGCGGCTCGAGCCCGGTCGAGACGGTGTCGGCGGGACCCGGATGCGAGCTGAGCTACACGCTGACCGCGGACCCGGTGCTCACAGGCGCCGACCCGCTGCTGCCTCAGCAGTGGCACCTGCGGAACACCGGACAGGCGGGCGGCACGCCCGGCGAGGACCTGCGGGCGCTCGACGCCTGGACACTGACCCGCGGCGCCGGCGTGCGCGTCGCGGTGGTCGACGACGCGGTCGAGGTGGTGCACGCCGACCTGTTCCCCAACCTCGTCACCGGCGCGAGCTTCAGCTACCGGTCTGGCAATCGCGGCAGCGTCTGGCCGCTGCCGTGCACCGGGGCGGTCGAGGCCTCGGGCGGTCCGGTCGACGGCCACGGCACCGCAGTCGCCGGGCTGGTGCTCGGCCGGGACGACAACGCCCTGGGCATCGCCGGCGTCGCGCCGCGCGCGTCGCTGGTCGCGTACGACGCGCTCGCGAGCGGCCAGGACGTCGACATCGCCGACGCGCTGCTGCGCGACGGCCAGGCGAACGCGATCTACCAGAACAGCTGGGGATCGCCCGACGACGGGCGGCTGCACCCGCCGCCGCCGTCGTTCCTGCAGGCGATCCGCAACGGCACGGCGTCCGGCCGCGGCGGCCTCGGCTCGGTCTACGTCTTCCCCGCCGGCAATGGCGGCTGCTATGCGACCGAGGCGGGCACCGGCCGGTGCCTGCAGGACAACTCGAACTTCGACGGCTTCGTCAACGGGCCCGGCGTGATCGCGGTCTGCGCGGTCGACGATTCCGGCCGGCGTCCCTTCTACGGGGAGCGCGGCGCGAACGTGCTGGTCTGCGCGCCGTCCTCGGGCGACACGCCGAACGTCACCACCACGTCGATCCGCGGCGCGTGGCGCAACGACTTCAGCGGCACCTCGGCCAGCACGCCGATGGTCGCCGGCGTGGTCGCGCTGATGCTGTCGGCGAACCCGGCCCTCAGCTGGCGAGACGTCCGGCTGATCCTCGCTCGGACCGCGCGCCGCAACGATCCGACCGACCCGGAGTGGGCCGCGACGCCGTCCGGCCTCGCGCACAACGCGAAGTACGGCTTCGGCGTCGTCGACGCCGCCGCCGCGGTCGCGCGGGCCCGCACCTGGACCAGCGTCGGCGGCTCCGACCGCATGAAGACCTGCACGCTGCCGGCGCGAGCGCCGGCGCTCGCGGTACCCGACGCGCCCGACGCCGGTACGCCGACGCCGGTGGTCGACACGATCACCGTGCCCGCCGGCTGCGACATCGCGCAGGTCGAGTTCGTCGAGGTGACGATGACCGCGACGCACACCTACAGCGGCGACCTGAGGGTGCGCCTGCGCAGTCCGTCGGGCATCGTCAGCGAGCTCGCGAATGCCCGGGCCTGCGCGCAGCTGACGGGCAGCGACCCATGCGGCACGTATACCGACTGGACCTTCGGCTCGGTGCGTCACCTCGACGAGCCGGCGCAGGGCGCATGGACTCTCGAGCTCACCGACCTGCAGCCGCGGGACTCGGGGCGGCTCGACCGCTGGAGCCTGACGATCCATGGCCGCTGAGCGTACCGTCGCCGCGATCGTCGCCGCGTGCCTCGGCGCGTGGACCGGCGCCGCGTCCGCGACCGCGCCGTCGGGCGGCCCGCCGTCGGTGTCCAAGCCCGCCCGCATCGCGGCGACGAAGGACGCGCCGACGCTCGCCTGGCACGAGGCCGGCGTGCGCCGCACGCTGCGGCTCGAGTCGACGCTCGAGGCCGACTTCTCGCCGCGCCTCGGCAAGGACGCCGGTCCGCTGCGACCGGCCGGGGCCGCGACGAAGTCGGCCGCACCGCTCGTCTCCCCGGTGTTCCGCGACGACCAGGGCCGCCTGCGCGCGCTGCCCGGCGGTGTGCTCGTCGCGCTGCGCGCACCGCTGCCCGGGGCCGACGCGCGCGCGCTGATCGCCCGTGCCGGCGCGACCCCGTCGCGCGCGCTGTCGCCGACGCTCTGGGTCGTCGAGGGCCCGGTCGGCCTCGGCTCGCTCGAGCTCGCGAACCGGCTGGACGCAAGCGGCGCCTTCGCCTCCGCCCAGCCCAACTGGTGGGTCGCCCGAACGCTCAAGTAGGCGCGCCGCATACAATCGTCGATCCCCTCCGCGGAAGCGACGATCCATGCGCACCGACCAGCCGGTCACCGTCCGGCGCCTCGACTACACCCCGCCCGACCACCTCGTCGACACGATCGACCTGCGCTTCGAGCTCGACCCGCAGCGCACCGTGGTCGTCGCGACGCTCGCGGTGCGGCGGCGCGAGGGCGCGCCGGCGGCCGCGCCGCTGAGGCTGGACGGCGAGGCGCTCGAGCTGCTGTCGGCCGAGATCGACGGCGCGCCGGTGCCGCCCTCGCGGCTGCACGCGACGTCCGACGGGCTGACGATCGACGCGCCGCCCGCGGCCTTCGTGCTGGTCACCCGGGTCGCGATCGCGCCCGCGTCGAACACCGAGCTGATGGGCCTGTACGTGTCCAACGGCAACTTCTTCACGCAGTGCGAGGCGCAGGGATTCCGCCGGATCACCTACTTCCCCGACCGGCCGGACGTGATGGCGCGCTACACCGTCGAGCTCGTCGCCGATCGCGCGCGCTGGCCGGTGCTGCTGTCCAACGGCAACCTAGTCGAGTCGGACGCGCTGCCCGACGGGCGCCACCGCGCCACGTGGGTCGACCCGTTCCCGAAGCCGAGCTACCTGTTCGCGCTGGTCGCGGGCAACCTGGTCGCGCAGGAGGAGCGGATCTCGACGCGCTCCGGCCGCGACGCGCTGCTGCAGGTGTGGGTCGAGCCCGGCAACCTCGACCGCACCGACCATGCGATGCGCTCGCTCGTGCGCTCGATCCGCTGGGACGAGCGGCGCTTCGGGCTGGAGCTCGACCTCGACCGCTTCATGATCGTCGCGGTGGCCGACTTCAACATGGGCGCGATGGAGAACAAGGGGCTCAACGTCTTCAACACGAAGTACGTGTTCGCCCATCCGCGGATCGCCACCGACACCGACTTCGCGAACGTCGAGTCGGTCGTCGCGCACGAGTACTTCCACAACTGGACCGGCAACCGCGTGACCTGCCGCGACTGGTTCCAGCTGACGCTGAAGGAGGGCCTGACCGTCTTCCGCGACCAGGAGTTCTCGGCCGACACGATGGCCGAGTCGGCGCCCGACGAGGCCGGCGCGCGCAGCGCACGCGCGGTCAAGCGGATCGACGACGTCCGCGCGCTGCGCAGCCTGCAGTTCGCCGAGGATGCCGGCCCGATGGCCCACCCGATCCGCCCCGACGCCTACCAGGCGATCGACAACTTCTACACCGTCACCGTCTACGAGAAGGGCGCCGAGGTCATCCGCATGCTGCAGACCCTGGTGGGCCGCGACGGCTTCGCCGAGGGCATGGCGCTCTACTTCGCGCGGCACGACGGCCAGGCGGTGACCTGCGAGGACTTCGTCGCCGCGATCGCCGACGCGAACGGCCGCGACCTGCGGCAGTTCCGCCGCTGGTACGCACAGGCGGGCACGCCCCGGGTGCGGGCCGAGGGCGGCTGGGATGCCGGCTCGAAGCGCTACGAGCTCGTGCTGTCGCAGTGGTGCCCGCCGTCGCCCGGCCAGCCCGAGAAGGCACCCTTCCACATCCCGGTCGCGGTCGGCCTGATCGGCTCCGACGGGCGCGAGCTCGCCGCCGCGACGCTCGAGCTGACCGACGAGCGCCAGGTGTTCACCTTCGACGGCGTCGACCCCGGCCCCGCGGCCGACGGCCGCCGCTTCGTCGTGCCCTCGCTGCTGCGCGACTTCTCCGCGCCGGTGGTGCTCGAGCACGCGGCCGACGACGAGGCACTCGCGTTCCTGCTCGCCCACGACACCGACGCCTTCAACCGATGGGAGGCCTCGCAGCGGCTCGCGGTCTCGGCGATCCTGCGCGCGCTGCGCGGCGAGCCGGTCGATCGGGCCGCCGCCGCCTTCGTCGGCGCGCTCGGCCGCCCGCTCGCCGACGACACGCTCGACCCGGCGCTGCGCGACCAGCTGCTGGGGCTGCCGTCCGAGGGCTTCGTCGCCGAACAGCTCCAGGTGGTCGACCCGGTGGCGCTGCGCGCGGCGCGCAACTCGGTCCGCAATGCGGTGGCGCGAGGGCTCGCGTCGACGCTGCACGCGATCCGCGACGCGCTGCGACCGAGCGGCCCCTATTCGCCCGACGCCGCCTCCGCCGGCCGCCGCGCGCTGCGCAACAGCGCGCTCGCGCTGCTGGTCGAGGCTGGCGTCGACGGCGCCGACGCGCTCGCCGCCGCGCAGATCGCCGAGGCCGACAACATGACCGACCGACTGGCCGCGCTCGGCGCGCTCGTGCAGTCGGCATCGCCGCGGCGCGAGGCCGCGCTGGCGGACTATGCGCGCGCGTTCGCCGACGAGCCGCTCGCGATGGACAAGTGGTTCGTGCTGCAGGCGACCATGCACCGGCAGCCTGGCGAGGCGCCCGTCATCGAGCGCGTCCGCGCGCTGACGGCGCACCCCGCGTTCTCGATGCGCAACCCCAACAAGATCCGCTCGCTGGTCACCGCGTTCTGCACCGGCAACCTGGCCGAGTTCCACGCCGCCGATTGTTCCGGCTACGCGTTCTGGACCGAGCAGGTGCTGGCGCTCGACGGCCTGAACCCGCAGATCGCCTCGCGGCTGGCCCGCGCGATGGACCGCTGGCGCAAGTTCGAGCCGGCCCGCCAGGCGGCGATGCGCGCGGCGCTCGAACGGGTCGCGTCGCAGGCGCGCTCTCCCGATGTCCGGGAGATCGTCGGCAAGGCGCTCGCCTGAACGACCGCCTCGGTCGCCCGGCGAGCCCGGCGGCCGGACTCCGGGCGCAGGCCCGGGACCCGGCCGACCACGCGCCGCCGATCCGCCGCACCGGTCCCGCCGGCTCACGCCGGCCGGTCGAGCACGACATCGAAGCGGATCAGCTCGGCCTGTGCGAGCACTGCGCCGCCGACGGTGTCGCCGAGCCGACGGATCGAATCCGATCGCATCAGCTGCGCATGATCCGCCCGGGCGGTCGCCGGCTGCTGCGCGACCGTCTTGTCGAGGTCGCACTGGGTGACCAGCAGGTCGCGTCCGCCCGCCCGCACCGCGACATGGACGTGCGGCACGAAGGTCCAGGGCAGGAAGCCGAACAGCGTCCGCCTGTAGCCACCCGGGCGGATCGTCCGGCACGCGTACCAGCCGTGCGCATCGGGGTCGGTTTCTCCGTGGCCGCGGAAGGCCGGGTCCGGACGGCCATGGCCGGGCGTCTCGGCCGGATGGTAGTCGTAGCGGCCGGTGGAGTTGGCCTGCCAGACCTGCAGCCGCAGTCCGCTGTGCGGTCGACCCGCGGTATCGACCAGCCGGCCCGCAAGCACCACCGGCCAGCCTGGCGAAACGGCGTCGCGGGCCGTCATCAGGTCGCTGCCGCCCCAGATCGTGCCCTCGACCGGTCGATACGGACCCTCGAAGTCGGAGGGCGTCGGACGAAGCAGCTGCTGCGCGCCTGCAGGCCGCGACCCGAGCAGTGCGCCGAGACCCGATGCGGACAGGGCCGCGACGAGCGCGGCGGTATTGAAGCGGCGGCGCGACCGGGGCCGCGTGGGATGGGGATCGAGCGGGGGCATGTTCGGCTCCTCGAGGTTGCGATGGGGGCGGATGCGGTCACGTGAGCGGCCGGGAGAATTTTGCAAGCAATGACTCATAATTCGTACTCGCGTCCCGCACATCGAGGATCCCGCATGCCACGCATCGACCTGCGCCCGAGAAAGTCGCCCCGCCAGGCCCGCTCGGCCGACACGGTGGAGACCATCCTCGCTGCGGCGGCTCGCGTTCTCGCGCGCGAGTCGCTGGCCGGGTTCAACACCAACCGCGTGGCCGAGGTCGCCGGCGTCAGCATCGGATCGCTGTACCAGTACTTCCCGAACAAGTCCGCGCTGGTGGCGGCCCTGATCGACCGGCACGAGTCGGCGCTCGCGGCGAGCATCGAGGGCTGCGTGGCCGCGCATCGGGATCGGTCGCTGCGGGACGCGCTGCTGGAACTGGTGGACATCGGCATCGCGCAGCAGTACGCGCGTCCCTTGCTCGCCGCGGCACTCGATCACGAGGAGGCACGCCTGCCGCTGGGGCCGCGGCTGCGCGGATACGAACAGCGGATCGGCAACGCGGTGACGACCCTGCTGCAGCGCCATGCATCGGAGCTCGCCTCGCCGCTCCAGCCGAGCGATGTGCAGGACATCTTCGTCATCGCCAAGGCGATGATCGAAGCGGACGCCTCGGCCGGCCGAACGCCCCCGGCCGATCTGCGCGATCGCGTCGCCCGCGCCCTGTTGGGCTACCTGAAGACCCCGCCTGCCGCCGGCGATACGCCCGCCGAGGGCGGATAGAAGGCATCCGTCGACACCGAGCCCGGAGCAGGGCGCCACAGACGATCGGCAGGGTCGCCGGTTCGGGCGATCGCCGCCGCCTCGACGTGCCGGCTCGCGGCGCCGATCCCGACCCTCAAGGACGAGCCAGCCCCCGCAGGATTCGGCACGCGCATCGCCGCCGCGGTGTCGCGTGGCCTCACCG
>JADCHE010000092.1 GCA_020248665.1 Burkholderiales bacterium | reverse complement strand
GCCATGCCGCCGCCGATGCCGCAGATCGCGCCCTCGAGCCAGTGCACGCCCGCGTCCAGCGCGGCGAGGATGTTGGCGGTCGCCATGCCCGACAGGTTGTGGACGTGGAAGCCGAGCTCGACGTCGGGCACCTCGCGGTACAGGCGGGCGAACAGGCGGTTCACGTGGGCCGGATCCTCCATGCCGAGCGAGCCCGCGAGGTACTGGCGCCGGATCCCGGCGTCGCGGAACCGGCGCACGAGGTCCACCACGCGATCCTCGGCCACGGGGCCCTCGTACGGGCACCAGAACGCCATGCCGATCGCCATCACGAACGGGATGCCGTTGCGCTCGGCGACCTGGAAAGACAGCAGGTTCTGCTCGACCGCCTGGTCGTTGCCCATGTTCTGGTTGTGGCGCGTGTAGGTCTCGCTCGCGGTGATCAGGCCGAGCATCTCACCCACCTTCGCGTCCACCGCGCGGTGTGCGCCGCGCGCGTTCGGCGCCTGCCCGCGGTAGACGACGCCCGGACGGCGGCGGATCCGCGCGAACACCTCCTCGGCGTCGCGCATGTTCGGCACGACCCGCGGGTGCGCGAAGCTGGCCACCTCGATGACCGGCATGCCGAGCTCGGACAGGCGGTCGCACAGCCAGACCTTGTCGTCGGTGTCGACCCAGCGGGGCAGGCTCTGCAGGCCGTCGCGGGGGGCGACGTCGACGAGCAGCGTCTTCTCGGGCAGGTGCATGGCGGGAATCGGTCCGGTGGCGGGCAGTTTGTCCGAATGTACGGATAATATCCCGCGTGGCTCGCCCGAAGGTCAACCAGGCTCCTGTCGCGACGGCGTTCGCCGGCCCGCGCTACGCGGCGCTGGCCCGCGTGCTCGCCGACGAGATCGCCGCCGGGCGCTTCCCGGTCGGCAGCCTGCTGCCCACCGAGGCGCAGCTGCAGGCGCGCTTCGACGCGAGCCGCCACACCGTGCGCGAGGCGCTGCGCGAGCTCAAGCAGCGAGGCCTGGTGGCCGCCCGCGCGGGCATCGGCACCACGGTGCGGGCCCGCGCGCCCGCCCAGCCGCTGCTGCACGGCGTCGGCACGCTGCGCGACCTGATCCAGTTCTTCGAGGCGACGCGGATGCGGACCCTCGGGCTGCGCGAGGTGATCGCGGATGACGCGCTCGCCGATCGCCTGCCGATGAAGGTCGGGCAGCAGTGGCACGAGGCGCGGCTGCTGCGCTTCGGCGCCGACGCCGAGCGGCCGGTCGCGGCGATGTCGGTGTACGTCCGGCCGGAGCATGCCGACGTGCTGCGGCGCATCGACGGCGGCGAGGTGCCCGTGTACTCGCTGATCGAGCGGCACCACGGCGTGCGGCTCGCCGAGGTCCGCCAGCGGATCCGCGCGGTGATCCTCGGTCGCGCGGACGCGCGCGCGCTGCGGGCCCGCGCCGGTGCGCCCGCACTCGAGATCGCCCGCAGCTACCTCGACACGCGCGACCGGGTCGCGATGATCGCGGTCGGCCTGTATCCGGCCGACCGGTTCGAGCACGCGACACGCTTCCGGATCGACCCCGAATGAAGGCGGCGCGAACGCCGCGGCTCCCGGCTCCCACGGAGGACACCCCTTGAAGCCCCTCGAAGGCATCCGCATCGTTTCGGTCGAACAGTTCGGCGCAGCGCCCTACGGTTCGATGTTCCTCGCCGACCTCGGCGCTGACGTCATCAAGGTGGAGAACGCCACCAGCGGCGGCGATCCCGCGCGACGCACCGGCCCGTTCCTGCTCGGCGAGGCCGACAGCGAGTATTTCCAGACCTGGAACATGAACAAGCGCAGCGTCGCGCTCGACATCCGCAGCCCCGACGGGCGGGCGGCGTTCGAGCGGCTGGTCGCAGGCGCCGAGGTGGTCCTCAACAACCTGCGCGGCGACCTGCCGGCGAAGCTGGGCCTGGACCACGCGACGCTGTCGCGGATCAGGCCGTCGATCGTCTGCGTCCACCTGTCGGCCTACGGCCGCGACAATGAGCGCGCGGCCTGGCCCGGCTACGACTACATGATGCAGGCCGAGGCGGGGCTGATGAGCCTGTGCGGCGAGCCGGACGGCGCGCCCACCCGCATCGGTGCGCCGTCGATGATCGACCACAGCACCGGCCTGACGGCGATGGTCGGCCTGCTGTCGGCGCTGCTGCGTGCCCGCGCCACCGGCGAGGGCTGCGACGTCGACACCTGCCTGTTCGACGTCGCGCTGCACCAGCTCGGCTACGCGGCGATCTGGTACCTGAACGAAGGCCACTCGCCCGCGCGCCAGCGCCGCAGCGCGCACTTCTCGGTGGCGCCGGTGCAGACCTTCCCGACCGCGGACGGCTGGATCTTCGTGATGTGCCTGACGCCGAAGTTCTGGGCGGCGCTGCTCTCGGTGCTGGGACGCCCGGAGCTAGACGCCGATCCCCGCTTCGCGACGCCGGAGGCCCGACAGACCCACCGTGACGCGCTGACCGACGTGCTCGACGCCGCCTTCCGCACCGCCACCACCGCGCAGTGGATGCGCACGATCGCGGGCAGGCTGCCGGCCGCGCCGGTGTACGAGCTCGCCGAGGCGCTGGAGAACCCCTTCCTGAAGACCAACGGCATGATCCGGAACGTGCCGCATCCGGAACGGCCGGACTTCCGCGTGCTGGCCAACCCGATCCGCATCAACGGCGAGCGGCTGGGTCAGCGGGTGTGCTCGGCGATGGGCGCCGACACCGACGGGGTGGTCGGCGGGGCAGGGCGGTGATGGCCCGCCCGGTGCGTGCATGGCCGCAGTACGGCACGAGGAGAGCGGCATGACGACTCGGACCCACCGCATCGCGGTGCTGCCCGGCGACGGCATCGGACCCGACGTGATCGAGGCGACGATTCCGCTGCTGGAGCGGGCGGTCTCGGGGGCGGGCGCCGCGCTGCGCCTCGACTCCTATCCGGCCGGCGCGCACCACTACCGCGAGACCGGCGTGGCCCTGCCGGACGCGACGCTGGCGGCCTGCCGCGAGGCCGACGCGATCCTGTTCGGCGCGATGGGATGGCCCGAGATCCGATATCCCGACGGGACCGAGATCGCGCCGCAGCTGGACCTGCGCGTGGCGCTCGACCTGTACGCCGGCGTGCGGCCGGTGCGGGCGATCCCGGGCGTGCCGCTGCCGCTCGCCGACCCGCGCGCCCGCGACATCGACCTGGTGGTCGTGCGCGAGAGCACCGAGGGGCTGTTCGCCTCGCGCGGCAAGGGCGTGGTGATCGACGACCGCGAGGCGCGCGACACGATGGTCATCACCCGCGCCGGCAGCGAACGCGTGCAGGACTTCGCGTTCCGGCTCGCCGCGCGGCGCGCGCTCCGGCGCGCGGCCCGGGGAGACGGGTCGCCCGTCCGCGCCCCGAGCGTGACCTGCGTCGACAAGGCCAACGTGTTCGTGTCGATGGCCTTCTTCCGGCGCGTGTTCGACGAGGTCGCGAGCCGGCATCCCGGCATCGAGGCGCGCCACCACTACGTCGACGCGACCGCGCTCGACCTGGTGCGTCGCCCCTGGACCTTCGACGTGATGGTGATGGAGAACATGTTCGGCGACATCATCAGCGACCAGACCTCGGGGCTGGTCGGTGGCATGGGCATGGCGCCGTCCGGCGACATCGGCGATCGCCACGCGCTGTTCCAGCCTTGCCAAGGCTCCGCGCCCGACATCGCGGGGCAGGGTCGGGCCAACCCCACCGCGACGATCCTGTCGGCGGCGATGATGCTCGACTGGCTCGCCGAGCGGCACGGGGATGCGCGCCTCGCCCGGGCGGCCGCCTCGCTGGACGAGGCGGTCGATCGCGTGTTCGGCGACGGCCGCGTGCGGCCATTCGAGTTCGGCGGCACCGATGGCACGCGCCGGATCGCCGCCGAGGTGGCCGGGCTGCTGTGAGCGGCGCGGCGCTCAGGCGCCGACGCTGCGGCGCAGCCGGATGTTCAGGCTGAACTGGGTCACCGGGTAGAGGTTGCTCGACGCCTCGACGATCCGTCCGGAGGCGATCCGGTAGGTCCGGGCGATCTCGATCACCGTGCTGCCGGGCGGGAGCCCGAGCGGGCCGAGCACGTGCTCCGGCGCCGGACGGCCGCGGATCAGCTGGTCGACGCGGGAGAAGGTGTCGCCGTACATGTCCTCGATCAGCTGGTAGATCGGGATGCCGCGCGCGAGCAGCCGCGTGATGCCCGAGTAGTCGCGGTGCAGCCAGGCCTGCGTCCAGAACGTGGGCGTGGCCTCGTTCTCGGCGTAGCGGAAACCCGCGATGCGCAGCCATGACTCGCCAGGCGTCGTCTCGAGCGTCGCCGCCAGCGCCTCGTCGATGGCCTTCACCTCCACCGTGTAGGCCCAGCGGGTGCGCGAGTACTGGTAGAGGTCGCCCAGCAGCCCGGTGTCGTGCACGTAGGTGGCCGGCGTGTCCAGGCGTGCGACGGTCGTGCCCGAGCCGCGGCGCGACACCACCAGCCCGTGGTTGCGCAGTTCCTTCAGCGCTTCGCGCACCGTGTTGCGGCTGACCGAGAAGCGCGCGCTCAGCTCCTCCTCGGTCGGCAGGTGCGTGCCCACCGGGTAGACGCCCTCGAGCATGTCGCGGCGCAGCGCCTCGACGACCTGCCTGTAGAGCGCCGCGGGTCGCGTCGTCCCGCGGGCCGTGACCTCGGCGAGGCCCGGGCGGGCCGCGGGTGTGGGCGTCTCGCCATCACCGGGCGCCGCGCCGCGGTCCCCGCGCGACGCGCCGCGCTCCCTCCTGCCGTTCATCGCGGCGGTCGGCGCCGCTGGCGCGGACGGAAACTCGGAGCGTCGATGCGGTGTCCGGAAGGCATGGCCGTCGGGGGCGAGAAGGGCGTTGCGCGGCAGCCCGGGTCCCGGCCCCGAACGCGGACCGCGGCGGGAGCGTGCCCGGAGTCGGGATCATAAGCCGGACCGGCGAGCCCGGCCGCACCGGCCGCGACATCGCTTCAGAGTTGTACCATCAACTCGCCGCAGCTCCGCCGCCCTACCATTTTCCGACCGCGAAGCGCATCATCGCTCGATACCGCGGCGCAGAATGTGGATCGGTGTCCGAGGGCGGTCGCGGTGCGGCGCGCCACCGTATCCACCAGCCCAGGTCCGGTCGAAGTTGTTGGCAACACTTGTGCTGCAATCGGCGGCCGCGGGTCCGGGTCGTTCGAGCAGGCCGTACCGGTGTCCGGGATCACGTTCAACCAAGGAGTCCGACCCGTGTCCTTCAACCCCCATCGCCGCGACGTCCTGATCGCCGGCGCCGCCTCGTTCGGGACCGCCTTGGCCGGCCTGGACCTCGTCCACGCCCAGGCACCCGGCGGTTCGCTGCGCGTCGCGATGACGGTCGCCACCGTCCCGCTCCCCAACGGCATCCCCGACCAGGGCGCCGAGGGCGCCCGCTTCATGGGCGTGACGCTGTACGACCAGCTGGTCTCGTGGGACCTGACCCGGGCCGACCAGTCGGCGCCGCTCGCACCGAACCTGGCCACTGCCTGGAGGACGGATCCGGCCAACCCGAGGCGATGGCTGTTCACGATCCGCGAGGGCGTCGGGTTCCACGACGGGCACGTGCTGACGGCCGAGGACGTCGTGTTCAGCTTCGACCGGGCGCTCAAGCGCGACGCGGCCTGGTTCGACCAGCGCGCGTTCGGCCAGGCGGCCATCCAACTGCCGAAGATCCGGGGCTGGGGCGCCGAAGGCCGGACCTTCTGGCTGGAGACCGAGGTGGTGGACTCCACGCTGCCCTACGCGCTGCCCTGGATCGGGATCGTGCACCGGGGCGCCTGGGAGGCCGCCGGCCGCGACTGGACGGCCTACCTGAACAAGCCCGTGGGCACGGGCCCCTGGAAGATGGAGTCGTACAACCAGCGCGAGCGGGCGGTGCTGGTGCGCAATGCCGACTACTGGAACAAGGCGCGCGTGCCCAAGGCCGCCCGCCTCACGCTGCTGCCGATCCCCGATCCGAACGCCCGCGTGGCTGCGCTGCGCTCCGGGCAGGTCGACTTCGTCGAGGCTCCGCCGCCCGATGCCGCGGCCTCGCTGAAGGCCGCAGGCTTCCAGCTCGTCACCAATGTCTACCCGCACCACTGGACCTGGTTCCTGTCGCAGATCCCGGAGTCGCCCTGGACCGACGTACGCGTGCGCCGGGCCGCCAACCTCGGCATCGACCGCGCCGGCCTAAAGATCCTGCTGGGCGGGCTGATGGCCGAAGGGCAGGGCCTCGTGACCCAGGGGCACCCCTGGTACGGCGCGCCGACCTTCAAGCTCGAGCACAACCCCGACGCGGCGCGCAAGCTCATGGCCGAGGCCGGGTTCAGCCGCTCGAATCCGCTGCGCACGAAGGTCGCGATCTCCAGCAGCGGCTCGGGCCAGATGCAGCCGCTCGCGATGAACGAGTTCCTGCAGCAGAACCTGCGCGAGATCGGCATCGACGTGCAGTTCGAGGTGTTCGAGTGGCAGGCGCTGATCGAGGCCTGGCGGGCCGGCTCCGGCGCGCCGCCGAGCCGCGGCTGCCACGCGCTGAACATCTCCAATCCGACGCACGATCCGTTCCGCACGTTCGCACGCATCCTGCAGACGGACCAGGCGAATCCGGCCGGCGTCAACTGGAGCCGGCACAGCAACC
Source organism: Burkholderiales bacterium (assembly GCA_020248665.1). Taxonomy (GTDB): domain Bacteria; phylum Pseudomonadota; class Gammaproteobacteria; order Burkholderiales; family Burkholderiaceae_E; genus UBA4615. The sequence continues at coordinate 33,921 of JADCHE010000092.1, read as the reverse complement.
CCGAGATGGACAAGCTGTTCGCGCAGATCCAGGCGGAGATGGACCCGGCCCGGCAGACCGCGATGATGCAGCGTGCGCACGCGTACGTGGTCGACAACGCGCTGTTCCTGTTCGCCGCGCACGACCTGAATCCGCGCGCGTTGAGCCCGAAGGTCAGGGGCTTCGTGCAGGCGCAGTCGTGGTTCCAGGATCTCACGTCGATATCGCTCGCATGAGCGAGGGCGACATCCGGGCGCGTGCGCGGCGGGTCGTGCGCGCGGCCGAGGCGATCGATCCTGCGCTGCGCTCGCTGATCTCGCTCAATCCCCGGCTCGTCGAGGACGCGGAGGCGCTCGCAGCGCGGCTCGAGCGCGGCGGCCTGCCCGCCGCGGCGGGGCTCGCGGTGAGCCTCAAGGACAACATCGACACCGCCGGCTGGACGACGACCATGGGTTCGGCGTTCTTCAGGGACCACGTGCCCGCGAAGGACGCGGTCGTCGTGGAGCGCCTGAAGCGCGCCGGCGCGCTGATCGTCGGCAAGGCCAACCTGCACGAGTTCGCCTTCGGCGGCACGACGCAGAACCCGCACCACGGCCTGGGCCGCAACCCCTGGAACACCGATGCGATCCCGGGCGGTTCGAGCGGCGGATCCGGCGCGAGCGTGGCCGCGGGCCTGTGCGACGTCTCGCTCGGCACCGATACCGGCGGCTCGATCCGCATCCCGGCCGCGCTGAACGGCGTGGCGGGCCTGCGTCCGACGCACGGCGCCGTGCCCAACACCGGCTGCTTCCCGGTCAGCGACGCGCACGACACGATCGGCCCGCTCGCCCGCACCGTCGCGCGGGTGGCGGACGTGCACGAGGTCATCGCCGGCCACGACGCGGGCGATCCCTGCTGCGTCGACCGGCCCGTGACGAGCTGGGCCAGGGAATTCGCGCGGGGCGTCGAGGGCCTGCGCATCGGCGTGCCGGCGCGCTGGTGCTTCGCCGGCCTGGAACCCGAGGTCGAGCGCCTGGTGCGGGAAGCCGTCGAGGACATGCTGCGTCTCGGCGTTCACGTCCGCGACGTGACGCTGCCGGGCGCCGAGGACACGCAGAGGTACCTGATGCCGATGGTGCACGCGGACGCCGCGGCCCACCACGCCGAGCGGCTGGCGAACGCACCGGGGGCGTTCGGCGCCGACGTGCTCGAACGACTGCGGCACGGCGAGCGGGTCGACTCTCGCGGCTATGCCGAGTCGATGCGCTTCAAGGAGCGCTGGCTGCGCACGCTCGACGGTACGTTCTCCGAGGTCGACGTGCTGCTCATGCCGACCTGCCCGGTCACGGCGCCGCTGCATGCCGACGCAGCCCGGATGCTCGAGACGACGCGCGAGCTCTCGCGCTTCACCTACGCGTGGGCGATGGCCGGGACCCCGGCACTGTCGGTGCCCTGCGGATTCTCGGTCGATGGCCTGCCGGCCGGCATCCAGCTCGTGGCCCCGCGCTGGCACGATGCCCGGGTGCTGGCCCTGGGTGCGCACTACCAGCAGGCGACCACGCACCACCTGCGCCGCCCGAAGTGGGTGGAGGACAGGCTGGCCCGGCTGGACGCGGAGGAGACGGCATGAGCATTCCCGGCGACAGCGCCGCGAGGACCGCCGCGCAGCTCGACACCGCGGCGCGACTGAACCCGTCGCTCAACGCGCTGATCTCGATCTTCCACGACGAGGCGATGGCGTGCGCGCACGCAGCGGACCGGGCCGCCGCCGAAGGCCGCGGCCTCGGACCGCTGCACGGCATGACGGTCTCGATCAAGGACAACATCGACGTGGCGGGCCGGCCCACCACGGCCGGCGCGGCCTTCCTGCGCGGGAACGTGGCGACGCGGGACGCGCCGGTGGTGGAGCGGCTGCGCGCTGCCGGCGCGACGATCGTCGGCAAGGCGAACATGGCCGAGCTCGCGTTCGGCTCGCGGTCGTACAGCGCCGTGGGCGGGCAGTGCCGCAACCCCTGGGCGCCCGACCGTATCCCGGGTGGCTCGAGCGGCGGCTCGGCGGTCAGCGTCGCCGCCGGCATGTGCACCGGCTCGCTGGGCAGCGACACCGGTGGCTCGGTGCGGCTGCCGTCCGCGCTCAACGGCGTCACCGGCCTGCGACCCACGCTGGGACGGGTGCCCAGCCGCGGCTCGGTGCCGGTGAGCGAAGGCCACGACACGATCGGCCCGATCGCACGCTCGGCGCGCGACGTGGCGGCGATCTTCGCCGTGATCGCCGGCTTCGACGAGGCCGACCGGACCAGCGTCGACGTCGCGATGCCCGATGTCCTCGGGCAGCTCGACGAGGGCGTCGCGGGCCTGCGCGTCGGCATGCCGCGCCAGCACTTCTTCGAGCAGGTGGAACCCGCGGTCGGCGATGCGGTGATGAGTGCCGCGCGCGAGTTCGAGCGCCTGGGCGCGGTGCTCGTCGACGTGGACGTGCCCATGGCCGGCGAGGCGCACCGCCACATGACGAACATGGTGTTCGCCGACGCCTGCCACGTGTACCGCGACCGGCTGCAGAACGCACCCGAGACGATCACCGCCTCGGTGGTCGAGCGCATGCGCAACGGCTTCTCGGTGACCGGCCTGCAGTACGCCGAGGCCATCGACTATGCGCGCCGCTGGCGCCTGGCGCTGCGCCGGCTCTTCGCCGACGTCGACCTGCTGCTGTCGCCGACCACGCCGACGCAGGCACCGCCGATCGAGGACGGCCACAACCTGCTGGAGGCCACCCGGGCCGCCACGCGCAACACCTACGCCGGCGCGCTCGGCGGCATTCCGGGCATGTCGCTGCCCTGCGGGCTGACGCCGGACGGCCTGCCCGTCGGCCTGCAGCTCGAGGCCGCGTGGTGGCGCGAGCCGCTGCTGCTGCGCGCGGGCTGCGCATACCAGCGCGCGACGCCGTTCCACTCGCTGCGCCCGCCGACGCACGCGGCCGGCGCAGCCTGATCGAAGGGCTCGACATGGAAGAACTCAGGATCGTCGCCGTCAACGGCATGCTCGGCTACGGCTACGAATTCTCGAGCCTCGACAACGGCGTGGCGCAAGCCCCGGACCTGATGGGCGTGGACGCCGGCTCCACCGATCCCGGACCGTACTACCTCGGAGCCGGTCAGTCGCTGGTGCGCGACGCGCAGGTGCGGCGCGACCTGTCATATGCGCTGCGCAAGGCGCGCGAGGCCGGCGTGCCCCTGGTGATCGGCTCGGCCGGCATGGGCGGCGGCAACCCGCACCTGGCGCTCGTGCGCGGTCTGCTGCTCGAGGAGGCGCGCGCGCACGGCCTGCACTTCAAGCTCGCGACCATCGCCTCGGAGATCGACCGGCAGGTGGTGCTCGACGCGCTGCGTGCGGGGGCCATCCGACCGATGCCGGACGTCGGCGAGCTGTCGGAGTCGGCCGTGAGCGGCAGCGTGCGCATCGTCGGGCAGATGGGCACCGAGCCGCTGGCGCACGCACTGGCGCAGGGGGCCGACGTCGTGCTCGCGGGCCGCGCCTGCGACACCGCGATCTACGCCGCACTGCCGATCGCTCGTGGCTACGACCCGGGCCTCGCGCTGCACATGGCGAAGATAATGGAATGCGGCGCGCAGTGCGCGCTGCCGCTCGCGCCCAACGACTGCCTGCTGGGCACGATCCGCCGGGACCACTTCCTGATCCGACCGCTCGCGCCCCACCGCGTCGTCTCACCGGAGTCGGTGGCCGCGCACACCATGTACGAGCAGAGCCATCCGCTGATGCTCTACGAGCCCGAGGGCGACGTCGACATGAGCGAGGCGCGTTTCGAGCAGGTGGACCGGCAGACGGTGCGCGTGAGCGGATCGCGCTTCCTGCCGGCCCGGCGGCTGACCGTGAAGCTCGAAGGCGCACGCAGCCTCGGTTTCCGCGCGTTCACCGTCGCCGGCATCCGCGACCGCACCGTGATCGAGAACCTGCCGGTGATCGAGGAGGCGGTGCGGGCCGCGGTGCGCCGCAACCTCGGCGTCGACGTCGACGAGTCCGGCTACGCGCTCGACTTCCGGGTCTACGGCCGCGACGGCGTGCTCGGCGCGCTCGAGCCCGAGCGCCACCGCGTGCCGCACGAGGTCGGCCTGCTGATCGAGGTCGTCGCGAGGACGCAGGAGCTCGCCAGCCACGTGCTGTCGCTCGCCCGATCGTCGACGCTGCACTGTCCGTTTCCCGGCCGAAAGACCACGGCGGGCAACCTCGCGTTCCCGTTCTCGCCGTCGGACGTCGCCGCGGGCGAGGTGTTCGAGTTCAGCGTCTATCACCTGATGGACACGCCGGACCCGCTCGCGCTGTTCCCCGTGCACATGGAGACGGTGTGATGCCCCGTATCCAGGACCTGGCCACCGTGCTGCGCAGCAAGAACGCGGGCCCTTTCCAGATCACCATCGACATCATGTTCGACGACGAGTCGAACTACCGCCGTGTGCTCGGCGCGTCGGCGATGACGCCCGAGCGCATCGGCGCGCTCTACGACACGCCTGGGGAGCGGGTGCGGGTGATCGCGTTCGACCGCGTGCGCGCGATCAAGGTCTGCATGCCGCGCCGCTGGGGGTCCCACGGCAGCGGGTCCGCCTTCGACCGGGACGTCTACGGCGCGCAGCAGCACGGCCCGCTCGGGGACGCCGAGGTCGCGGACGGGGCCTGACCGGAGCGGGGCCGGCGGCGCGGGTCGCGCCCGCTACCGACCCGCCGTCGCCGCCTCGACCGACACGATCCGGCGCGCGCGCACGTCCCACAGGATGCACCGCAGCGCCGCCGGCACCTCGCGCAGCGTCAGACGCCGCACCTCGGTGAAGAGCTCCGCGCACTCGGCGTGGCAGCGCTTCAGCCGGTAGTTCGGGATGGCCGCCGACAGGTGGTGGATGTGGTGGTAGGCGATGTCCGCGGTGAACCAGTTGAGCCACGCGGGCAGCACGAGCATGCTGGTGCCGTGGACGACCGCGTCGTCGGCGTCCCAGTCGGCGGTGGCGCTCGCGTAGGAGTGCTCGAAGTTGTGCTGGACGGTGAACAGCATGATCGCCCCGCCGCCGGCGAGCGCGGTCGCGACGAGGTGCACGCCGAGGAAGGTCGCCGCACCGAGCGCCCACGACATCGCCGCCCACCACGCCAGCACCGCGACGTTGTTCCACGTCATGTGCCAGTACTCCTTCGGGGCGCTCCAGGCCTGGGTGCGGAAGCGCGACGCGTGGACGGAGAAGGGCACGCCCGGCTCGGCGAGCTTGGAGCGCACGAGGTGCGCGAGCAGCCGGCCGGTGCCGATCAGCCAATTGAGCCGCGGGCTGATCGCGAGGTACATCAGCCCCGCGAGCGGGGCGTTCACGATATGGCGTGCACGGCGGTAGCGGCGTCGCTCGGCCTCGCTGCGGGCGAGGTACGCGTCGACGGTGATGACACCGAGCGGTCCGCCGTACTTCGACCAGTCGCCGTTGGTCGCGTGGTGGTACGCATGGTTCTTGGACCATACGTACTGGGGCATGCCGGAGATCACGCCGAGGACGAAGCCGACGGCCTGGTTGAGCGGGGCGGACGCGAACAGGCTGCGGTGCCCGCAGTCGTGCATCAGCACGAACACGCGCAGCATCAGCAGGGCGATCACCGGCGTCGCGAGGATCGCGACCCAGGGGCCCGCGTCGACGACGCCGACGGCCGTCCAGGCGAGCGCGTACGGCACCAGCGTCGAGGCGAGCTGACCCAGGCCGGTCGCGTCGCAGGCACGCGCGTGGAGCGCGACCGCGGCGCGGCGCCGGGCCTTCGGGCAGGGGTGTCCGTCAGGGGTGGTGGTGTCGGGGAGCGCGTCGCGGGCGCCCATGGCGTCGATCTCGTGTGTCGGCGCCTCCGGGGCGCGCCGTGTCCCCGGCGCGGATCGGCCGGTGCGGGCCGCACTATGACCCAGCTCGGCGGTTTCGGCGAGCGCCACCCGTCGGTCGGAAGGGTCGCACCGCGCCGGCGCGAGCGCGCAGCGGCGCCTCAGCGGCCGTCGCCGAGCCGCTTCCAGGCGCTGAGCGCACGCTCGGCCCGGATGCCGCCGGCGCCCGAGAGCAGCCCCCGGTCGCGCCGCCACCGGGCCCGCGGCGGCTCGGGCCAGCCGCTGCCTTCGGCCGCGGCATCGACCGCATCCACGACGCCGGACGCGAGCGACAGCGCTCCGGCGGCCAGCACCTCGATCGCGGCATCGGCGGACCGCCGCGCGTAGGCGTCCCGCAGCAGCACCACAGTCGCGACCGCGCGCTGGCGCCATCCGTCCGACCAGCGGTGCCGGCCCGCCTCGCCGAGCAGCCACGCGAGCGAGCAGGCCGCGAGGCACAGGTCCTCCGCCAGCCGGAACGGACGCGCATGGTCGGCGTAGCCGTCGCCGGCGAGCAGGTCGCCCGGTTCGATCGCGACGCCGTCGAAGCGCGCGGCCGCGTGCGGCAGCTCCGGCACGACCGACTGGGGCCGGCCCTCGTGCAGCGACACGCCCGGGGCGTCGCTGCGCACGGTGACCACGACCAGGCTGCCGGGGCCGCTCTCGGGCCCGTCCGCGGTGCGGGCGAGCACGTGGATCGAGAACGGTTCCGCGGCCCGCAGCACCCAGGACTTCTCGCCGTCCAGCCGCAGTCCGGCGCCGTCCCGCACCAGCCGCGTCCCGATCCCGGTCATCCTGCGCCCGGCCTCGTTCGCCGCGAACGAGCCGAGCGCACCGCGCGGCGCGGCGGGCGCGAACGCGTCGCGGATCGCGGCCTGGTAGGCGCACAGGAACGCCCAGGCGAGGCGATCGGCCCGCGCGGAGGCGAGCAGCGCGCGGTCGAGCGCGCCGCTCGGTGCGCCCGGTGCCGTCTCGATCGCGCGCCACGCGGCCACCCAGTCGGCGGCCGCGTCGCAGGCGCGTCCCGCGTGGAGGGCGAGCAGCGCGCGCACCACGGCGCGCGTGCCGTCGTCGTCGGGACCGTGCATCGTGCATCCCCTCCCGCGTCAGACCTTCTGCCTGCGACCCGCCCAGAACGGCTCGCGCAGCACCTTCTTCAGGATCTTGCCCGACGCGTTGCGCGGGATCTCCGCGGCGAAGCTCACCGAGCGGGGCACCTTGAAGCCGGCCAGGTGCCCGCGCGCGAAAGCGACCACGCTCGCCTCGTCGAGCGTACGCCCCGCGTGCGGCACGACGATCGCGTGCACGCTCTCGCCCCACTCGTCGCTCGGCACGCCGATCACCGCGACGTCGTGCACGTCGGGGTGCGCGTCGATGACCGCCTCGATCTCGGCCGGATACACGTTGACGCCGCCGGAGATGATCATGTCCTTCTTGCGGTCGCAGATGTAGAAGTAGCCCTCGTCGTCGAAGTAGGCGACGTCGCCGACGGTCTGGAAGTCGCCGCGCCGGTCCTCCTCGAACTTCGCCCGCGCGTTGTGGTACGCGGCGAAGACGCTGGGCGCGCGGACCGCGAGCTCGCCCGGCACGCCGGGCTCGGTCACCTCGCGGCCCTCGTCGTCGTAGAGCCGGATCTCGACCATCGGCGCGGGCCGGCCGCAGGCGCCGGGCTTGCGCAGCTGGTCATCCGGGCGCAGCACGGTGTTCACGCCGAGCTCGGTCGAGCCGTAGACCTCGAAGAGCGAGTCGGCCGGGAAGTCGGCGAGGTAGGCCTGCTTCAGCGCGAACGACCACGGCGCGGCGTTCGCGATGAAGCGCTTCATGCTCGAGCGGTCGTAGCGCGCCTTGACCGACGCGGGCAGCGCGCAGGCCATGCGCACCGGCGCCGGCGCGCCGAACGTGGTGGTCGCGCGGTAGCGGTCGATGAGGCGCAGCCAGTCCTCGGCGTCGAACTTGCGCTGCAGCACGACGGTGTTGCCGAGCGTGTGCGCGATGCTCATGAAGCTGCCCGGGCCGGAGTGGTACAGCGGCCCGGTCGTGATGTAGACGTCGTCGGGCGCGTAGCCGATGTGCTCGAGCAGCGCCGCCTGCTGCGCGCGGTCGGGCGGGTTGCGCACCGCGCCCTTCGGCCGCCCGGTGGTGCCCGAGGTGTAGATCATCGCCTGCGGCGTCACGGTGCCGGGCGGCGCCGGCGGCGGCTCGGCGTCGCTCGCCGCGGCGGCCAGCGGCTCGACGTCGCGCTGGCCGTCGAGGGGCGCGCCGCCGTAGACGAGCACCTCGCGGACCTTCGGGATCCGCGGGCGGATCTCGCGGAAGAGGGGCGCCATCTCGGCGTCGACGTAGGCGAGCACCGCGTCGGAGTCGTCGACGACGTACTGGGCCTCCTCGGCGGTGAGCCGGTAGTTGAGCGGCACCGCGACCGCGCCGAGCTTGCGCGCGGCGTGCACCATGCGCACGACGCCGGGCGAGTTCTGGCCGCACCAGACGACGCGCTCGCCCCGCTTCACCCCGAGCGCGGCCAGCGCGTGCGCGAGGCGGTTGGCCTGCGCGTTCAGCTCGGAGAAGGTCCAGCGCACGAGCGTGCCGTCGGGCCGGTCGTCGACGACCGCGACCTTGTCGGCGAGCGCGACGGCGTTGGCCGCGAGCGGGTCGGGCGGCGGGGGCAGGGACATCGCAGGCGTCTCCTCGCGTGGGCGGAGCGCCGATCGTAGGTCGAACCGAGGGGGCGCGTCGACGGCGCGCGCCGGACGTGGAACCGGATCGGGGGCGGTCGGCGAGGCCCGCGGGGCCGCGCGGGTCGGGGTCCGCGGCCCGGAGCCGCGCATCGTCCGGTCAGCGCGCGAGGCTCGACGGGTCGAGCACCGCGTGCACGTCCCCCGAGTTCGCCTCGGCCGGCAGCGACGCGAGCCAGTCGGCCATCTCGTCTGCGTCCAGCCAGCGTCCGTGGACCAGCGCGTGACCCTCGCCGAGGGTCGCGTCGAAGCGGTACGCGCCGAGCGCCGCGCAGCGGCGCAGGCCCGCGAGCGCGACGTCGCGCTGGATCGTGGTGAATTCGAAGGACAGCGCCGGCACCGGCGCCGACAGCCCGGCGAGCACGCGGTCCTCGAGACCCTCGACGTCGATCTTCACGAACGCCGGCCGGCCGTGCCGCACGACCAGCGCGTCGAGCGTGGTGAGCGGCACCACGGTACGTGCCGACCAGCGCTGTCCCTCCCAGCCGGGTGCGCCCTCGGCCGACGCGATGAACGCGGTCGAGCCGGTCGCCACCGTCGGGTTGGGCAGGTTGAGGTGCAGCTCGAGTTCGCCCTCGAGGTCGCCGAGCGCGACCGGCTCGATGGCGACCTCGCGCCGGCGCGCATACAGCGTGCGCAGCAGCGCGAGCACCGCCGGCTGCGGCTCGACGGCGACGACGCGACAGCCGAGGCGCAGGAACGCGTCGACGCGGTCCCCGACGTGGCTGCCGACGTCGAACACCAGGTCGCCGGGCCGCACGAAGCGCGCATAGAGCACCGCCATGCGCCGCCTGCGCGCGGGATCGCGGACCCGGTAGATCCAGACCGAGCGTGCGACGCCGGCCGCGGCACGCAGCGCGGCCGTCGCGCTCACGACCGCGCGGCCGGCGCGAGCGTGCCGTCCTCGTCGGGGTCGTCGCCCCGGTCGTGCGCGGCGAGCGCCGGCAGATCGAGCCGCAGCAGCTCGGGGGGCGGCGCGATCTCCTCGGGGATCGCGGCGATCCGGGCGCGCACCATCGCGCCGCCGAGCGCCGGCCACGCGGTCAGCGAGGCGAACGGCGCGGCGAGCAGCAGCGGCGCCCAGAACGGCGCGAACCACAGCGCGTGCACCGGCACGGTCCGCAGGAACCAGGCGAGCAGCGCCGCGCCGACGAGCGTCGGGATCCACAGTGCCCGCAGCGCGGCGCCGAGCGGCACCACGTGGCCGTCGCGCACCTGCGAGGTCCAGCCGATCGTGCGCCCGAACGCGAGCCCCGCGATGAACACCGTGTGCGCGACCGCCATCACCGGTGCGAGCGCCATCGAGAACACGGTCTCGAGCGCGACCCCCGCGAGGAAGCGCGGCGGCGCGCCGAACTCGCGCCGTCGCGCGCGGCTCGCGAGCGCGGCGACGACGCTCGCGATCTTCGGCGCGAAGGCCATGCCGAGCACGATCACGAACAGCAGGCCGCCGACGTCGGCACGGAACGCGGGCCCGTCCGCGGGCAGGATCAGGTCGCGGAAGGTCGCGAGCAGCACGAACGCGATCCAGGCCGGCGAGCCGACGAACATCAGCATCGCGAGCAGCAGCTGCACGCGGCCGAGCGGGTGCAGCCCGGACAGCCCGAGCAGGCGGCCGTACTGCATGTTGCCCTGGCACCAGCGCAGGTCGCGCCGCACGAACTCGAGCAGCGTCGGCGGGTTCTCCTCCCACGAGCCCTCCTCGAGCGGCAGCACGCGGACCTCGTGGCCGGCGCGGCGCATCAGCACCGCCTCGACCTGGTCGTGGCTGAGGATGGGGCCGGACAGCGGGCCGCGACCGGGCAGCCGCGGCAGCGCGCAATGCTCGGTGAAGGGCGCGAGCCTCAGGATCGCGTTGTGGCCCCAGTACGGGCCGCAGTCGCCCTGCCACCAGGCGCTGCCGAGGGTGTAGGAGCGCATGCCGAGGCGCATGCCGAACTGGAACGTGCGCGCGAACGGGCTCGCGTTCGGGAGCCCCACGATCAGCGACTGCACGATGCCGAGCCGCGGGTCGGCCTGCATCACGCGGATCAGCCGCAGGATCGCCGCGGGGCTCATCACGCTGTCGGCGTCGAGCACGACCGCGAAGTCGAACTCGCGGCCGCGCCGCTCGCAGAACTCGCGCAGGTTGCCGGCCTTGTAGCCCGCGTTGTCGGTCCGGCGGCGGTAGCTGACCGGCAGCGCCGCGCCGTGGCGGCGCGCGAGCGCGGCCGCGACCGCGGCCTCGCGGGGCAGCAGGTCGGCGCGGTCGGAGTCGCTGAGCAGGCAGAGCTCGAGCCGGCTCGCCTCGGGCAGCGCGGCCAGACCCGACAGCATCGCGTCGACGTTGCGCTCCAGGCGCTGCGGATCCTCGTTGCGGATGCAGACCAGCAGCGCGGTCCGGGTGTGGAGCGGCACCGGCTCCAGGCCCAGCGCCGCGACCGGCGTGGCGACCGCGGCCGGGTCGCGGTGCGCGAGCATCAGCACGAGGCCGATCACCGCGTTCCAGAAGCCCACCGCCGTCCAGGGGAGCGTGACCGCGAACGCGGCGAGCATGGCCCAGTCGACCGCGTCGAGGCCGTCGGCGTCGAGCGCGCGGACCATCAGCGCCGCGAGCGCGGCGACGGTCGCGACGACGAGCGCGAGGAAGGTGAGGCGGCGGGCGCGCATCGCGGGGGCGCCGGCGCGCGCGGGGGGGGCGTCGGCGGAGGAGGCTGATCGCATCGGAAGACTCGTGGTGAAGCTCGGCGGCATGGCAGGGGGCTTTATGGAAGCCTAGCGTGCCGGGCGGCATCATCGGGACAATGACCTCCGTTCCCGATCAGACGACACCGGCACGCGCGTTGTGGTACGTCGCCGCCGGCCGCGCGGAGTTGCGCCCCGCGCCGCTGCGACGTCCCGGGCCGGGCGAGGTGCTCGTGCGCACGCGCTGGTCGGCGCTGAGCCGCGGCACCGAGAGCCTGGTCTTCGCCGGCGCGGTGCCGGCCCCGGAGCGCGAGCGGATGCGCGCCCCGTTCCAGGAGGGCGACTTCCCGTTCCCGGTGAAGTACGGCTACGCCGCGGTCGGCACCGTCGTCGACGGACCGGCCGCGCTGCTCGGCCGCGACGTGTTCGCGCTGCATCCCCACCAGGACGCGTTCGTGCTGCCGGCGGACGCGGTCGTGCCGGTGCCGGCGGACGTGCCGGCGCGCCGCGCGGTGCTCGCGGCGAACGCCGAGACCGCGCTGAACGCGCTGTGGGACGGCGCGGCGCTGCCCGGCGCACGGATCGCCGTGATCGGCGCGGGCACGGTCGGCGCGCTGACCGCCTGGCTCGCGGCGCTCCTGCCCGGCTCGGAGGTGACGCTGGTCGACGTCCGGGCGTCCCGCGCGCTGCTCGCCGCGGCGCTCGGGGTCGCGTTCGCCACGCCGGACGCGGCGCCCGCCGGTTGCGATCTCGTGTTCCACGCGAGCGCGACGGAGGCGGGGCTCGAGACCGCGCTCGCCGCCGCCGGCGACGAGGCGACCGTCGTCGAGCTCAGCTGGTACGGCGACCGTGGCGTCGGCGTGCGCCTCGGGGGCAGCTTCCATTCGGGCCGGCTGCGGATCGTCGGCAGCCAGGTCGGCCGCGTCGCGCCGGCGATGCGCGCGCGCTGGCCGCACCGTCGCCGCCTCGAGAAGGCGCTCGCGCTGCTCGCCGACGAGCGGCTCGACGCGCTGCTCGAGCGCGACCGCCCGTTCGCGACGCTGCCCGACGCGCTGCCCGCGCTGCTCGCGCCCGGGGCCGACGCGGCCTGCCCGGTCGTCGCCTACGCCTGAATCCGCGAGAATCCGAGAACCCACCCGCCGCATCGCGCGAGGAGCCCCATGTTCGCCGTCGAGGTCCGCCACCACATCATGATCGCCCACAGCTTCCGCGGCGAGGTCTTCGGACCCGCGCAGCGGATGCACGGCGCGACCTTCGTCGTCGACGCGGCGTTCTTCGCGAGGACGCTCGACGCGCAGGGCCTGGTCGTCGACATCGGCCGCGCCACCGACGCGCTGCGCGCGGTGCTCGCGCCGCTCGAGTACCGCAACCTCGACGAGATGCCCGAGTTCGCCGGGCAGAACACCACCACCGAGTTCCTCGCCGCGCACGTGCACCGCGAGCTCGCGCGGCACTGCCGGGGCGCGGGCCTCGGCCGCGACGAGGCCGACCTCGCGTCGCTGCGCGTCACGCTGTCGGAGTCGCACGTCGCGCGGGCGTGGTACGAGGCGCCGATCGGCTGAGGCCGCGGCGATGCGCGCGGTGCTCGCGGTGCCCGGCGACCCGGACACGCCGACCGGCGGCTACGGCTACGACCGTCGCGTCGCGGCCGAGCTCGTGCGGGCCGGCTGGACGCTCGAGCGGCTGCGGCTGCCCGATGCGTTCCCGGCGCCGGACACGCGCGCGCTCGACGAGGCCTACGCTGCGCTCGCCACGCAGCCCGAGGGGGTGCCGCTGCTGGTCGACGGCCTCGCGCTCGGCGCGATGCCGGACGTGGGGGCGGCGATCGGGGCCGCGCGGCCGCTGGTCGCGCTGGTCCACCATCCGCTCGCGCTCGAGACCGGGCTCGCCGCGCCGCGGGCCGCCGCGCTGCGCCAGACCGAGCGTCGCGCGCTCGCCTGCGCGCGGCGCGTGGTGGCGACCAGCCGCGCCACCGCGGCGACGCTCGCCGCCGACTACGGCGTGCCCGCGTCGCGGATCGTCGTCGCGCCGCCGGGCACCGACCCGGCGCCCCGGTCGCGCGGCAGCGGCGGCGACGCGGTCGCGCTGCTGTCGGTCGGCACGCTGGTGCCGCGCAAGGGGCACGATCGGCTGGTCGACGCCCTGGCCGGGCTGCGCGACGCGCGATGGCGCCTGACGATCGTCGGCGACGACACGCGCGATCCGCGGACCGCCGACGCGCTCCGGGCGCGGATCGCCGCGGCCGGCCTCGCCGACCGGATCGCGCTCGCCGGGGCGGTCGACGGCGCGACGCTCGACGCGCTGTGGGCGGGCGCCGACGCGTTCGTGCTCGCGTCCCGGCACGAGGGCTACGGCATGGCCTACGCGGAGGCGATCGCGCGCGGGCTGCCGGTCGTCGGCACGACCGCGGGTGCGATCCCCGAGGCGGTGCCCGCGGGCGCCGGCCTGCTGGTGCCGCCCGACGACCCGGGTGCGCTGCGCGCGGCGCTGCGCACGATGGTCGAGAACCGCGACGCGCGCGCGCGGCTCGCCGCGGCGGCGCGAGTGGCGGCGGCCGCGCAGCCGCGCTGGGCCGACACCGCCGCACGCGTCGCCGACGCGCTGGAGCAGGCGCGGTGAGCGGGTTCGCCGCCGACTGGCTCGCGCTGCGAGAGCCGGCCGATCACCGCGCCCGCGACCCGGGCCTGCTCGACGCGGCCGCCGCGCTGCTCGCGCACGTCGGGCGGCCGACGATCACCGACCTCGCCTGCGGCACCGGCTCCACGCTGCGCGCGATCGCGCCGCGGCTCGCCGGCCCGCAGGCCTGGCGCCTTGTCGACCACGACGACGCGCTGCTCGCGCGGGCCGCGCGGGCGGCCGAAGGCGCGCAGGCGGCCGGATCGCTGCAGTTCGAGACGCTGCGCGCGGACCTCGCGACCGGGCTCGATGCGGTGCTCGCGCTCGACGCCGACCTGGTCGCGACCTCGGCCTTCCTCGACCTGGTGTCCGACGACTGGCTCGCCCGCTGGGTCGAGGCGCTGCGCCGCCATCGGCGTCCGGTGTACGCGGCGCTCAGCTACGACGGCCGGGTCGCGTGCGCGCCGCACGACCCGCTCGATGCCGAGGTGCTCGCGGCGTTCGACGCGCACCAGCGCGGCGACAAGGGCCTCGGCGGCGCGCTCGGGCCGGCGGCCGCCGACGCGGCGGCGCGCCGACTGCGCGCGGCCGGCTACTCGGTCGCCCGGGCGCGAGCGGACTGGCGGCTCGGCGCCGACGACGCCGAGCTGCAGCGCAGGCTGGTCGGCGGCTGGCGCGACGCGGTCGCCGAGACCGGGCGGGTGCACGGCGCGGCGCTCGACGCGTGGCACGCGCGGCGACTCGCCGCGATCGACGCCGGCGCCTCGACGCTGGTCGTCGGTCACGTCGACCTGTTCGCGGTCCCGCCCGCGGACGCGAGCTCCAGGTCCCACAGCACGTCCTCGCCGAGCGCGTAGCAGCGCGCGCGCGGGCGCAGCGCGTCGTCGAGGCGGTCGATCGGCGGCAGCACCAGCCCGGTCGGACCCGAGCCGATCAGCAGCGGCGCGACCGCGACGTGCAGCCGGTGCAGGGCGCGCGCCTCGACGAAGGCCGACACCGTCGCGGCGCCGCCCTCGACGAGCAGCCGCGGCAGGCCGCGTGCCGCGAGCGCGTCGACGATCGCGGCCGGCGGGATCCGGCCATCGGCCCCGGGGGCGAGCTCGATCCGCTCGACGCCGTGCGGCAGCGTCGACGCGACCCCGGGGCGCATGACGACGAGCCGCCGGCGGCCGTCGTCGGCCAGCAGGCGGGCCGCCGCGGGCATCCTGCCGCGCGGATCGACCACGACGCGTGCGGGGCTGTCGCCCTCGACGTGCCGTACCGTCAGCGCCGGGTCGTCGGCGACGACCGTGCCGACGCCCACCACCACCGCATCGACCAGCGCACGAAGGCGGTGCAGGTGCACGATCGCGGGGCGACCGTTCACGTAGTGCGAGTGCCCGGTCGAGGTGGCGATCCGCCCGTCGAGCGACTGCCCGAGCTGGCCGATCGCGAACCGCTCGCCGGGCGCGGCCAGCAGCGGCCCGAACAGCGCGCGCGAGCGCGCGCCAACGCCGCCGCCGAGCGTGCCGGTGCCCCGCGCGGCCAGCACGCGGCGCCAGGCCGCGTCGGAGGGCGCCTCGACGTGGCCGTCGTTCGACTGCAGGGACAAGTCCGACGCCCCACTCGGGAATTCGATCCGGGCGATGATGGCACGTCACGCCGTACCTCCTGGAACACCCCCATGCATGTCCCCGTCCCGTCGTCCCGTCCGCAAGGCTCCGAAGGGACGCCTCCGATCCGCGTCCCCTGGCTGTCGCGCCTGCTCGCGCGCGACGCGCGCGTCGGAATCCGTCGCGCGATCGGCGATCTGCTCGCGGGCCGGCCGATCGTCGTCGCCGCCCCGGGCGCGACCGATCGGCTGGTCGTGCCGGTCGAGTCGCTCGATGCGGCCGGCCTCGCGGCTCTGCACGAGGCCGGCGCCCCGACGCTGGTCGTGTCGGCCACGCGCGCGGCCGCGCTCGGCGGGCTCGCCGAGGTGTCCGAGATCGCGCTGCCGCGCGCGCTCGGCCCGCACGCGCTGATGGCGCTCGCCGCCGGCGCGCGCGCCGCGTCGCCGGCGCCGCCGGTGCGCGCCGACCTCGGGGCCGACGCCGCGATCGAGCTGGTCAAGCTGGCGAAGCTGCTGCCCGCGGTGGTGTCGGTGCCCGCCGCCGCCGGCGACACCGCCGAGCTGGCTCGCGTCGACGCCGAGGCGGCGCTCGCGTTCCGCGCGGGGCACGCGCGCTCGCTGCGGCGCGTCTCGAGCGCGCCCGTCCCGATGCGAGCGGTGTCCGACGCGGAGCTGGTCGTCTTCCGCGACGAGCTCGGCGAGCACTGGTCGATGATCGTGGTCGGCCGCCCGGACACCCGCGGCCCGGTGCCGGTGCGGCTGCACTCGGCCTGCCTCACCGGCGACGCGTTCGGCTCGCTGCGCTGCGACTGCGGCGACCAGCTGCAGATGGCGCTCGCGAAGATCGCCGCGCTCGGCGGCGGCGCGCTGCTGTACCTCGCGCAGGAGGGCTGCGGCCTCGGCCTGGCGAACAAGATGCGCGCCTACGGTCTGCAGGAGCAGGGCCTCGATACCGTCGACGCGAACACCACGCTCGGCTTCGAGACCGACGAGCGCCGCTACGACGTGGCCGCGGCGATGCTCGAGGCGGTGGGCATCCGCGAGGTGGCGCTGCTGACCAACAACCCCTCGAAGCTCGCCGCGCTGCGCTCGGCCGGCATCGACGTGCGCGAGCGCATCCCGCTGCTCGCGCCCGTCGGCGTGCGCAATCGCGGCTACCTGGAGGCCAAGCGCCGTCGCGCCGGCCACCTGATGGGCGACCTGCCGCTGCGTGCGGTCGGCTGACGTGGACGCCGCTCCGGCCGGCCGCCACGGCGGCGTCGCGCGCGCGCTGCACTGGAGCACCGCGCTGCTGGTGATCGCGATGATCCCGGCGGGCTTCTCGCTGCTGTCGCTGCCCCCCGGACCGATCCAGGACGCTGGCTTCCTGCTGCATCGCTCGACCGGCGTGCTGCTGTTCGTGCTGACCGCGGTGCGCCTCGGCTGGCGCCTCGCGCACCCGCCGCCGCCGCTGCCGGCCTCCGTCCCGGCCGGGCAGCGCGCGATCGCGCACGTGGTGCACGTCGCGCTGTACGCGCTGCTCTTCGCGATGCCGCTGGTGGGCTGGTGGGCGACCTCGGCCTACGGGGCGCCGATCAGCGTGTTCGGCCTGTTCGTGCTGCCACCGCTGGTCGCGCAGGACCGTGCGCTCGCCGAGCAGGCGTTCGCGCTGCACGGGGCGCTCGGCATCGCGATGGCGGCGCTGATCGCCGCGCACGCGGGCGCGGCGCTGCACCACCACTTCTTCAAGCGCGACGGCGTGCTGCGGCGGATGCTGTGAGCTGGCGCGGCCCGTCAGCGGCGCGGTGCCGGCGCATCGCGCAGCGCCTCGAGCGGGTAGGCGGCGACCTCGTCGAGCAGCCGCGCAAGGCGGCCCGCCGCGTGCGCGACGATCGCGCCGCCGGCCTCGGCGCTCGCGAGCCGCGCGTCGCCGCAGGCGCCCTCCGGGTTGAGGTCCTGCGTCGCCCACGCGAGCGCGCCGTTGCCGTGGAAGCGCAGCTCGCCGCCCCGCGCCTCGAGCGCGGCCGACGCCGCCGGGAAGTCCGCGATCCGCTCGCGGCGGACCGCGACGGGGTCGAGGTGCAGCATCAGCGAGGTCTCGATCGCGCCGCCGTGGATCCCGTGGCGCGTCTCGGCCTCGGGGAACAGACCCGCCGGCTCGCCGAAGCCGTAGGTGTTCGCGGCCACCGCGACCATGCCGAGGCGCACCCGCAGGTCCTGCGACACGATCCGCGCGACGTGGCCCTGGCCGCCGTGCGCGTTGACGATCACCAGCTTGCGCAGCCCCGCGCGGTGCACCGACTCGCCGAGCTCGTACCAGAGCCGCATCAGCGTGTCGGTGCCGAGGGTCAGCGTGCCCGGGAAGGCGAGGTGCTCGTCGCTCTTGCCGACGGGGCAGGGCGGCAGCGTCAGCACCGTCGTGTCCGGCGCGGTGCGCGCGAGCGCCGCGTCGAGCACGCCGCCGACGATCGTGGCGTCCACCTCCAGCGGCAGGTGCGGGCCGTGCTGCTCGATCGCCGCGACCGGCAGCACCGCCACGGTCCGCGCCGCGTCGAGCGCGGCGAACTCCTGCCAGGTCAGCGAGGCCCAGCGTCGATGTCGGTCGGTCACGGTGCGGATCCGGTCGGGACGCCGCGGGCGCGGCGATGGCCAAGGATAATCCGCGGCGCGGCCGCCGGCGGGCGGCGCGCGCGATGAGGTGCGCATGCACCCCTCGGCGCACGGTCGCCGCGCTGGGGCTCGTCGCGAGCCTCGCGGCGGGCCTGGCCGGATGCGTGGCGCCGGGCGCGCCGCGCGCGCCCGTCGAGGTGCGCTTCGTCGACGCGAGCCGGCCGACGCGCTGCGCCGAGGAGGACAACGTCCACGTGCCGGTGATCGGCGAAGGCATCGCGTCGTTCCGCATCGTCGCCGAGCACCCGCCGTACATCGCGTCGGTCGCCGAGGAGCGCTCCGCGCCCGATTTCACCGACTGCGACATGTCGGGCGACCCGGTGCACCGGTTCGTGCCGCGCACGGTGGTGCTGCACGAGGACGCGCGGCTGCGGATCGTGGGCCACGCGTTCGAGACCTTCTGGCGGCCGGAAGTCGTCGACCTGCGGATCGGCGACCGCGCCGAGCCCGGCCTGCACCTTGTGCAGGTGATCCGGCGCGGCCCGCCGCGCGACGTCGAGATGCTGGTGCTGTACCCGTCGGACGGCTACTGGCGGGCGAAGCCGCTGCCGCCGGCGCACCTGCCCGACACCGCGTACGGCAGTTCCTTCCTGGTCGGGCCGATCGAGGAGCGCGGCCGGCCGATGGTCGCGCTGCGCCGCGTCGATATCGACCCGGCGACGCTGACCTTCACGCTCGCGTTCGCCGACGGCCGTCGGGGCACGCTCGCGATCGTCGCGGCCGACGCCGCGCGCACCGAACTCGCGGTGACGATCGACCCGCCTGTACCGGCGGGCCGCCCGTTCGCGGCGCTGCGCTCGATGTTCGTGCGCGAGGACAATGCCGACGTCGCGATCGCGCGCCATCCGGCGGACGGGCCCGCGGCCGTCCGCGCGCCGATCCTCGGCTTCGGCGGCTTCACGGCCTCGAGCGCGCGCTTCGGGCGCGAGGCGCCGTCGGATCACAACCTCGGCGCGCCCGACACGGTGTTCCGCGACTTCCGGCGCTGAGGCGCCCCGGACCGTCGGGGGGCCGGGGCGTTCGCGGGCGGCAGCGGTTCAGCGGGGCGTGGTGTGCAGCGCCCGCGCGAACGCGAGGCTGGTCTCGGTCACGCGCTGCGGCGAGCAGACCGCGCCGACGAAGCGGTCCGGGCGCAGCATCGCCACCGAGTGGGGCCAGCGCGAGAACCAGTCCTTCAGCCGGTTGCCGAGGTCACCCACGCGGATCACGCCGGGCACCGCATCGGCCGCATGCGGCATCTGGACCGCGGGTCGGGCGCTGATCAGCACCGCGCCCAGCCGCGTCCAGAACGCGCGGGCCTCGTCGCTCATCGCCCAGGTCGGGTCGGTGCCCCAGGCGATCACCGCGAAGCGCAGCCCGATCACGTCGTCGAGCAGCCGCTCGACGCCGTCCTCGCAGAGCACGCGCGGCTGGATGAACATCCGGCCGACCGGCGTCGGCTCGGGCGCCTCGAGTCCGTTCACCAGCCGGCCGACCAGCGACTCGCGCTTCTCGGCCATCAGGCCCAGCAGCCGCCCGGCGGGGGTGTCGCCCGACAGGTCGATGAGGCCGGCGAGCGCGCCACGGCGCGTCGGCGAAGACGGGCCGACGACCGCGCCGCGCTCGTAGCGCGGCATCGGCTTGAAGCGCATCTCGACGAAGTACTGCTTGACCGCGGGCACCGCGTTCAGCGCGAGCGTCACCGCATCGCGGACCCTGGCGGTGGTCGCGCCCGGCGGCGCGAAGATGTCGCCGGCGACCTCGGACAGGTGGATCATCTGCCGCGCGTGGTCGCGCCGCTCCTCGCCGTAGGTGTCGAGCAGTTCGTCGCCGGCGAGGCCGCCGACCACCATCGCGAGCTTCCAGCCGAGGTTGGTCGCGTCCCGCAGCCCGCTGTTGTAGCCCTGGCCCTGCCAGACCGGCATGATGTGCGCGGCGTCGCCGGCGAGCAGCACCCGGCCCTCGCGGAAGCGCGCCGCGAGCCGAGCGTTGTGCGTGTAGACGCGCTTGCGGATGTAGTCGACGCGGTCCGGGTCGGCGACCACCTTGCGCATCAGTCGCGCCATGTGCGCCGGGTCCTCGAAGTCCGCCTCCGACTCCCCCGGCATCACCATGAACTCGAAGCGCCGGATGCCGTGCGGCAGCGCCGCCGACACGTACGGCCGCTCCGGGTCGCAGTGCAGGTAGACGTGCGGCGTGCCGATCGGGTCGTTGCGCACGTCGACCACGATCCACTGGTTCGGCTTCGTGCGGCCCTCGAACGGGATGTCGAGTGCGCGTCGCACCACGCTGTTGCCGCCGTCGGCGCCCACCATCCAGGCGGCGCGCGCCTCGACAGGCGTGCCGCCGGGCCCGGCGAGTCGCAGGATGACGCCGTCCGGGTTCTGCGAAAAGCCCTCGAGCGCGTGCCCGAGCCGTGCCGTCACGTGCGGAAAGCGCGCGAGGCCGCGGTACAGGATCCGGTCGATCTCGGGCTGGATGAACGCGTTCCGGCGCGACCAGCCGAACTCGTCGGTGCGCGGCTCGATGCTCGCGAAGCAGCGGCCGCCCGCCGTCACGAACCGCATCCAGTGGTCCGGGGTGATGTGCGTGCGGACCGCGTCGGCGAGGCCGGTCGCCTGGATCGTGCGCAGCGCCTCGTCGTCGATCCCGATCGCGCGCGGGTAGTCGATGATCGCGTCGAGCCGCTCGAGCAGCAGCGTGCGCACGCCGAGCGTGCCGAGCGTGTTCGCGAGCACCAGCCCCACCGGGCCGGCGCCGACGATCGCGACGTCGGCCTCGAGCCGGCGCGGCACGGGTGCGGCGGTCTTCCTTCGGGTCGTCGCCATCGGGGCTCCCCTCGTCGGAGTTGGTGGAGCGCGACTGTCCGCCCACGCGCCGCGCGGGTAAACTGCGTGCATCCAGTGCACGTTTCCGGGCCCCGGCGCGGCCCCCATGGAGCTCGCATGCGACGCGGACCGCCGCTCGGCACGAACCAGTACAAGACGGTCCGCGGGCTCGCGCGCGGACTCGCGGTGCTGCGCGCGCTCAACGCCGCGCCGGGCGGCATCTCGACGATCGGCGAGCTCGCGCAGGCCTGCGCGATGCACCGCACGACGGTCAAGCGCCTGCTCGAGACGCTGCGCACCGAGGGCCTGGTGCGGCACAGCGACCGCGAGGGGCAGTACTACCTGACCTTCGAGGTACGGCGGCTGTCGGAAGGCTTCGAGGACGAGGCCTGGGTCGAGGAGATCGCCGGTCCGATGATGGCCGACGCGGTGCCGCGGCTCGTCTGGCCCTGCGACCTGACGACGCCGGAGGCCGGCTTCATGGTGGTCCGCGAGTCGACGCACCGGCTGAGCACGCTGTCGCAGCACCGCGCGATGATCGGCGAGCGGCTGCCGCTGCTGGTCACCGCGGCCGGGCGGGCGTACCTCGCCGCCTGCAGCGCGACCGAGCGCGAGGCGCTGCTCGAGCTGGTGCGCGCGCGCGACGACGCGATCGGTCGGCAGGCGGGCGACGACGCCTACGTCGCCCGGGTGCTGCGCGAGACGCGCCGGCGCGGCTACGGCTACAACGACGGCGAGTGGTCGCGGGAGGCGTCGTTCTCGGCGATCGCGGTCCCGGTCGAGGCGGGAGGACGCCCGATCGCTTCGGTGTCGGTGATCTTCCCCAAGGCCGCGGTGTCGACCGAGGACCTCGAATCGCGCTACCTGCCGCAGCTCGCACGGCTCGCGCGCGCGATCGGCCGGCGGGCTCGGTCGCGGCTCGCGAGCTGAGCGCTGCGCGCGCTCGCGCACCGCGCGTCCGGCGCGTAGGATACCCAGGCCCACCGTCTCCCGACGACTCCGACGCGAACGATGACCGATGCCGACTCCACCTTCATCGCTCGGCTGATCCGGGGCGAGGTCCCGCAGTCCCCGACCGGCGCGACGCCAGGCTACGCGCTGCCCGAGGAGGGCGGGAGATGAGCGGACCCGACGTGTCGCTGCCCCGCCTCGGGCAGGGCTTCTGCTGGCAGGACCTGTCGGTCGGCCAGTGCTTCCGGACGTTCCGCCGCACGGTCACCGAGGCCGATCTCGTCAACTTCATCGGTGCCACCGGGATGCTCGAGGCGATCTTCATCGACGCGCATCACGAGGGCGGGGCGATCGCGGGGCGGCCGGTGCCCGCGGTGTTGACCTACGCGCTGATCGAGGGTTTCCTGCTTCAGACGATGATCCAGGGCACCGGGCTCGCCTCGCTCGAGCTGCACAAGAAGGTGCTCGCGCCTGTGCTCGTCGGGGACACGATCGAGGCGACCGTCGAGGTCACCGGACTGCGGCCCACGTCGCGCAGCGGTCGCGCGGTCGTGACCTCGCGGGTCGACGTGTACAACCAGCGCGGCGAGGCGGTGATGACCTACGAGGTCACCCGGCTGCTGGCGGGCCGCTCGGGCGGCTGAGCGCCGGTCGCGTCGAGCAGCGGCGCCCAGTCCGGGCCCGGCGGCGCGTCGATCGCCACGCGTTCCGGGCCCTCCCCGATCGCGACATGCATGGCGTGCAGCCAGAGCCGCCGCGTGCCCAGCCACGCTGCGACGGCACGGTTGTGCTCGCCCTTGCCGTGCGTGGTGTCGCCCACCAGCGGATGCGCGAGCTGCTTGAAGTGGCGGCGGATCTGGTGGCGGCGCCCCGTCACCGGCTCGACCTCCACCAGCGCGTAGCGGCTCGTCGGATGGTGCGGACCGGTCGGGAACGGCCAATCGAAGCGCGCGCGCACGCGCCAGCGCGTCACCGCCGCAAGGTGCGGCTGGCCGGTCGACGGGCGCTCCGGGTCGCGCGCGAGCGGGCGGTCGATCTCGCCGAAGTCGGCCGGCCAGCCGCGCACCAGCGCAAGGTAGCGCTTGCGGACGCGGCCGGCCTCGAACTCGCCGCGCCAGTGGTGGGCGGCGTCGGCACCGCGGGCGAACAGCAGCACGCCGCTGGTGGCCTTGTCGAGTCGGTGCAGCGGCCTCAGCGGCTCGCCGAGCGCGGCCTGGAGGAGCCCGAGCGCGGTGACCCGCGCGTGCGCGTCGAGCGCGCTCGGATGAACCAGCAGGCCCGGCGGCTTGTCCACCACGACGAGCTCGCGGTCGAGGTGGAGCACGGTCGGAGTGTCGGCGTCGCTCATCGCAGCGGCGGCATCGTCGCGGCGCAGCGTCGCGATGTCAACGCGCGGGCCCGTCCGACGGACGGCCGATCGGCCGCGACGCGGTGGCCGACGGACGGCGCGGCGCGGCGGACGCGTGGTCGATGCGCGGAACAGCGGCACTTTTCCCCGCTTCCGCCGGCCGTCGCGGTACCCCGCCCGGCCTCAACATGTTCCCGATCCCCGTCCGAGACGGAAGCACCCGTGACGAACACGCTCTGCAGCATCAACGACCGCGACCGTGCCCCGCGCGTCGCGCCCCCGCGCTCCCTCCACCACGGCTCGCAGTCATGAAATTCCTGATCGTCGACGACTTCTCGACGATGCGCCGCATCGTCCGAGGACTGCTGAAGGAGATGGGCCACGTCGACTGCGACGAGGCCGAAGACGGCGCCGTCGCCCTCGGCAAGCTGCGCAACGGCAAGTTCGACTTCGTCGTGACCGACATCAACATGCCGAACATGAACGGGTTCGAGCTGCTCGAGTCGATCCGCGGGGACGCGACACTGGCGCACATGCCGGTGCTGATGGTGACCGCCGAGGCGCGCAAGGAGGACATCGTGCGCGCTGCGCAGCTGCGGGCCTCGGGATACATCGTCAAGCCCTTCTCGAAGGCCACGCTCGAGGAGAAGGTGCAGAAGATCATGGGCCAGACGGCCAAGGCCTGAGCGCAGCGCACACGACATCACACGCCATGGAACACGACGATCTCGAAGCCCTGTTCGAAGCGACGCGCGCCGAGGCCGAGCGCGCGGCGACCGCGCCGGCGGTGCCGGTCCCCGTCGCCGCGCCCGCGGTCGCCGGGAAGCAGGTGGCGCTCGACGAGAGCTTCCCCGACACGGTCGTCGTGACCGGCGCCCCGGGCCACTGCCCGAACGCCGACGCCGACGGGACGTGCCGCGACTGCCGCTGCGGCAGCGCGCGCGACCTGCGCGACCGCGTCGGCCGCCTGACCCGCGAGCTCCACGAGAGCCTGCAGGAGCTACGCCTCGATCGCACGCTCGCCGACATGGCGGTCGAGATCCCGGACGCGCGCAACCGCCTGAAGTACGTGACCGAGATGTGCGAGCGCAGCGCCCAGAAGGTGCTCGACACGCTCGACGAGCTCTCGCCGCTGCAGGAGGCGAACCGCGACGAGTCGGTCGCGCTGCTGGCCCGCTGGGACCGCATGCTGACCGACAAGCGCCGCCCGGACGAGGGCTTCATGGCGCTGTTCGAGACCACCCGCGCGCACCTCGCCGCGACGGTCGAGCGGGCCGACCGCACGTCGAGCCTGCACAGCGACATCATGATGGCGCAGGACTTCCAGGACCTGACCGGCCAGGTGTGCCGCAAGATCGAGGGCATCACCGAGCGCATCGAGACGCAGCTTCTCAAGCTGCTGATCGACACCGCGCCGGAGGACCACCGGCAGCGCCACCAGGAGATGCTCGAGGGGCCGCAGGTGGTCACCGGCCGCTCCGACGCGGTGACGTCGCAGACCGAGGTCGACGACCTGTTGAGCTCGCTCGGCTTCTGACCCGTCCGGGCCACGTCGCTCGGGCGGCGCGCCCCGCGGGTTGCACACCTGGGGCGTGTGCTCGGCCCCGTTCCTCGACCACGCGTTCCGGACCGTCGAGCTCAGGATCCGCGTGACGATCCACGACGACGGCGGCTGGAGCTACGACGAGGACACCGTGCTGGAGATCCTCGGACAGTCCGAGCCGTTCCACCACCGGGACCGCATCCGGCTGCGCCGCATCGGCGAGCCGACCCCCAACCCGCCGGCGCGCTCACGCGCGCTCAGGCCGGCACGCGTCGCGCGAGCCGCTCCAGGTTGCCCGCGAAGCGCTCGCGGCAGCCGGGCAGCAGCGCGGCGTCGCGCGTCGCCTCGAGCAGCGCGGAGAGCACCCGCACGCGACGGCGCATGAACGCGCCGCGCGGATCGGGCTCGCCCGAGAACAGGTGGCGGTACTCGAGCCAGACCAGCTCCGTCCACGCGTCGAAGCGCGCGGGCTCGTCGCCGAGCGTCGCCAGGTCGAGCGCGACGACCGTCGCGCCGGCATCGTCCCGCGCGCGGTGCGAGGCGGTGTCCTCGATCATCGCGCACGCGCGCTCGACGTCCTGCGCCGGCAGCGCGTCGCGTCCGGCGGCGGCCTGGCGCAGCAGCAGCGCGGACAGCGCCTCGTTGACGCCGGCGGGGGCGCCCGCGACGTACACCGCATCGTGGAACAGCAGCGCGAGCACCTGCGCGCGGTCGAGCGACAGGCCCTGCGCGTCGGCGCGCGCGAACACGTCATGGACGTGCCAGTTCGCGTGGTAGTGGCGCTGGGGCTCCCGGTAGCGCGCGAGGGTCGCTTCGACGACGTCGCCGGGCACGCCGGTCGCGGCGGCCGCGACGCGCAGCCGCGCGTCGTCCGGCAGTGCGATCGGGACGAATCGCGGGCGCGCTTCGCCGTCGAGACCCTCGACGGCTTCGACGAAGCCCGACAGCAGTCGGGTCCACGCCCGAGCGGACGGGTCCGCGAGCAGCCGGTACACGACGTCGGTCGCGCCGTCGGCCTCGCGCACGGCGATCGCGTCGATGCGGTACAGCCCACCCTTCCAGTGCTGGACGAGCGAGCCCGGCGCAAACGGAACGGTCGAGGCGTCCATCGGCCGATTGTCGCGGAATCGCCCCCGGTGTGCGAACCCGCACACCCTCGAGGGACGAGGTCGCGCGCTGCGTGACAGGATTCCGGGACGCCGGTCGCGCGAGCGCCGACCCTTCGCAGGGTCAGGTTCCCGCCCCATGCGCTCCCGCTCCCGCCGCACTCCGCCCCCGTCGCGCCTCGGCGCGACCCTCGGCCTCGTCCTCTCGCTGGCCTGTGCCGGTCCGGTCCGGGCGGCCGATCCGGCGGCGTTCGAGGCCGAGGCGGCGGCCTCGTCGACCGCACTGCGGGTGGGCGCGCCGTCGGCCTGGTCGCGCGGCGGCCTGGGCGCCGGCGTCGTCGTCGGGTTGCTCGACTCGGGCGTGCTCGACTCGCACGGTGAACTGGCAGGGCGGCTGCTGCGAGGCTACGACGCGCTCACCGGCGGCACCGACACGCGCGACGGCAGCGGCCACGGCACGCACGTCGCCGGCCTCGTCGCCGCCGCGCGCGACGGCGCGGGCATCACCGGCGTCGCCCCCGAGGCGTGGATCCTGCCGGTGCGGGTGTTCGCGGGAGAGGGTGCGACCGACGCGGTGCTCTCGTCCGGCGTTCGCTGGGCCGCGGCCCGCGCCGGCATCCTGAACCTGAGCCTCGCGGCGAGCGCTCCGATCGCCGGCGCGGCGCTGCGAGACGCGACCGCGTCCGGTGCGCTGGTCGTGGTGGCGGCGGGCAACCGCGGCGCGGCGCATCCCGACTGGCCGGCGCGCTTCGCGCGCGAGGCGTGGGCGAACGGCCCCGGCGCTCGGGGCGCGATCGTCGCCGTGGGCGCGGTGGACGCAGAGAACCGCATCGCGCCCTGGTCGAATCGCGCGGGCGATACCGCGCAGTGGTACCTGGTCGCGCCGGGCGTCGGCGTGCTGTCGAGCTACGCCGGCGTCGACGACGCCTACGCGCGGGTGTCGGGCACGTCGATGGCGGCGCCCGCGGTGTCCGGCGCGGCCGCGCTGCTGCAGTCGATCTGGCCCCGGCTCACGCCGCGCGAGGCGGCGTCGATCCTGCTGGCCACCGCACGCGACCTCGGCGCCCCCGGGACGGACCCGGTCTACGGACGCGGGCTGCTCGACGTCGAGGCCGCGCTGCGGCCGGTCGGCACGCTGACCACCGCGGTCGCCGGCGGCGAGGTGCCGCTCGCCTCGACCGGGCTGCGCACCTCGCCCGCGACCGTCGCGCTCGCGCGGGCCGCGGCCCGCGACGGGATCCTGGTGGTGGCGAGCGACGCCTACCGCCGCGACTTTGCGGCCGACCTCGGCAACCGGGTCGTCGCGCCGCTGCCGATGCAGGTCGCGCGCGCGTTCGACGCGATGGACGCGCGGATGGAGCGCCTCGAGCGTACGTTCGCCGGCGGCGCTCGGATGGCGCTGCGGCCGAACGACTCGTTCTCGATGGTCTCGCGCGACGCGGCCGGCGAGCTCGCCTTCGGCGCCGGGGCCCGCGCGCGCGACTACTTCGGCGTCGCGGCGGGGCTCGACGTCGCCGCGCTGTCGAACCCGTATGCGTCGCTCGGTCCGCGCGGCGCGCTCCTCGCGCGCGGCCTGTCGGTCGGCGACACGACCTTCAAGGCCGGCGTGTTCGGCGGCACCGCGACCGAGAGCTCGGGCAGCGGCTGGGCGCCGGTCGACGCCCGCACGTCCATCGTCGAGGTGAGTCGGCGCATCGGCGAGACGCTGCTGCTGTCGAGCGGCTGGTCCCGTTCGGTCGAGCAGGGCGCCTGGCTGGGTGCGGTCGGATCCGGCGGCTTCTCGATGTCGGAGGCGGTGCGCACCGACGCGCTGCAGGTGGGCGGGGCCTGGCGCGTCGCGCCCGGCGCGGTCGTCGCG
Organism: Burkholderiales bacterium; assembly: GCA_020248665.1. GTDB lineage: Bacteria > Pseudomonadota > Gammaproteobacteria > Burkholderiales > Burkholderiaceae_E > UBA4615. The sequence goes on along the minus strand of JADCHE010000092.1, from coordinate 6,208 downwards.
GCGACCTGGGCGCAGGGCCGCACGCCGGGACGCAGCGGGCCCGGCCTGGTCTCGTCGGTCGGCGACGCGCGCAGCGACGCGGGTTCGCTCGCGGTCGTGCTCGCCGATGCGTTCCACGCCGGCGACGCGCTGTCGCTGGCGATGTCGCAGCCGATGCGCACGCGCTCGGGCGAGGCGGTCGCGACGCTTCAGACCGGCGTCGACGCCGACGGCGCGCCGATCACCGGCACGCGCCGCTACTCGCTCGTGCCGGTCGGACGCGAGCGGGTGTTCGAATTCGCCTACCGGCGTGCGATCGGGCGGGACACGCAGGTCGGCGCGGTGCTCGCGCTGCGGCGCGAGCCGAACCACGACGCAGCTGCGCCCGACGACACGATGCTCGCGCTGCGCTGGCGCCGGATCTTCTGACGCGCCGGGCGCCCCTCGGGCGCCCGGCGCGCCGCGACCGCCGTGGCGCTGCGGGCCGCCCTTGCGGCCGGCCTCGGCCGCGCGTTCGGAATCGTCGGCGAAGTTGCCCTTGCTCGCCTGGCCGCGCTTGCTCGCGATCTCCCGCTGCTTCTCGGGATCCATCGAGGCGAATCCGCGCGGGGGGGGGGCTCCGCGGTTGTTGTCTCGAGCCATGCCGTCACGCCTGTCGGATCGCGTGGTCGGCACGGCGCGTGCGAACCGCCCCGCGCCAGGGCCGCCCGGGGCCGGAACGGCGGGTGCCGTTGGGTCCCCGGTGGACGCCGGGTAGGCAGGCGTCGTTCCCGGAGCGAACCGGGCCGATGCGTCGGCTTGTTGGCGCGACGACGTTGCTGCTATGATGGCCGATCGAGTGTCGAGAGGGCGGTTCCCGAGGGGCCGCCGGCCGGACGCGCCGTGGCGTCGGGTCCCGACCCCCGGTCGAACCGACCGACCCGCATCGCGCAGCACGTCCACGCGAAGCCGCCCCCGCGGTCCGCCTCCGGCGCGATGCCCGTTCGAAGCCCGTGCCGCGGTCCGAGTCAGGCCGTCCATCCGATAGACATAGGGTTCCTGCCGCGTGATGAACACCGCGGACGTCAAGCGCATCATCGAGGCGGCGCTGCTGTGTTCACAGCAGCCGATGCCCGTCTCGGAGTTGCGCCGCCTGTTCGCCGACGAGGTCGAGGTCGGGCAGGACACCGTGCGCGCGTTGCTCGACGAACTGCGCGGCGACTGGCAGGGGCGCGGCGTCGAGCTCGTGCCGCTCGCGAGCGGCTGGCGGTTCCAGACGGCGCCCGACATCGCGCGCTTCGTCGCACGCCTGCATCCGGAGCGGCCGCCGCGCTACTCGCGCGCGGTGCTCGAGACGCTCGCGATCATCGCTTATCGCCAGCCGGTCACGCGCGGCGACATCGAGGAGATCCGCGGTGTCGCGGTGTCAGCGCAGATCGTCAAGACGCTCGAGGACCGCGGCTGGATCGAGGTCATCGGGCACAAGGACGTCGTGGGCCGCCCGGCGCTGTTCGCGACGACGCGCCAGTTCCTCGACGACCTCGGGCTGCGCACGCTGCAGGAGCTGCCCCCGCTCGAGTCCGACGGTACCGCGGCGCAGGCGATCGGGCAGCGGCTGATCGCGTTCTCGGATTCGGACGCCGATGCGTCGGCGCCGCCCGGCGAGTCCGTGCCGCCGGCCGATCCGTCCGCATCGGACGACGCGCCGGCCGACGACGCGCTGGCGCACGACGCGCAGCCCACCGCGTCCGGCGACGACCGCGGTTCGCCACCGGCCGACGCCGCACCCCTGCCGGTCGACGACCCGGCCCCTGCCGTCCGGCATCCGCCGGGCGCCGCGCCGACCGACGGCGCCACCCCGTCCCCCGTCTTCCCGCTTCGCCCCGCCCTCGACTACCAGCCCGATCCATGAGCGAGCATTCAGAACCCACCGAGTCCGCCGTCCCCGTCGCCGGCACGACGTCCCCCGACGGCACGGCTGCTCCGCGGCCCCGGCGCCGCAGCCGTCGCGGCGGTGGCGCAGGCGCAGGCGCGGGCGGTGGTGACGCCGATCCGGGCGCACCTGCGGCTGCGGCGAACGACGAAGGTGCACCCGCGCCCCGAGCGCCGCGCGAGCCGGTCGCCGCGCGCGGCGAGGGCGCCGAGGCGCCGGCCGGCGGCACGGCGGGCCAGGGCGGTGCGGACGGCGAGGCCGGTGACGGACGCGAGCAGCGCGGCCCGAAGGGCCTGCGAGGGCGCTTCAGCCGACGCCGCGGACGAGGCGGACGCGAAGGCCGCGAGCCGCGCGAGGGCGAAGCCGCACCGGCCGCCGATGCACCGGCCGATCCCGAGCAGGCGATCCCGGTCTACTCGCGCCAGGCGCGGATCGGCGTCGACGCGAACGACCCGCGCCGGCGCGACGGCCGCAACGTCCGCGCACGCGCGGTCTCCGACGACGACGCGCCGAAGCTGCACAAGCTGCTCGCCGACGCGGGGATCGGCTCGCGGCGCGAGATGGAGGAGTTGATCGTCGCCGGCCGCGTGTCGGTCAACGGCCAGCCGGCCCACGTCGGTCAGCGGATCGGCCCGAGCGACCAGATCCGCGTCAACGGTCGTTCGATCAACCGGCGCCTTCCGGCCCAGAAGCAGGCGCCCAAGGTGCTCCTGTACCACAAGCCGCCCGGCGAGATCTGCAGCCGCGACGACCCGGGCCAGCGCTCGACGGTCTTCGAGCGTCTGCCGCGTCTGAAGGGCGCGCGCTGGGTCGCGGTCGGGCGCCTGGACTTCAACACCGAGGGCCTGCTGGTCTTCACCACCTCCGGCGACGTCGCGAACAAGCTGATGCACCCGCGATACGGCTGGGAGCGCGAGTACGCGGTCCGCATCCTCGGGCGCATCGACGACGAGACCCGCGAGAAGCTGCTCGCCGGCGTGCCGCTCGAGGACGGCCCGGCCGCGTTCTCCGCGCTCGAGGACGTCGGCGGCGACGGTGCGAACCACTGGTATCGGGTGGCGATCTCGGAGGGGCGAAACCGCGAGGTGCGCCGGATCTTCGAGACCGTGGGCCTCACCGTCTCGCGGCTCGTACGCATCCGCTTCGGCCCGATCGGCCTGCCGCGCGGGCTCGCGCGCGGGCGCTGGGTGGAGCTGGGCGAGGCCGATGCGCAGGCGCTGGTGTCCCTGCTGAAGCACGCCGCGCCGCAGTCGGGCGGCGCGCCGCGCGCGGCGGACGCCGACGCCGGCGACGAGGCGCCGGACGACGACGCTTCGCTGCGCGGCGCGTCGGTCGATACCGGGGCGGCCGACGACGACGCGCCGCAGCGCGTCGCCGCGCGGGACGACGAGGACGATGAGGACGAGCTCGACGAGGACGATCGCCAGCCGGCGTTCCTCGCGCAGGACGACCCGCCCGCGGGCGGGCGCGGCCGTCGCGGCGTCGACCTCCACGATGACGACTGGCAGCCGAGTTCCGCCGACGCGCACCTCTCGGGGATCCTGCGGACGGTGCGCAAGAACACCCGCGAGCAGCGCTTCGGCGCAGGCTCGGGGTTTGGCCAGCCGGGGCTGCCGGGCGCGCCGAAGCCGACCGGCCAGGGCCGTCGCGGGCGCAAGCGCGGCGGTGCGGGCGGCCAGGGCAGCGGCCAGGGGGCCGGTGCCCGCTTCGGCGCTGGCGGCAACGCGAGCACCGGCTTCCCTTCGGGCGGATTCCCCGGCGCCAAGCCGGCCGGTGGCGGCCGCGGCGGGCAGGGCGGCCCGCGTGGCAACCGTTCGGGCGGCGGGGGCGGCGGCGCGGGCGGCGGCGGCGGCAACCGCAGCGGCGGCAATCGCTCGGGCGGCGGCGGCCGGCGACGCGGCCCCGCGGGCTGAGCGGCCGCAGCGTCGCCGCGGCGTGCCGACCACGGCCGGCGTAGCCGGCGCGGCCGCCGCCCGGATCGCCTTCCGCCCGCTTTTCCGCTATACTCGTCAGGCTAGACACCTCGCCTCTCGCGAGCGTGCTCGAATCGAGTGAATGGGCTGGCCAAGCCCATTTTTTTTTCCGGTCGGTTGGCGTGGAGCGTCGTTGGCGGTGGTGGGGCCGGTACAAGCCGTGATCGAGCGGACCGTGAGCGGGCTGGGCTACGACCTCGTCGATGTCGAGCTCGCGGGCCGCGGCCTGCTGCGCGTCTTCATCGACCTCCCGGCCGAAGCGTACAGGTCCCCCGATCCGGCCGATCCGGCCCGCGACCCGAGCGCGCTGCCTCCGTCCGTGCGGATGGAGGATTGCGAGAAGGTCAGCCACCAGCTGTCGCACGTGCTGACGGTGGAGAACGTCGACTACGCCCGCCTCGAGGTGTCGTCGCCGGGGCTCGACCGGCCGCTCAAGCGCGCGGCCGACTACGCGCGCTTCGAGGGCGAGGAAGTCGCGATCCGTCTGCGCGAGCCGCTGTCCGGGCGTCGCAACTTCACGGGCGTGCTGGTCCGCGACGATGCGGTGGACGGCGCGGAAGGGGCGAACGCCGCGCAGCGCTGGGCGCTGGAGCTGCCCGACCCGAACGCGCCGCCGGCCGGCAAACCGGGCGCGAAGGGTGGGAAGGGTGCGAAGGGGGTCGGCAAGGGATCGAAGCAGGGCCCCGCGCGCGGCGCGAAGGCCGCGACGAAACACTCACCGGCGAAGGCCGTGTCCGAGGCGCAGCCCGCCCCGGATGCGTCCGGCGTCGAGACGGTGCGCAGGCTGTCGTTCACGCTCGACGAGGTCGAGCGGGCGCGGCTGGTGCCCAAGGTCAAGTTCTAGGAGGCTTCACGATGAGCCGCGAAGTGCTGTTGCTGGTCGATGCGTTGGCGCGCGAGAAGAGCGTCGAGCGCGAGGTGGTGTTCGCCGCGCTCGAGAGCGCGCTCGCCTCGGCGACGAAGAAACGCTTCACCGAAGAGACGGACGTGCGCGTCTCGATCGACCGCGAGACCGGCGAGGCGGAGTCGTTCCGCCGCTGGCTCGTCGTACCCGACGGCGAGCTCGAGGACCACGACCTCCAGATCATCCTCACCGAGGCGCGCAAGCAGATCCCGGACATCGAGATCGGCGAGTACGTCGAGGAGGAGCTCGAGCCCGTCGAGTTCGGCCGCATCGGCGCGCAGGCCGCCAAGCAGGTGATCCTGCAGAAGATCCGCGACGCGGAGCGCGAGCAGATCATCAACGACTTCCTCGGCCGCGGCGACTCGCTGCTGTCGGGCACGATCAAGCGCCTCGACCGCGAGGGCGCGGTGATCGAGTCCGGCAAGATCGAGGCGCGCCTTCCGCGCGAGCAGATGATCCCCAAGGAGAACCTGCGCGTCGGCGACCGCGTCCGCGGCTGGGTCGCGCGGATCAACCGCGAGGGCCGGGGCCCGCAGCTGATCCTGTCGCGCACCGCGCCCGAGTTCATCATGGAGCTCTTCCGCCTGGAGGTGCCCGAGATCGAGCAGGGCCTGCTGCAGGTGAAGGCGGCGGCCCGCGACGCGGGCGTGCGCGCCAAGATCGCCGTGCACACCACCGACCGCCGCATCGACCCGATCGGCACTTGCGTCGGCGTGCGCGGCTCGCGCGTGCAGGCGGTCACCGGCGAGCTCGCCGGCGAGCGCGTCGACATCGTGCTGTGGTCCGAGGACCCGGCCCAGTTCGTGATCGGCGCGCTCGCGCCGGCCAACGTCTCCTCGATCGTCGTCGACGAGGAGAAGCACTCGATGGACGTGGTCGTCGACGAGGACAACCTCGCGCTCGCGATCGGCACCGGCGGGCGCAACGTGCGCCTCGCCTCCGAGCTCACCGGCTGGCAGATCAACATCATGACCGCCGAGGAGAGCGCCGGTAAGCAGGAAGCCGAGCGCAAGGCGCTGCGCGACATGTTCATGGCGAAGCTGGACGTCGACGAGGAGGTCGCCGACATACTGATCGACGAGGGCTTCTCGAGTCTCGACGAAGTCGCGTACGTGCCGATCAACGAGATGCTCGAGATCGAGGCGTTCGACGAGGACACCGTGAACGAGCTCCGCGACCGTGCCCGCAACGTGCTGCTCACCGAGGCGATCGCCAAGGAAGAGAAGCTCGAGAGCACGACCGAGGACCTGCTGAACCTGGAAGGGATGGACCGCGACCTGGCCGCGAAGCTGGCCGACGCGAAGGTCCACACCCGCGACGAACTGGCCGAGCTCGCGGTCGACGAGCTGGTCGAGGCGACGGGACTCGACGAGGAGCGTGCGAAGGCGCTGATCATGAAGGCGCGCGCGCACTGGTTCGAGAACGAGTCCGAGTCGGCCT
>JADCHE010000091.1 GCA_020248665.1 Burkholderiales bacterium | reverse complement strand
GCGGCGGGTGCGGCGGGCGCGGCGGCGCCCTTCGCCGCGCGCGCCGTGGCCGCCCTCTCGACGTCGGGAACCGTCACCGCGCCGTGCGGGCCGGTGCCCTCGAGCGTCTCGACGTCGACGTCGAGCTCGCGCCCGCGCTTGCGGGCGGCCGGCGACACCGGATGGCGTGCGAACGCGAGCAGCTCTCCGGCCGAGGGCGGTCGGTGGGGCGTGGTGCCGGACGCACGCTCCGCGGCGCCGGTCGTGTCGGCCGTTCGAGCCGGGGACGTCGCGACCGCGGGCCCGGGCGCCGTCGAGACCGCGGCGATCGCGGCGCCCGCGGCCTCCGAAGCGGGCGCCCGCGCCGCCACCGCTGCCTGCGCCGCCCCGGTCGGCGGCACGGATGCGCCGGCGGGACGCTTCGCGTCGCCCAACCGCATCATCGGCGCGCCGACCTGGATCGTCGTGCCCGGCTCGACCAGCAGTGCCTCGACGACGCCCTCGTGCCAGACCTCGACGTCGACCGCGGCCTTCGAGGTGTCGACGACCGCGACGACCTGCCCCTTGCGCAGGGTATCGCCGGGACGCACGCGCCATTCGAGCAGCGTGCCTTCGTCCATGTCCGCGCCGAGCGACGGCAGCTCGAACAGCATGCCCGCGCCCCCCGTCACGCGCCGGCGCCGAACAGCCCGCGCACCGCGGCGGCGATCCGGTCGGGATGCGGCAGCACCGCCTCCTCGAGGTGCTTCGCGTACGGCACCGGCACCTCGACCGAGCACACCCGCGCCGGCGGCGCGTCGAGGTCGTAGAACGCCTGCTCGACGATGCGCGCGACGATCTCGGCCGAGATCCCGACCGACCGCCACCCCTCGTCGACGACGACGACGCGCCGGGTCTTGCGTACCGACGCCATGATCGTCGCGTCGTCCAGCGGCCGCAGCACCCGCAGGTCGACGACCTCGCAGTCGACCCCGTCCTCGGCGAGCCGGCGCGCGGCGACCATCGTCCGGGGCACGGACCCGCCGTAGGTCACCAGCGTGACCTGGGAGCCGGCCCGACGGACCTTGGCGCTGCACAGGTCGACGACGCACGGCTCGGACACGTCCTCCTCGAGGTTGTAGAGCTGCGCGTGCTCGAAGAACAGCACCGGGTCGGGATCGGCGAGCGCGGGCGCGAGCATGCCGCGCGCATCCTCGACCGTCGCGGGCGCGACGATCCGCAGACCCGGGATGTGCGAGTACCAGCCCTCGAAGCTGTGCGAGTGCTGCGCGGCGACCTGGCGCCCAGCGCCGGTGGCCATCCGCACGACCAGCGGCACGGAGAACTGGCCGCCCGACATGTGCCGGTACAGCGCCGCCGTGTTGACGATCGCGTCGAGCGCCAGCAGGCTGAAGTTGACCGTCATGATCTCGACGATCGGCCGCAGGCCGCCCAGGGCCGCGCCGACACCCGCGCCCACGAAGGCGAGCTCCGACAGCGGCGTGTCGCGGATCCGCTCGGGCCCGAACTCCTCGAGCAGGCCCTTCGAGACCGCGTAGGTGCCGCCGTACGCGCCGACGTCCTCACCCATCAGGAACACGCGCGGATCGTCCCGCAGCGCGTCGCGCAGCCCCTGCCGGAGCGCCTCGCGGTAGGTCATCCGGGTCATCGGTCGGCCCCCGTGGCCGCCTCGGGCCGCGACGGCGGGGTCGTCAGGTCGAGCTCGAGGTCCGCCACCGGCTCCCACGTGCCGGCTTCGGCGAACGCGACCGCGTCCTCGACCTCGGCCTGCGCCGCCGCCTCGATCGACAGGAACTCCTCCTCGAGGAGCAGGCCCTGCGCCTTCAGCCGCGCGGTGAAGGTGTGGATCGGCCCGCGGGTCTTCCACCGCTCGATCTCGTCCTTGCCGCGGTACAGCTCGGCGTCGAACATCGAGTGGGCGCGGAACCGGTAGGTCCGGTACTCGACGAACATCGGTCCGCCCCCGTCGCGCACCAACTCGGCCGCCGCCTGGGTCGACTCGTACGTGGCGACCACGTCCATCCCGTCGACGCGCACCGCGGGCATCCCGTACGACGAGGCCTTCACGCACAGGTCCGGCTGCGACTCGTGGCGCTCGATCGCGGTGCCCATCGCATAGAGGTTGTTCTCGCAGCAGAACAGCACCGGCAGCCTCCACAGCGCCGCGAGGTTCATCGACTCGTGGAACGCGCCCTCGGCGACGGCGCCGTCGCCGAAGAAGCACGCGGTGAGCGCGCGCCGGCCGAGCATCCGGTCGGCGAGCGCGAGCCCGACCGCGATCGGCAGCCCGCCGCCGACGATCGCGTTGCCGCCGTAGAGCCGCGTCGCGCGGTCGAACAGGTGCATCGAGCCGCCGCGTCCGCGCGCGCAGCCCTCCCGCTTGCCGTACATCTCGGCCATGATCGAGCGCATCGACAGGCCGCGCACCAGCGCGTGGCCGTGCTCCCGGTAGGTCGCGACGAGGTTGTCGTCGGGCCGCAGCGCGTTCAGCGCGCCGGCCGCGATCGCCTCCTCGCCGATGTAGAGGTGCAGGAACCCCCGGATCTTCTGCCCGCCGTAGAGCTCCGCGCAGCGCTCCTCCATCTGCCGGATGCGGACCATGTCGGCGAGCAGCTTCAGCGCGAACGGCTTGTCCCAGGGTACGGGCCCGCCGGGCGGCGGCGGCACGGCGTCGTTCACGACCCGCCCTCCAGCGTCGAGGTGTCGCCCTCGGGCAGCCCGAGCTCGCGCGCCTTCAGCAGGCGCCGCATGATCTTGCCACTGCGCGTGCGCGGCAGCGTCGGCAGGAACGCGATCTCCTTGGGCGCGACCGCCGGGCCGAGGCGCGTGCGCGCGTGCGCGAGCAGCTCGCGCCGCAGCGACTCGCCGGCCTCGTGGCCGGTCTTGAGCGAGACGAAGGCCTTCACCACCTCGCCGACGACCGGGTCCGGCTTGCCGATCACGCCCGCCTCGGCGACGGCGGGATGCTCCATCAGCACGCTCTCGACCTCGAACGGCCCGATCAGGTGCCCTGCGGACTTGATCACGTCGTCGGCGCGTCCGACGAACCAGTACGCGCCGTCGGCGTCGCGCTTCGCGAGGTCGCCCGACAGGTACCAGCCGTCGGCGAAGCACTTGCGGTAGCGTGCCTCGTTGTCGAGGTAGCCGCGGAACATCGACGGCCAGCCGACGCGCAGCGCGAGCTCGCCCTCGACCCCCGGCGTGTCGATCGGGCGCACGCGCGGGGGCTCGCCCTCGGCCTCGAGGTGCTCGACGATCGCCGCCTCGATCCCGGGCAGCGGCCGGCCCATCGAGCCCGGCTTGATGTCGTACGCGGGCGTGTTCGCGATCATGATCCCGCCGGTCTCGGTCTGCCACCAGTTGTCGTGGATCGGCAGGCCGAGCACCTCCTTGCCCCACCAGACGGCCTCGGGGTTCAGCGGCTCGCCGACGCTCGCGACGAAGCGCAGCGCGGGATAGGCGTGGGCGCGCGCGAGCTCGGGCCCCGCCTTCATCAGCATCCGGATCGCGGTGGGCGCGGTGTACCAGACCGTGATCCGCTCGTCGGCGAGCAGCTCGTACCAGCGCTGCGCGTCGAACTCCTCCCGGTCGACCAGCGAGGTCACGCCGTGCAGCAGCGGCGCGACGATGCCGTACGAGGTGCCGGTGACCCAGCCGGGATCGGCGGTGCACCAGTAGCGGTCCTCCGGATGCAGATCGAGTGCGTACAGGCCGCTCGCGTGGTGGGCGACGACCGCGCCGTGCACGTGGATCGCACCCTTCGGCGTGCCGGTCGTGCCGCTCGTGAAGTGCAGCAGCGACGGATCCTCGGGGCCGGTCGCGACCGTCTCGAACGTGTCGGGCGCGGCGGCCATCAGCGCCGCGAGGTCGTGCGCGCCGGGCTCGTCGACCGGCGCGCCGTCCTGGCCGACGAGCAGCACGTGGCGCAGCGACGGCATCTTCGGGCGCCAGTCGCGCACCTTGCGCCGGTACAGCTCGTCGGTCGTCACCAGCACCGCGCCGCGGCCGAGATTGATCCGCGTGGCGATCGGCTCGGGACCGAACGCCGAGAACAGCGGCGTGACCACCGTGCCGGCGCGCAGCGCGCCGAGGACCGCGACGTAGAGCTCGGGGATCCGGCCGCACAGCACGAACAGCCGCTCGCCCCGTCCGACGTCGAGCGCACGCAGCACGTTCGCGAACCGCGCGGTGCGACGCTCGAGCTCCGAGTAGCTCAGCTCGAGCGCCGCGCGGCCCCGCGCGACGAAGCGCAGCGCGATGCGGTCGCCCGCCGGCCCCCTGGCGTGCCGCGCGACCGCCTCGTGCGCGATGTTCAGCCCGCCGCCGGGCAGGCCCTCGAGCGCGCGGCGCGACTCCAGCCACGGATCGGCCGGAATCGCGTCGGGCCGCAGGTTCGGGGGCACGCGCAGATCAGCGCGCGTCTTGCGAATGACCGGATCGCGTTCCATCGGGCCGTCTCCTGCCGCGGGCGTCGCGTCGACAGTAGCCGTTCGCCGAGGCCTCGGGGTTGAGGCAGGTCAAGCCCGGGTCGCGGCCGACCCGGACGGCGCGGCGCACGCCGGCCGGCGTTCAGCCGGCGCGCGCCCCCGCGCGCTCGAGCGCCTCGCGGCGTGCGATCCAGACGTTCGACGCGATGATCACCGCCGCGCCGGACAGGGTCCACGCGGTCGGCAGGTCGGCGAAGAAGATCGCGCCGATCATCGACGACCACACCAGGTCGAGGTAGCGCATCGGCTGCATCGCCGAGATGTCGGCCATCGTGAACGCGCGCGTCATGCACAGGTGCGCGGCGCTGCCGAGCAGGCCGCAGACGAGGAATGCGCCCCACTGCCACGCGCTCGGCGCGACCCAGAACGGCAGCGCCAGCGGCAGCGCGAACAGCGTCACCGTCAGGTTCTGCCAGGTGACGATCACCGAGGCGGAGTCGTGCTTCGTGAGCGCCTTGTTGATCAGGAACGAGGCGGCGAACAGCGGCGAGGACGCGAGCATCACCAGGCTCCAGACGCCCGCGCGGCCGCCTTGGTTCAGGTGCGGCCAGACGACGATCGCGATGCCCAGGAAACCCACCGCGGCCGCGGTCCAGCGCGCGGCGGTGACCTTCTCGCCCAGCACCAGCGCCGCGCCGGCGAGCACGAAGATCGGCGTGGTGAACATCATCGCCGTCATGTCGGCCATGGGCACGTGCGGCAGCGCGAGGAAGAACAGCGTCAGCGCGCCGCAGTGGAAGACGCCGCGCCACAGCTGGCCGGGCAACCGGTTCGGACGGTACGCGACGAGGCCCGCGCGCAGGATCCACGGCAGCATCACCGCCAGGCCGAACAGGTAGCGCAGGAACTGCGCCTGCAGCGGGTTCATCTCGGTGGTCATGCGCTTCATCAGCGCGTTCATCGAGACGAGCAGCAGCCCGCCGAGCGCCATCCAGGCCATGCCGCGCAGCGTCGCCGCGCGGCGCGCCGCGTCGCTGGCGACGGCGCCGGTCGGCGCGGCCGCGGACGTGCTGCTCAAGGATGCTCCCTGTCTCGCGTCGGGCGCCCGATGGTACGCCCGGGCGCGCCCGCGGCGTAGCGCCCGTTCCGCCGGCCGACTTTGCGGCACGGCGCGGCCATCGGACAATGCCCGGATGGGAACGAGACCCCGCCTCGCCCACCGTCCGTCCGCGCGCGCCTCGTCCGCGCCCCGGCGGCCCTCGTCGCCGCGCTCGCGCTGCCGGCCTGCGCCAACCTGGAGCACCAGTGGGCGACACCGGCTCGCCCGCGAAGCTCGAACGCCGGATGCTCGACCCGTACGATCCGATGAGCCCGATCAACGTCTGGAACGTGTCCTGAAGCCTCCGAACGACGCCACGACCCGGTCGCGGCCGTCGATGCCGCCCGGCGCGCATCCGCCCTTGCGGACGGGAGGCGCGTGAGCACGCGCAGCGCACTCGCCGCCGCCGGCCTGGCCGCCGTGCTCGCCGGCTGCGCATCGGCCCCGCCGCAGCGCGCGCCCGAGCGGTCGCCTCCGCTGACCGCCTCGAGCGTGCCGCCGGCCTTCCCGGTGCCCGGCCAGTGCGAGCGGATGGTCCACCTCGCACGCCAGGAGTGGAAGCTGTTCGGATCGCCGGAAGTGCTCGCGCAGCCCGACGGCGCGGCGAGGGTCGCGTTCGCCGACGCGAGTGGGCCGACGCACGAGCTGCACGCGCCGATGCTGTCGCGCGTGCTGGTCTACTGGTACGGCGTCAGCCGCTCGCCGATCGTCGGCACGCAGGGCGAGCTGCGGCCCTGGTCGGCCGCCTTCGTGTCGTGGCTCGCGCGAGGCGCCGGGTACACCGCCGACGAGTTCCCACAGACCGTGCTGCACTGGGACTACATCGAGCGCTTCATGAGGCCGCGCGCGGGTGACGCGTTCGAGACGCGCGACCCGCTGCGCCACGCGCCGCGCGTCGGCGACCTGGTCTGCAACGCGCGCGACGCCACCGTCGACGCGGGCGCGCGCCAGTCGGGCCACCTGCCCTTCGCGTCGCTGCGGCGCGGCGCGTACCACTGCGACCTGGTCGTCGCCGTGCAGCCGGGCGAGGCGCAGGCGATCGGCGGCAACGTGTCGGACGTGGTCGCGCTCGCGCGGCTGCGGACGGCCGAGGACGGCCGGCTGCTGCCCGACCCGAAGCGGCCGTGGGCGGCGATCGTCGCGCGGCGCGGGTCGGCGTGCGCGCCGGCGCCCCCGGTGCCGGCGCGCGGGCCGGTGCCCGCGACCTGAGCGGCTCGCGGGACCGGGCCTCGGCCCGGCACCCGGCCGGGCGTGTCGTCAGTGCTTGTGCGAGTGACCGCCGCCGGAGGACGCGTTCAGCGGCCGCACCGGCGCCTTCACCTCGAGCGTCTCGCGCCGGCCGCCCGTCTCGACGACCAGCGTGATCGGCACGAGCTCGCCTTCCTTCAGCGTGCGGTTCAGCGACATCAGCATCACGTGGTAGCCGCCGGGCTTCAGCGCGACCGGCTTGCCGGCGGGCAGCTCCAGCGACGGGATGGCACGCATCTTCATCACGCTGCCGTCCATCGTCATCTCGTGGATCTCGACGACGCCGGCGACCGGCGAGCGCGCCTCGACGAGCCGCGAGGCCTGCGTGGCGGTCAACGTCATGAACGCGCCCGAGGCCTGCTGCTGCGGGACGGTGGCGCGCACCCAGGGGTCGCCGACGGCGACCTGGGCGAGGGCGGATGCGGCGGGGACGGCGGCCAGCACGGCCGCGGCGGCGAGGATCGCGAGGGAATGCTTCATCGGAGAGTCCTGTGCGCCGCGAGCCCTTCCCGAGGGCAGGCCGCGGCGTGATCGTCGGGGTGCGGACCGCGTGCGGCCGGCGGTGCCGGGCGCGTCGGGGCCGTGCGTGTCAGGCGAGCGGGGGATCCGCAGGCGGGCCGCGCGGCTCCGGGGCGATGCAGCCACCGCGCGGCGGCGCGGACGCGTGCGCACGGGCCACCGGTCCCGGCCCGAAGGCCGGGTCGACGGACGCGGCCGTCGCGCCGCCGGGCGCCGCATGCGTGCCGCCGTGCGCCGAGCACATCGCGCAGGCGGCGTCGTCGCCGCCATGGTGGCCCACCGGCGCGGCCGGCCGCTGGCCGTCGGCGATGCACAGGTCGTGCAGGCCGGGCGCGCTCGCCGCGGCGAGCGCCCGCGAGACCGACGGGGCGATGCCGGACAGCAGCAGGCACAGCGCGACGAGCACGCCGAGCGCGGCCACGGGCCGGTACGGCGGGATCGACGGGACGCTGCGGCGGGTCATCGGTGGTGCATGGGGCACGTCGGCCGGCACGGCATGCCGGATGGACCCGGACAGTCTAGCACCGCACGCGCGGCGGCTCGGGCGCCGGGCGGCAGTCGAGCCGACCGGCCGCGTCGACGACGCACAGCGCGTCGCCGCGGCGCAGCAGCACGTGGCCGCGCTGGACGTCGACGAGGCGCGCGCCGGCGCGCAGCAGCGCTCCCACGGTCTGCATCGCCTGGCAGGAGACCGGGTCGAACCGGCCGAGGTCGGGCCGCACGGCGCAAGCCGCCACGGCGTCCGCGCGCGCGGTGCGCGCGGCGAGGGCCTTGCGCTGGGCGAGGGTCTGGCTCAAGTCGAGCTCCTGTCTGGGATCGACGGGGCGACGGGCCGGACCCGGGGACTCAGGTCACGCTCGATCGCCCCGATCGAGGATCGGGTTGCGGCATCGTTCGAAGGCTGGATGGGGCGGCACCCCGGGCACCCGGCGCGGCCCGGACATGGCGGGCGACGACGGATCGTCGTGTCGGTCCAACGGCTGGGGTGGCGCAGGCGTTGACCGCCGGGGGGCGCGGGCCCCGCAGGCGGCTCAGTCGCCGAGCAGCGTGTCGAGCCGGGCCGGCTTGTGGATCGCGTAGCCCTGCGCGTAATCGATGCCGATCTCGCGCAGCGCCTCGAGGTGGGCCGGCGACTCGACGTACTCGGCGACCGTGCGGATGCCGAGCGAGCGGGCCACCTCGTGCATCGACTTGACCATCGCGCGGTCGCTCGGGCTCTCGAGCATGTCGCGCACGAACGCGCCGTCGATCTTGAGCGAGTCGGTGCGCAGGTTCTTCAGGTGCGAGTACGACGCGTAGCCGCTGCCGAAGTCGTCGAGCGAGACGCGGCAGCCGTGGCGGCGCACGCGCTGGATGAAGTCCCGGGCGGCGCCGTAGCTGTCGATCGCCGCGGTCTCGGTCAGCTCGAAGGTCAGCTTCCCGGCGGGCACGCCCGGGCGGGCGAGGCGCGCATCGAGGAAGCGCAGGATCTCGGGGCTGCCGAGCGACAGCGGCGAGACGTTGATCGCGAAGCCGCCGATCCGCGCGAAGGTCTCGGGGTGGGCCTCGACCCAGTCGAGCACCTCGCGCATCACCCACAGGTCGAGCTCCGCCGAGCGGCCGAGCCGCTCGATCGCGGTCACGAGGCTCGTCGGCTCGACGTCCAACCCCGGCTGCGGCTCGATGCCGAGCAGGATCTCGTAGTAGGGATCGAGCGCGTCGTCGGCGATCGGCCGGACCTCCTGCGCGCGCAGGAACAGGCCGTCGCCCTCGAGCAGCGCGTCGATGCGTCCGGCCCAGTCGGCCATGGCATCGTGGCCGCGCAGCTCGCGGCTGTCGGGCGTCCAGACCTGGATACGGTTGCGGCCGACCGCACGAGCGGCGACGCACGCCGTGTCGGCGCGCCGCAGCGCCGCCTCGGGCTCGTCCTCGGCCATCGTCCACTGCGCGAGGCCGATGCAGATCCCGATGCTGAAGCGCTGCCCGCTGTGCTCGAAGCGGTGGTCGGCGAGACGGGCACGCAGCGCCTCGATCGGCCCGGCCGCGGCCGCCTCGACCGCCCCGGGCAGCAG
>JADCHE010000090.1 GCA_020248665.1 Burkholderiales bacterium | reverse complement strand
GACCGCGCCGTCGCCGGCGAGCACGCGGCCGGCCTCGACGAAGGGCGCGAGCAGCCCCCTGGCGTCGCCGCGGACGACGCGGGCCGCGGTCGCGCCCCGGACGACGGCGACCCGGACCGGGAAGTCGAAGGTGTTCGCGTTCCCGACGTCGCCGACGGGTCGCGGGAACGCGGTCTCCAGCCGCAGCAGGCCGACGAAGCCACGACCCGGACCCGCCGGGGGACCGACCGGGGCGGCGGTCACCGCGCCGCGACGGTGCGGGCCCCGCGCCGCACGCGGACCGGCCCGGCGAGCGGCGCCGCGTCGGCACGGCGGGTGCGAGCGCAGCCCGCGTCCGGCCCGGTGCCGCGCGTCCGTATTCCGTAACGTCGTCGTTTCGTCAACATGTGCTTTGCAGCATGCGTGCGCTTCGCGCGAGCTTACACTCCGGGTTGGTACAGCCCGGCCGGAGTCCGACGGCCGCCTCGACATCTTCTCCCCGGAGAGCCTGCATGAAACTCGTCGCCCCGCTCCTCGCCGCGGCCCTGTCGTTCGGGGTCTCAGCGGCCGCCGCCCAGACCAAGTGGGACCTGCCGGCCGCCTACGCGCCCGGCAACTTCCACACGGTGAACCTCGTGCAGTTCGCCGAGGACGTCGACAAGGCGACCGGCGGCAAGCTCAAGATCACCGTGCACTCGAACGCCTCGCTGTTCAAGGCCCCCGAGATCAAGCGGGCGGTCCAGGGCGGCCAGGCCCAGATCGGCGAGATCCTGCTGGTCAACTTCCAGAACGAGTGGCAGGTCTACGGGGCCGACGGCATTCCGTTCCTCGCCGACAGCTACGACTCGGCGGCCAAGCTCTGGCGCGTGCAGAAGCCGATGCTCGACAAGAAGCTCGGCGAGCAGGGCATGATGATGCTCTACGCGGTCGCATGGCCCCCGCAGGGCATCTACTCGAAGCGTCCCCTGGCCACCGGCGCCGACCTGAAGGGCATCAAGTGGCGCGCGTACAGCCCGTCGACCGCCCGAATCGCCGAGCTGCTCGGCGCGCAGCCGGTGACCGTGCAGGCGGCCGAGCTCGGCCAGGCGATGGCCACCGGCGTGGTCGAGAGCTACATGTCGAGCGGCTCGACCGGCGTCGACTCGAAGACCTACGAGCACCTGAAGTTCTGGTACGACACCCAGGCCTGGCTGCCCAAGAACGCGGTGATCGTCAACCGGCGAGCCTTCGAGGCCCTGGACAAGCCGACGCAGGATGCGCTGCTGAAGGCCGGGGCCGACGCCGAGGCCCGCGGCTGGGCCGCCAGCCGCAAGGCCAACAGCGACTCGCTCGAGCGGCTCAAGGCCAACGGCATGGAGATCCTGCCGCCGTCGCCGCAGCTGAAGGCCGACCTGCAGAAGGTCGGCGAGACGATGCTCAAGGAGTGGCTCGACAAGGCCGGGCCCGAGGGCAGGCAGCTGGTCGACGCGTTCCGCAAGTGACGCGCCGCGCCGGCTGACGGACCGATCGATGCGACGCATCCTCGATGCGCTGTACGACGGGGCGGTCTGGCTCGCGGCAGTGATGATGGTCGGCGTGCTGGTGATGGTGCTGCTGTCCATCGCCGGCCGTCAGCTGCACTTCCACGTCCCCGGGACCGACGCGTACGCGGGCTACCTGATGGCCGGCGCGGGCTTCCTGGCGCTGGCCCACACGCTCAGGCGCGGCGAGCACATCCGGGTGACGCTGCTGATCCAGGCCCTGAGGGGTGCGCCCCGGCGCGCGCTCGAGGTGTGGTCGCTGTCCGTCGCGACCCTGCTCGCGTCGGCGTTCGCGTTCTACGCCATCAAGCTGACCTGGGAGTCGCGGGTGTTCAACGACGTGTCGACCTCGAGCGATGCGACGCCGCTCTGGATTCCCCAGCTCTCGATGGCGGCGGGCGCGGTGCTTCTCGTTGTCGCGCTGCTCGACGAATGGGTCCAGGCCGTCCGCGGCCGCGAGATCGCGCGCGCGACCGACGCCGAACCGCTGCGCAACGAATAGCCCCGGGGCGCCATGAGCGACATCGCGATCACCCTCCTGCTCGTCCTGTCGCTGTTCGCGCTGCTGGGCACCGGCGTCTGGATCGGCCTCGCGCTGTCCGGCGTGGCCTGGATCGGGATGCAGCTGTTCTCCTCGCGCCCCGCCGGCGACGCGATGGCGGTCACGATCTGGGGCTCGTCGTCGAGCTGGACGCTGACGGCGCTGCCGCTGTTCGTCTGGATGGGCGAGATCCTGTTCCGCACGCGGCTGTCGCAGGACATGTTCAAGGGCCTCGCGCCCTGGATGAACGCGCTGCCCGGCCGGCTGCTGCACACGAACATCATCGGCTGCGCGATCTTCGCGGCGGTGTCGGGCTCGTCGGCCGCCACCTGCGCGACCATCGGCAAGATGACGCTGCCGGAGCTGGGCAAGCGCGGCTACCCGGACGACATCGTGATCGGCACCCTCGCGGGGGCCGGGACGCTGGGCCTGCTCATCCCGCCGTCGATCATCATGATCGTCTACGGGGTCACCGCCGAGGTGTCGATCGCGCAGCTGTTCATCGCGGGCGTGTTCCCCGGGATGCTGCTGGCGGCCCTGTTCATGGGCTACGTGATCGTCTGGGCGCTGCTCAACCCCGGCAAGGTTCCCCCGGCCGACCGGCGGATGTCGCTGCTCGAGAAGCTGAACGAATCGCGCAGCCTGATCCCGGTGGTGCTGCTGATCGTCGCGGTGCTGGGCTCGATCTACGCCGGAATCGCGACCGCGACCGAGGCGGCGGCGGTGGGCGTGGTGGGCGCGCTCGCGCTGTCGGCGATCCAGGGCTCGCTCACCTGGCAGAGCTTCCGCGACTCGCTGCTGGGCGCCACGCGCCTGTACTGCATGATCGCGCTGATCCTCGCGGGCGCTGCGTTCCTCACGCTGTCGATGGGCTACATCGGCCTGCCACGGCACCTCGCCGAGTGGATCGCGTCGCTCGGACTGTCGCAGCTCGGGCTGCTGGTGTCGCTCGCGGCGTTCTTCATCCTGCTGGGCTGCTTCCTCGATGGCATCTCGATGGTGGTGCTCACGATGGGCGTGCTGCTGCCCACCGTGCAGAACGCCGGCATCGACCTGATCTGGTTCGGGATCTTCGTCGTGCTGGTGGTGGAGATGGCGCAGATCACGCCACCGGTCGGCTTCAACCTGTTCGTGCTCCAGGGCATGACCGGTCGGCAGCTGCCGTACATCGCGCGTGTGGCGCTCCCGATGTTCCTGCTGATGGTCGCCGCGGTCGGGTTGATCTGGGTGTTCCCCGAGCTGGTCACCTGGCTGCCCAGCCAGATGCGGAAGACGCCCTGACTCGCCCGTGGGTCCGGCACAGGGCGTCGTGATGCGACGCGTCGCGGTCGTCGGAGCCGGCATCGTCGGCACCTGCACCGCCTGGTACCTGCGCCGCCACGGCTTCGAGGTCGACGTGATCGAGCGCCGCGACGGCGTCGCGCGCGAGACGAGCTGGGGCAACGCGGGCGTGATCGCGCCGGGCTACGTGACGCCGTGGGCTGCGCCCGGCATGCCGCGCAAGGTGCTGTCCTACCTGTTCGCCGCGGAATCGCCGGTGCTGTTCAGGCCGGTCGCGAGCGCCGCGCTCGCGCGGTGGATCGCGCGCTGGCTGCGCGAGTGCGACCTGGAGCGGTATCGGGTCAACAAGACGCGGATGCAGCGCCTCGCCTTCCACAGCCGCGACGCGCTGCACGCGCTGCGCGCCGAGCTCGGCATCGACGACGGCCGTCGCCAGGGCTACCTGCAGCTGCTGCGCAGCGAGCGCGACCTCGCGATGGCCGGCCCGGCGCGGGCGCTGCTCGCCGAGAACGGCGTGCCGCACGCGTTGCTCGACGCCGACGCGACGCGTGCCCGCGAGCCCGCGCTGGCGCGCTCGACGCCGCTGGTCGGCGCGCTGTGGCTGCCGCAGGACGAGTCGGCGAGCTGCCCGGACTTCGCGCAGGCGCTCGCCGACGCGTCGGTCGCGGCGGGGGTGCGCTTCCGGTTCGGCGCGACGGTGCGGCGCATCCGCGTCGAGGGCGGGCGTGCGGTCGGGCTCGACGTGGCGCAGGGCGGCACCGAGTCGCTCCTGCCGTGCGACGCGGTCGTCGTCGCCGGCGCGGTGGACGCGCTGCCGCTGCTCGCCGCACACGGCATCCGGCTGCCGATCTGGCCGGTCAAGGGCTACTCGACGACGCTGCCGATGCCGGACGCGGCGCGCGGGCCGCGCAGCGCGATGATCGACGAGGCCTACAAGGTCGCGATCACGCCGTTCCCCGGGCGCATCCGCGTCGCCGGCACCGCGGAGCTCGGCAGCCCGGCGCTCGCGCCGCGGCCCGAGGCGCTGCGCACGCTGGTGAAGGTCGGCCGCGACTGGTTCCCCGACGCGGCCGACTGGAACGCCGCGACCTGCTGGGTCGGGGCGCGGCCGATGACGCCGGACGGCCCGGCCCTGCTCGGCGCGACGCCGGTCGTGGGGCTGTACGTCAACATGGGCCACGGCTCGACCGGCTGGGCGATGGCGGCCGGCGCCGGGCAGGTGGTCGCCGACGTCGTCGCCGGCCGGGCGCCCGCGATCGACCTCGACGGGCTCACGCTCGAGCGGCTGCGCTGACCCGGCCTCGCGTGCCCCCGAGCCGGCGGTACCATCGCCGGATGCGCGCGCCCGCCCTGCCCGGCCATCCGCTGCTCACCTGCTCGGCGATCCGCAGCCTCGAGGCGCGCGGGCTCGCCGCGACCGCCGAGGGCACGCTGATGTCTCGGGCGGCCGACGCGGTCGCCGACGCCTGCGCCGCGCTGCTGCGCACGCTGCCCGCGCGCACGCCGGTGCTCGCGCTCGCCGGGCCGGGCAACAACGGCGGCGACGCGCTGCTCGCCGCGATGCGGCTCGCGGACCGCGGCTGGGCGATCCGCGGCCTCGCGCTGTCGGCTGCGCCGCCGACGGCGCCCGACGCCGCGCGCGTGCGTGCCGACTGGGAGGCGGCCGGGCTCGCGCTGCACGCGCCGGACGCGCTCGATGCGCTGCTCGACGAGCGACCGCTGGTCGTCGACGGACTGTTCGGCATCGGCCTCGCGCGGCCGTTGCCCGAGGTCGTCGCGGCGATCGCGCAGCGCGTCGCCGAACTCGGGCTGCCGGTGGTCGCGGTCGACGTCCCGAGCGGCCTCGACGCCGACCGCGGCGCGATCGTCGGCGGGCCGGGCGCGACGGCGTTCCGCGCCGACGTCACGGTGACGATGATCGCGGACAAGCCGGGCCTGCACACCGGCGCGGGCGCGGCGCTCGCGGGTCGCGTCGTCGTCGCCGAGCTCGGACTGCCGGCGCTCGGCCTCGGGCCCGCCCCGTTCGAGCATCCGGGCGACGGCCCGCTGCCGTGGGGCCGTCTCGTCGACGCGGACCTCGCCGCCGCGCTGCTGCCGCCGCCTCGCGAACGCGACGCGCACAAGGGCCGCTTCGGCGACGTGCTGGTGGTGTCCGGCGCGGCCTCGATGCGCGGCGCGGCGACGCTCGCCGCGCTCGGCGCGCAGGCGGTCGGCGCCGGGCGGCTCTACGTCGGCGTCGACGACGCGGCGACGCCGGCCGACCCGCTGCGGCCCGAGCTGATGGCGCGTGCGATGGACGCCTGCGCCGCCGACGGCGAGCGCGCTCTCGGACCGGCGACCGCGCTGGTGATCGGCTGCGGCCTCGGCCGCGACGCGCGCGCGATGCGACTGCTCGAGGCCGCGCTCGGGCATCCGGCGGCGCTGGTGCTCGATGCGGACGGGCTAAACGGTGTCGCCGCCGACGGCCGGCTCTCCGAGCGGCTCGCCGCGCGCGCGGCCGTCGGCCGACCGTCGGTGCTGACGCCACACCCGCTCGAGGCCGCGCGGCTGCTCGGCGTGCAGACCGCCGACGTGCAGGCCGACCGGATCGGCCATGCGCACCGCCTCGCGGTGGCGACCGGCGCGTGCGTGGTGCTGAAGGGCGCCGGCACCGTCGTCGCGCTGCCCGACGGGCAGTGGTGCGTCAACGCGAGCGGCGGCCCGATCCTGTCGGTCGCCGGGACCGGCGACGTGCTCGCGGGCACGATCGCGGGGCTGCTCGCCGCGGGGCTGCCGGCCGCCGCGGCCGCGGCCTGCGGCGCGTGGCTGCACGGCGCGGCGGGCGACGCGCTCGCGGCGTCGCCCGACTGGCGCGAGGGCGTCGGCCTGCCCGCGTCGCGGCTGCCGGACGCGATCCGTGCCCTCGTCAATCGACGAGCCGGCCGCTCCTGAGCGACAGCGTCCGGCCGCAGCGGCCGGCGAGCGCGGGATCGTGCGTGACCAGCACCAGTGTCGCGCCCGACTCGCGGTTCAGCTCGAACAGCAGCTCGATGATCCGCTGCCCGGTCGCATGGTCGAGGCTGCCGGTGGGCTCGTCGGCGAACAGCAGCGACGGCCGTGACGCGAACGCGCGCGCGAGCGCGACGCGCTGCTGCTCGCCGCCCGACAGCGTGCGCGGGTAGTGGCCGAGCCGGTCGCCCAGGCCGACGCGGCCGAGCAGCTCCTTCGCGCGCGGGGAGGCGTCCCGCGCGCCGGCGAGCTCGAGCGGCAGCATCACGTTCTCGTGCGCAGTCATCTGCGGCAGCAGCTGGAACGACTGGAACACGAAGCCGACGTGCTCGGCGCGCCAGCGGGCGCGCGCGTCCTCGTCGAGCGCGAACAGGTCCTGCCCCGAGGCGACCACCGTGCCCGTGCTCGGCAGGTCGAGCCCGGCGAGCAGGCCGAGCAAGGTCGACTTGCCCGAGCCCGACGCACCGACGATCGCCACCGTGTCCCCCGATTCGACCGTGAAGCCGACATCGTCGAGAATCGTCAGCCATCCGCCGGCATCCGGCACCCTCTTGCCCAGGTGTTCGACCTTGATCGCAGCAGTCATGTCGCGCAGTGTAGTGCCTCGGTCGGTCGCGACCCGGACAGCGGGCCTTTCAGGCGGGCCCGTCGCCGACGGGGCGCCCGCTCGGGGCGACGTGCCCGGTCCGGCCGCACCTCGCGTCCCCGACGGCCAGGCGCGGGCACGGCGCGCGCTGCTCGCCGCCCTCGCGGCGACGCTCGGCGGTGTCGCCACGCCCCGTGACGCGCGGGCCTCCGATCGGCCGCTGCTGGTGCTCGGCGACAGCCTGTCGGCCGAGTACGGCCTGCCGCGCGGCAGCGGCTGGGTCGCGCTGCTCGAGAAGCGGCTGGCCGCGCGCAGGCCCGCGCTGCGGGTCGTCAACGCGAGCATCAGCGGCGAGACCACCGCGGGCGGCCGCACGCGCCTGCCCGAGCTGCTCGCCAAGCACGCGCCGGGCATCGTCGTCGTCGAGTTGGGCGGCAACGATGCGCTGCGCGGCCTGCCGCTCGGCGGCACCGAGGCGAACCTGCGCGAGATGGTCCGCGCGGCGAAGGCCGCGGGCGCGCGGCCGCTGCTGCTCGGCATGCGGATGCCGCCGAACTACGGCCGCGCCTACGGCGAACAGTTCGAGGCGGTCTACCGGCGCGTGGCCGAGGCCGAGAAGGTGCCGCTGGTGCCGTTCTTCCTCGAGGCCTTCGGCGAGAACGAGGCGTTCTTCCAGCCCGACCGGATCCATCCGGCCGAGAAGGCCCAGCCGCTGATGCTGGACGCGGTGTGGCCGACGCTCGCGAAGATGCTCTAGCGCGTCAGCCCGGATCGCGCACCGCGAGGAGCGCCGCGGCAACGATCATCGCCCCGCCCACCACCGTGCGCGCCGTCGCGGTCTCGCCGCCGAGCCACACCGCCGACGCCGACGCGAAGATCACCTCGGACAGCAGCACCACCGAGGTCACGTTCGCGGGCAGCCGCGCCGCGCCGTACTGCAGGCAGAGGTTGCCGACGCCGAACATCAGCGCCAGCGCCACGATGCCGGCGAGCCATGCGGCCGCGGGCGCCGGCGGCACCGCGACCGCGCCTCCGAGCGTCAGCGCCGCGCCGAGCGCGCCGGCCACCAGGCAGCCGCCCGCGAACATCGCGAACGCGCGCGCGGACTCGGGCCGCGCGGCCTCCCTGCGCAGCATCACGTTGGTCGCCGCGAACCCGAGGCCGCCCGCGATCGCGAGCCAGTCGGAGAGGTCGCGCGGCACCGGCCAGGGCGCATCGGCGGGCTTGAGCACCACCGCCGCGCCGGCGAGCGCGAGCCCGACCCGCAGCAGCACCGCCGGGCGCAGCGCCTCGCCGAGCACCGCACGCGCGAGCAGCGCCGCCCAGGCCGGCATCAGGTAGAACAGCAGCACGACGCGGATCACGTCGCCGATCGTCACCGCCCAGTTGAAACAGGCGTTCGACACGCCGCTCGCCACCAGCAGCGGCCACAGCGACGGCGTGCGCGCGACCGTCGCGGGCGCGCGGCGGTCCCACGCGAAGATCGCGCCGCCGACCAGCAGGTAGACGAGCGAGGTCGCCCACAGCCCGTGCACGCCCTGCTCATGCAGCGCGCGGAACGGCCACCAGGAGATGCCCCAGAGGAAGGCGTTGACGCCGAGCGCCGCCGCCGCCCACGCGGCCGCTGTGCCGGTCGCCGTCGCGGGCGGGCTCAGCGCACGCCGCCGAGCAGCACGACCCCGGCCTCGCGCATCCGCTCGGTCGCGGCCGCGAGCGAGCCGCCGAGGTCGATCGCGCGGCTCGCGCCGAGCAGGACCGTCGCCTCGAAGCCCTGGCGGCGCGCGTCGACCGCCGAATACGCGACGCAGAAGTCGGTCGCGAGCCCGCACATCACCACGCGCGTGAAGCCGCGCTCGCGCAGGTAGCCGGCGAGCCCCGTCGGCGTCGTGCGGTCGTTCTCGAAGAACGCCGAGTACGAGTCGATCTCCGGCCGGAATCCCTTGCGCACGATCAGCTCGGCGCGCCGCACGTCGAGCCCGTCGCGGAACGCCGCGCCGCGCGTGCCCTGCACGCAGTGGTCCGGCCACAGCGTCTGGTCGCCGTAGGGGAACGGCACCGTCTCGTACGGCGAGCGGCCCGGGTGCGCACTCGCGAACGAGCGGTGACCGGGCGGATGCCAGTCCTGCGTGAACGCGACATGCGCGAAGCGCGGCATCAGCGACGCGATCGCCGGCACCACTGCGTCGCCGTCGGCGACCGCGAGCGCACCGCCCGGGCAGAAGTCGTTCTGCACGTCGATGACGAGCAGCAGGTCGCTGTCGGGGTCGATCGAAAGGATGTCGGTCATCGGGGCGTCCGCGCGGCTCGACCGCGGCCGCCGGGATCGGACGCGGGGTGGAGCCCCGATTCTAATCCGCGGCCCGGCCGCGCCGCCTGCCCGGCACGCATCGCGCGGTGCGCGCCTGCGGTAGAGTGCCCGGCATCACGCTGCGACGTCCGCGCGACGCCTCCGCGACCACCGATGCGCCCGCCCCGCTCCACCGCCCGTGCCCTTCTCGACCTCGCGGGCGCGGCGCTGCTGGCCGGCTGCTTCCCGACGGTCGACGAGATCCGGCGCGGCGAGCCGGCGATGCGCGCGACGTTCGCCGCCCCCGCCGAGGAGGTGACCGAATGCCTCGCCCGGGCCTGGGAGTCCGTGCGAGTGCGCTGGGGCGGCGGCCCGCTGCGCGTCACCTCGCGGTTCGTCGCGGGCACCGGCACGATCGTGGTGGAGGTGCCCAGGGCCGACGGCATCCCCTTGCTGGTCGAGGTCTCGCGTGCCGCGGGCGGCGGCGCGATGGCGACGGCCTGGTCCAGGCGAACCACCGTGATCGACTCGCAGGCGGCGTTCGAGGGCGCGATGCAGCGGGCGGTCGCCGCGTGCCGCGGCGAGCCGATCGAGGGGCACAACGGGGGAGACCCGCCCCGGCCGGCGCGCCCCGGCTGACGCCGCGCGGCCCCGCACCTGGTGCCCCGAGCCGGACTCGAACCGGCACGCCTCGCGGCCGCGGATTTTAAGTCCGCTACGTCTACCGATTCCGTCATCGGGGCGGATCGGGCGCGCCGACCATACCATGCGCGATCGAGGGCAGGAACGCGGGTCGACAGCCGCCCTCGCCCGCCCTAGGATCGCCCCGGAGACGCCGGCACCCCGCCGGCCCCAGGAGACGCCATGCCCCGCCTGACCCCCGACGAGGTCGACCGCTACCGCCGCGACGGCTGGATCGTGCCGTCGTACCGCCTCCCTGCCGACCAGCTCCAGCACCTCAGAGGCACGCTCGACCGCCTGATCCGCGAGAACCCGACGATCCGCCCCGAGCGGCTCGTCAGCGTCCACATCGAGGGCAAGAACGCCGAAGGCGTGCGCGGCAGCAGCGACTTCCTCGACCTCGCGCGCGATCCGGCGCTGGTCGACATGGTGTCGGAGCTGATCGGCAACGACGTGATCCTCTGGGGCTGCCAGATCTTCTGCAAGCCGGGCGGCGACGGGCTCGAGACGCCGTGGCACCAGGACGGGCACTACTGGCCGATCCGCCCGCTCGCGACCTGCACGATCTGGGTCGCGCTCGACGAATCGAAGGTCGAGAACGGCTGCCTGCGCGTGATCCCCGGCTCGCACCGCGACCGCGCGCTGCTGCCGCACCTGCGCGAGGAGCGCGAGGACGTGGTCCTGAACCAGAAGACCGTCGACTCGGCGTTCGACGCGTCGACCGCGGTCGACATCGAGCTCGAGCCCGGGCAGATGTCGATGCACGACGTCTACATGATCCACGGCGCGGCGGCGAACCGCTCGCCGAAGCGACGCGCGGGCGTCGCGATCCGCTACATGCCGTCGACCTCGCTGTTCGATCGCACGCTGATGAAGCCCGGCGCGCAGAGCGGCTACACGGTGGACTTCTCGACGCGGCCGTTGTGGCTGCTGCGCGGCGTGGACCGCACCGGGCGCAACGACTTCACCGTCGGGCACCGCACGCCCGCCTGACCGGCGCGCCGCGGACGGCCGCGGTCAGAACTTGCCGTGCTTCAGGTAGGCGTCGATCGGGTCGACGCCCGAGCGGATCGCGTCGCGCACCGCGTTCTCGGTGATCGCGACGCGCTCGGTCTCGGCGATCGCCTCGGCGGCGAGCGCCTTCGGGATCACGATCACGCCGTCGCGGTCGCCGAGCACGTAGTCGCCGCTGCACACCGTGACCTCGCCGATCGTGACCGGCTCGCCAAGGCGCTCGGCGGTCCACCGGCCTGCGATGTCCGACGGCGTGAAGCCGTCGTGGAACACCGGGAAGCGCTGGCCGAGGATGAACTCGGTGTCGCGGCACGGCGCGTCGCAGACGTAGCCGCGCACGCCCTTGCCCGCGAGCGTTTCGGCCGAGAGCTCGCCCATCAGCGCGATGTCCCGGGTGTTGGGCTGGCAGACGACGACGTGGCCCGACGGCGCCTTGGAGAGCACCGTCACCCAGGACAGCAGCGAATCGTGTCGAGACAGCGTGCGGTCCACGCGACCCGACATCGTCCACGCGGGCCCGGCGAGCTTCAGCGACGGATCGAGCGGGCGCAGCCGCATCGGCAGCACGCAGCGGTCGTGGCCCATCGCGCGCAGCACGTCGTGGACCGCGCCGGTGTAGAGCAGCTCCAGGCGCGCGGTCAGCGCATCGGGTGGCACCGCGGCCATCGTCGCCTCAGCTCTTGACGGCGCCCGCGGTCAGGCCGGACACCATGTAGCGCTTGAACACGTAGTAGATGACCGCCGGCGGCAGCGCGTACAGGAAGCCGGTCGCCATCAGCAGCTCCCACGGCGAGTCGTCGGCCGACAGGAACAGGCCGAGCGCGACCGCGAGGGTGATGTCCTTCTCGTTCGACAGGATCAGGAACGCGTAGAGGTACTCGTTCCACGCGAGCAGCACCGCGTAGACGCCGATCGCGACCAGCGAAGGCACCATCAGCGGCAGGTACACCAGGCGAAACAGCTGCATCGCCGTGGCACCGTCCATGATCGCCGCCTCGTCGAGCTCGGCGGGCAGCTTGTCGGACGCCTGCTTGAGCACCCAGATCGCGTAGGGCGCGGCGAGCGTGACCATCGCGATGATCATGCCCCAGCGGTTGTTCAGCAACCCGTACAGGCCGAGCGTCTTGTACATCGGCACCGCGAGGAACGCGGCCGGGATGAAGTAGGTGAAGAGCGCGGCGTTCATGACCCAGCGCCCGCCCTTCACCCTCAGCCGGCTGATCGCGAACGCGGCGGCGGTCGCGATCAGCAGCGTGAAGAAGCCGGTCGCCGCGGCGATCAGCACCGAGGAGCCGAGCTGCGACCAGAAGTCGTGCAGATAGAAGTGCTGCTGGCGCAGCACGATCTCGAAGTTGCGCAGCGTCGGATTCTCGGGCCACAGCCGCCCGGAAAAGGCGCTGTCCTTCGACGACAGCGCGAACAGCACCATGTGGTAGATCGGCAGCACCGTCCACAGGAACACAGGGATGCCGATCAGCCAGAGCCCGGCCTCGTTCAGGAAGCGGCGCATCGGTCAGTCGTCCGTAGGGCCGCGCGACAGCCGCTTCATCATGAAGAACACCAGCGGCAACACCAGCGGCATCGCGACGACGATCGTCGCCATCGCCATGTCGACCTGGTCGAGGCGCAGGTAGCGGATGCCGAGGGTGGCGAGCACGTGCGTCAGGTCCGACGGACCGCCGCCGGTCAGCAGGTAGACGCTGTTGAAGTCGCCGAGCGTCCAGATCATCGACAGCAGCGTGCAGGTGATGTACAGCGTGCGCAGCGACGGCCAGGTGATGTGGCGGAACTGCTGCCAGCGCGACGCACCGTCGACCGAGGCCGCCTCGTACAGGTCCTTGCTGATCGCGAGTCGGCCGGTGAGCAGGATCAGCGTCCAGAACGGCAGCGACTTCCAGATGTGGACGACGCCGGCCATGGTGAAGGCCAGCCAGCGATCGGTGAGCCAGCCCGGTCCGTCGAGGAAGGTGAGCTTGAAGTACAGGGTGTTGATGATCCCCCACTCGGGGTTCAGCATGAAGCGGAACGACAGGATCGTCGGGATCGACGGCACCGCCCAGGGCAGGATGAACAGCACCGCCAGGATGCGGATCCACCAGCGCTCGTGGACGAAGAAGCCCGACAGGAACAGGGCGAGCAGGAACTTGATGTTGACGAAGACCAGCAGGAACAGCGCCGAGTTGATCACGGCGTTGTCGAAGACCGGGTCCTCCCAGAGCTTCACGTAGCTCTGCGGGTCACGCGCGAGCCAGAAGCCGTAGCCGACCGGGTAAAGCACGAACAGCAGGAACAGCAGCACGTAGGGCGCGATCAGCAGCAGCCCGACGGTGTTCCACGAGGCGGGGCGGAACGGCGGCGCGTCGCGCGCGGCCGTGGCCGCCGCGGGTGCGGCGGGCGCGTCCGGATCGATCGCGGGGGCGTTGGCGGCCATCGTGTCGCTCGGGGCCGGGCGCGCCGCGCGGGGCGCGCCCGGTCTCCGGTCAGAGCGGGTTGCCGGCGACCTGCTGGACGCGGGCGATCAGTTCGTCGGCCGCCTTCTCCGGCGTCCACTTGTCGTTGACGACGCGGCTCATCGCCTTGGCCCAGACGTTCTCGTTGTTCAGGACCGTGAACTTCCAGTTGCGGGTGAACGGGAACGTGCCGGTGCCCGCCCGGAACTGGTCGGACACCATCTTGCGGTGCTTGTCCGAGCCGGTCCAGAAGTCGCGGTCGGCGCCGCCCTTGGTGACCGGGTACCACCGTCCGAGCGCACCTTCGGTGTACGGGATCAGGTTCGCGTCCTCCATCATGAAGGCGATGAACTCCTTGGCCCGCTTCTCGTTCTTCGCGCCCTTGAACGCGACCGCGAGCTTCACCGCCGCGAGGTAGCTCATCGGACGGCCGTCCGCCTTGTTCGGCCAGGCCGAGGTGGTGATCAGCTCCTCGTAGTTCTTCTTGGCCTGCGCCCGCTGCTCGGCGGTCAGCGTCTGGTTGTTCGAGTCGTCGAGCCACTTCGCGGCGATCGAGATCGTCGCGTTGTGGGTCATCACCGTCGTCTTGTTGTGGAAGTTGACGTTGTTGTCCGGATCCTGCCAGTTGATCGCCGACGCGGGCGTGCAGCCCTTCGTCATGATGTCGGTGTAGTCCTTCAGCGCGTTGACCAGCCCGGAGCGGTTCTTGGCCTCGCCGAGCAGGACCTTGCCGCTGTCGTCCACGATCTGCACGTTGTGCGCGAGCATGAACTGGTGGAAGCTGAAGAACGCGTCGGTGCCGTTGACGCCCATCGGGTTGCCGATCGCGAAGGTGCGCTTGCCGGTCGCCTTGCGGTGCGCGGGCTGCACCTTGTCGCACCAGAAGCTCCAGAACTCCTTCCAGCCCTTGGGCACGTCGGAAGGCTTGAAGCCCGCCTCCGACAGCATGTCGTTCCAGTAGTTGATGTGGATCGTCTGCTGGTAGATCGGGGCCGCGAAGTAGGCCTTCTTGCCGCCGGGTCCCGTCAGGTTCGCGGTCGACAGCGTGTTGGGCAGGAACTTGTCCCTCAACGGCAGCAGCACGTCCGACAGGTCCTGCAGCTTGCCCTCGCTGGCCCACTTGCCGGCGACCTGGAAGTCGAAGGTGTGGCCGAAGGCCACGTCGGGCGGATTGTTCGAGTCGAGGGCTGCGACGGTCTTGGGGATCACGTCCTGGACGGGGTACACGGAGAGTTCGACCTTCACTCCGGTCTTCTGCTCGAACCGGTAGATCATCGTGTCGAGCGCCCTGTCCTCGGCGGGATAGAAGCCCTTGGTGAACCAGACGACCAGCTTTTCCTGGGCAACCGCACCGCCCGCGGCGGCCGACAGGACCGACGCGACGGCCGCGGCGATGACGCCTTTCCTCAACAGCATGTCTCCTCCATCGTGTGTGGCCGGGGCGTCTTGGCGCGTCCCCGGCGCGCGAGTGTCTCCCGGCCGGACGGGGGCGTCAATCGAACCCTTGGATCTTCGCGGGCACGAACCGGTCGCGCACGCGCGCGACGCCTCGCAAAGCGGACGTCATTCAGGGGGAACGGGGTGGAGGCGCGAGCCGGAATCGAACCGACGTACACGGCTTTGCAGGCCGCTGCATAACCACTCTGCCATCGCGCCGGCAGGGAGCGGCGCCTGCCGATGGGTCGGGGCGCCGTCCTTCGAACTGCTCAAAATGAAAAGGGAAGCCGATCGAAGCTTCCCTTGGGATCTGGAGCGGGAGACGAGTCTCGAACTCGCGACCTCAACCTTGGCAAGGTTGCGCTCTACCAACTGAGCTACTCCCGCAGCCTGCCGCCATCGACAGAAGAAGGAGGATAGCAGTTTTTCCCGGCGCGTCAAAAGCCGGGCCCGCGGACCGGGACGCCGCGGCCGCTCACGACGCGTCGCGCAGCAGCGGCCAGGCCTGGCGCAGGTAGTAGAACATCGACCACAGCGTGAGCAGCGCCGCGACCCAGATCAGCCAGGTGCCGATGCGCTGCACCGGCACGACCCCGAAGAGCGGCTGGTGGTAGAGCAGCATCGGGATCGCGACCAGCTGGGCCACGGTCTTCAGCTTGCCGAGCGAATGGACCGCGACGCTCTTGCGCGCGCCCATGCCGGCCATCCACTCGCGCAGTGCCGAGATGGCGATCTCGCGGCCGATGATGATGATCGCGACCAGTGCGTCGACGCGCTGCAGCTCGAGCAGGAGCACCAGCGCGGCGCACACCAGCAGCTTGTCCGCGACCGGGTCGAGGAACGCGCCGAACGAGGTGGTCTGCCCGAGACGGCGGGCCAGCCAGCCGTCGAACCAGTCGGTGACCGCGGCCGCGACGAACACCACCGTGCCGAGCAGGTTGCGCATCGGCATCGACGCGGTCTCGGCCGGCAGCAGGTACACCGCGACCAGCAGCGGGATGGCGAGCATCCGCAGCCAGGTCAACAGGATCGGCAGGTTCCACCGCATCAGTGCAGGCGCTTGTAGATGTCCTCGGCCAGCGCCCGGGAGATGCCCTCGACCGACGCCAGATCGTCGACGCTGGCCGCCATGATGCCACGCATGCCGCCGAACCTCGCCAGCAGCCGCTGGCGCTTGCGCGGACCGACCCCGTCGATCTCCTCGAGCCGCGAGGTGTTGCGCGCCTTCGCGCGGCGCGCCCGCATCCCGGTGATCGCGAAGCGGTGCGCCTCGTCGCGGATCTGGGCGATCAGCATCAGCGCGGGCGACTCGCGGCCGAGCGCGAGCTCGGGGCGGCCGTCGGCGAACACCAGCGTCTCGAGGCCCACCTTGCGGTCCTCGCCCTTGGCGACGCCGACCAGCAGCGAGGGGTCGAGCCCGAGCGACTCGAACACCTGGCGCGCGATCTCGACCTGGCCCTTGCCGCCGTCGATCAGCACGATGTGCGGGATCCGCGACTCGAGCGCCGCGACGCCGGACTCGGCCGCGGAGGTCGCGTCGGCGTTCGCGTCGACGGCGCGGGCGGGCCCGTCGGGGCGGTCGCTGGCCGCCTCGGCGGCGTCGGCTCCGGGGGCGATCGCCTCGCCGTCCGCACCGGGCCCCGAGGACTCGCCCGCTGCCCCGCCCTCGCCCGCTGCCCCGCCCTCGCCCGCTGCCCCGCCCTCGCCCGCTGCCCCGCCCTCGCCCGCTGCCCCGCCCTCCGCCGCCTCGGCCGCGATCTCGGCGGCGAGCCGGCCGTAGCGCCGCGTCAGCACCTGGCGCATCGCCGCATAGTCGTCGCCGCCGACCACGCCCTCGATGTTGAAGCGTCGGTAGTCGCCGCGCTGCATCGCGTGGTGCTGGTAGACGACGCAGGAGGCCTGCGTGGCCTCGCCCATCGTGTGGCTGATGTCGAAGCACTCGATCCGCAGCCCATCGAGGTCGCCGTCGTCGAGCCCGAGCACGTCGACGAGCGCGCGGGTGCGCGCCTGCTGCGAGCCTTCCTCGGCGAGCACGCGGGCGAGGGCGATCCTCGCGTTCTGCGTGGCCTGCTCGAGCCACTTGCGGCGCGACCCGGTCGGCTGCCGGATCCAGGACACGGGGTGGCCGGCCCGCGCCTGCAGCCACTCGACGG
Organism: Burkholderiales bacterium; assembly: GCA_020248665.1. GTDB lineage: Bacteria > Pseudomonadota > Gammaproteobacteria > Burkholderiales > Burkholderiaceae_E > UBA4615. The sequence continues at coordinate 3,043 of JADCHE010000090.1, read as the reverse complement.
TCTCGGCGTCGCCGGCGGGCACGGTCGCGCAGACGATCACCGGCGGCACCTCGCCGTCGGCATAGTGCTGCGAGACGAACGCGTCGAGCACCTCCCCGGGCACCTGCTCGTCGAGCGCGTCGACCCGCGTCGGGAAGTGCGCGCGGTCGCCGAGGTGGCGGCCGCCCCGGACCATGGCGAGGTTCACGCAGACCCGGCCGCCGCCGGTCTCGACGACGATCACGTCGGCGTCGACGTCGGTGCCGGTCTCCATCGACTGCTGGCTCAGCACCCGCGACAGCGCGGTCATCCGGTTGCGCAGCACCGCGGCGTCCTCGAAGCGCAGCTCGGCCGCGGCCGCGTGCATCCGCGACTCGAAGTCGCGCAGCACCTCCTGCTGCCCGCCGCGCAGGAAGCGCACCGCGGCGTCGACGTCGTCGCGGTAGCCGGCCTCGTCGATCGCCTTCACGCAGGGCGCGCTGCAGCGGCCGATCTGGTGCAGCAGGCACGGGCGCGAGCGGTTCGAGAAGACCGAGTCCTCGCAGGTGCGCAGCCGGAACACCTTCTGCAGCACCTGGATGCTCTCCTTGACCGCCCAGGCGCTCGGGAACGGTCCGAAGAACTGGCTGCGCCGGTCGGTGCCGCCGCGGTAGTAGGCGATGCGCGGGAAGCGGTGCGCGGTGAACTTCAGGTACGGGTACGACTTGTCGTCGCGGAACAGGATGTTGTAGCGCGGCGCCTGCGTCTTGATCAGGTTGTTCTCGAGCAGCAGCGCCTCGGCCTCGGACGACACCACGGTCGTCTCGATCCGCGCGATGCGCGTGACCATGTGAGCGATCCGCGGGCTGTGCCCGGTCTTCTGGAAGTACGAGGCGACGCGCTTCTTCAGGTCGCGCGCCTTGCCCACGTAGAGCAGCGTGCCCTCGGCGTCGAAGTATCGGTAGACGCCGGGGCGGTTGGTCAGGGAGCCCAGGTAGGCGCGGACGTCGAAGGCCGGCGCGGGCTCGGCGTCGGGTGGGCTCGGTGCGGGGTCGGTCTGATCCACCGGGGGGATTCTAGCGGCCCGGGCGGTCCGGCCCGCGCGCGGGCCGCGGCTCAGCCGGCCGGCGGTTCGCCCGGCCCGGCGCGCTCGACGACGACGAACGCGAGCGCGCTGTCGACCTCGTCGGAGATCGACACGTGCGCCACCAGGCCGCGCTCGCGCAGCCACGGCTCGAGCGCGTTGCGAGGCACCGCGACCGGCTTGCCGCGCGCATCGTTGAGCACCTGCAGCGACAGCAGCGTCATCGGCCCGCGCAGACCGAGGCCGATCGCCTTCGAGAACGCTTCCTTCGCGGCGAAGCGCTTGGCGAGGTAGCGGGCGGCCCGCTCCGGGCCGTGCGTGCCGCGCGAGCGGCGACGCTCGTACTCGCGCAGCTCGTCGGGCCCGAGCACGCGCCGCGGGAAGCGCTCGCCCCAGCGCTCGAGAAGCGTGCGGATGCGCGAGATCAGCACGATGTCCGTGCCGATGCCGTAGATCACGCCGGGCTCCGGCCGCTCAGGCTCCGGCGACCGGCCGGCCGGCGGCGCCCTCGCGCAGCAGCCGCTTCATCTCGCGGACCGCCTCGCGCATCCCGACGAACATCGCCCGCGAGACGATCGCGTGGCCGATGTGCAACTCGCGCACGCCCGGCAGCGCGGCGACCGGCTGCACGTTGACGTAGTTGAGCGCATGGCCCGCATTGAAGCGCATGCCGGCCGCGCGGATCGCGTCGCCCGCGCGGCGGATCCGGTCGAGCTCGGCGACGACCGGCGCGCTCTCGGCGTCGCGGCCGCGCGAGAAGAACGCATCGGCGTACGGCCCGGTGTGGATCTCGCAGACCCTGGCCCCGATCTCGGCCGCCGCCTCGACCTGCGGCAGCTCGGCGTCGATGAACACGCTGACCACGATGCCCTCGCCCGCCAGCCGTGCGACCACCTCGCGCAGCCGCGTGCTCTGGCCGTGCACGTCGAGCCCGCCCTCGGTGGTGATCTCGTGGCGGCCCTCGGGCACGAGCATCGCCATCTCGGGCTTCAGGCCGCAGGCGATGCCGACCATCTCGTCGGTCGCGGCCATCTCGAGGTTGAGCTTGATGTGCGTGAGCTCGCGCAGCCGGCGCACGTCCTCGTCCTGGATGTGGCGCCGGTCCTCGCGCAGGTGGACGGTGATGCCGTCGGCGCCGCCGAGATGGGCCTCGACCGCGGCCCAGACCGGGTCGGGCTCGTAGGTGCGGCGGGCCTGGCGGACGGTCGCGACGTGGTCGATGTTGACGCCGAGTTCGATCATCGGTGGAGGCTCAGAGTTTCTGCAGGTCGACGAGGATCTGCCGGGTCTTCAGCACGTGGCCGTCGAGGTGGCGCGCGAGCAGCGAGCGGGTCAGGCGCTTGGCCTCGGCGAGCGTGGTCGTCGAATCGTAGCGCTCGTCGGCGATGTCGCGCAGGGTCGCTCCCGCGAAGCCGCCCTCCTCGGCGGCGTCGGCCGCGAGGAAGCCGCGGCCCGGCATCAGCGCATAGCGGCGGCCGGGATCGATCGGGCGGTCGTCGGCGTCGCGTTCGAGGTCGAGCGCGTAGCCGATCTCGCGCAGCAGCTGCCACTCGAAGCGGCGCAGCGTCGCCTCGAGCGACTCGCCCATCCCGAGCGCGACCAGCGCCTGCGCGTAGCCATCGAAGAGCGCCGGGTGCGGGTCGTCGCGCGGCAGCAGCCGCACCAGCAGCTCGTTCATGTAGAAGCCGCACAGCAGCCCGTCACCCTGCGGTGCGGCCATGCCGCCGAGCCAGTCGGCCGCGGTCAGCGTGCGCAGCTCGTGGCGGCCGGTGAACGACACGTGCAGCGGCTGGAAGGCGGTCAGCACGCCGCGCAGCCGCGAGGCCGGGCGCTTGGCGCCCTTCGCGACGCACGCCACGCGGCCGTGGTCGCGGGTGAGCAGCTCGACGACGAGGCTGGTCTCGCGCCACGGGATGGCGTGCAGCACGAACGCGGGCTCGTCCTGCACGCGCTCGGCGGCGCGGCCGGCCGGGCGCAGCCGGCGCGACGCCGGGGCGGGCG